>JBEKDL010000068.1:0-9239 GCA_050014355.1 Dehalococcoidales bacterium | reverse complement strand
AAGAAAATGTGGAGGAGGTGCCGGAAAATGATGACAAACATTCACTTTGAAGTCTTCGCTCCTGGCATGAAAGCCAAATTAGACCCGACCTACCGGCGGACTTTTGAGAGCAACCGCCTTCCTGATAGGGCGGAAATCCTGGGCAAGATTGCGCGGAACAGCCAGCAGGCTTTCATACCGTTCACAACCATCAGAAGACCGTATAATATTTTTGGTCATTAGAGAAAGCCCGATTACACCTGCAGCGTCCTTATTAACCGGGGAAAATTATCCCGCGGGCAATAAAAACCGCGCCCAGAGTCTACATAATTTCTCTTGTGCGCCCCTCCGTCCATAGCTAAGTCGTGTGTAAAACCCCCGGCTTTTACGCAAACCTGCAAATTACGGAGGCGTATCCCTAGCTTTGGAGGCGAGTACCTTTTTTATGGAAAACCATATACCAATTTTGTGGCAGTAATCCGATAAATAAACAATAATAGCGAGAAATTAGATTAAAGGGTAATTACCCTGCCCCTCAAGGGGGGATAAACACTAGAAAACAATTTCATCCGCCCATTTCTGGAACGTGGGGGTCGTGGGGAGTACCCGCTTACCTAAACAGGAACATCTATGGGGGCCTTTGCCAGCACGTGTTTCTTGTGGTCATAAGCTACAAAATAGCCTATTCTTTTCATAGTTGACTGCCTGCCGTGTTCAAAGTGGGAAAAGTCAAACGGGGCTAACTTTAACGGCAGTGTAATAGTCTTTGAATGGTATGGCTCTACATCAAAGGGGCCTACCTCAACATCATCAAATCGCAGAGCACACCCTTTACACTGCATACCAAAAGGACGATATGTTTTTATGGTTAGTTCAGGATTTGGTGTACCCTGTACATCAGTAACGCGAAAATTCTCTTTAAGTTTAGTATCTATTAAATAAACAGATTTTGGGATAGATGCAGTATTTACGAAACCTAGATAAAAAACAACAAATAACTCATCACCAAGACCATCAACTAAGTCCACGTTTGTTACTGAAAAATAGAGCTTACGCCATCTACGGCTGATTTCAAGATAAGCTACAAAAAGCGAAATAGCTAGGGAGACTCCAGCTATTAAAATGGCATAGTCCATAGGCATATTCTAGGCACAAGGATAACTGATGTCAATTCACAACCAGCCCTTCGCCCCCTTTGGGAACATGGTGGTCGTGATGAGCGCCCCGCTTGCCTCCAAAAGCAAGCGGCGTTACAATAGGTACAACTGGGTGCATGGAGGAATAAAGATATGATTACGTGCCCACATTGTAGTCGCTCTTTGGATAGAATTTACGAAATACGAACAAGCTCTGACATACTGTATTGGAAGAAAGAGGGATGTTATTACTGGGCAATGGACAAAGAAGACATATCACCACCAGATGTTAAAATAACCAGCGAGGAAATGGAAGGCAGAATAGGCTTTGAACCTGAATATAGCACTATGACCTATTTCTGCCCTTACTGTTTTTATAAAATACCAGAAACAGAAGTTGACGACCAAATATGCAAATTAGATTTGGGTAACAAAGCCGAGGAAGAAGAATAGCTTAACCAAACAATAAGCCCCGGAACCTGTATCGTCCGGGGCCTACTGTTAAAATGCTATCTGGCAGGGTTAACTAACTATCGCGCTATAGAACTTCATGCTATCCTCAAACCTTACCGACCTCGTATAATGCTCCACCATCGCCATACTTTCCTACCTGCCCAGCCGTTTAATGTGGAGGGCGTCAACGCCCCGCTTGGCTAGGATAGAGGCAAACGTCCTGCGGAGGTAAATGTTAACCGTTTTATCTGGCGGGAGCGCATGGGAGTCGAACCCACCGAAGACATGTTTAATGCCCCCCAACGGATTTGAAGTCCGCGAAGCCCACCGGGACTCATCCGCTCCCTCAACCGGAAGTATAGCTCACACGATAGTAAGGTATCAAGAGTTTTGGCTGCTGATACACTTACGCCAATGTCAAGAATCTTTGATTCAGCCGGGGCTACGATAACCCTATTTCTTTCAGGACTACTTTGACTATTTGCGGCATCTGTTGCCGGAGCCTGGCAGAAAGCTCGAGACCGGCCTCGATTTTGCCTGGTTCAATGCCGATAATTATGGTTTCCGCCGGCTCGTTGCCGAGTAGCGACATGAGTTTAAGGTTTTGCACCACGCCCAGCTCATGGGCGGAAGTAAGGATTCCTTTTTCCGCAGCTAAATCCTCCGGCCGGAAGCGGTAAATCGTGCCCGGTCTGCCGCCGGCCCTGGCCGCATCGATGATAATCAGCTTGTCGACAGCCCCGGTATAAGCAATCAGGTCAGGCGATGTCCCGCCGTCGATTAGTCTGACATACGGGGGAAGATTGATTTCCTGGAGCGCTTTCACGGTGTGAATACCGATACCTTCGTCCTTCATGAGCAGGTTGCCTACCCCGATGACCGCGATACGGGGCGGGGTATTTTCTTTAAAAGGATTATCATGGGATGAGGGCACTTTACTCCTTAGAAAATGTGTTATTGCGAGGCCGAAGACCGTGGTAATCTCAATCTTTGACTTAATTTTAATTACAGATTGCCACGTCGCTCTTATCTGAAAAAACTCTTGTTTGGCAAGTAAACCGCTCCTCGCAATGACAGTTACTTCAGCATATTCTCGGCAGAAGTTCGCCGACAGGCATATCCACGATGCGGGAGGCTTCCAGGATGGTCTTCATCACGACCCTGCCGGGATGGGCCGTAACGACCTCGCCAATGATGGCGGCATTTTTACCGTATTTGTGGCGTTTCATGGCGGCCAGTCCCGCATCGGCATCTGCCGGGGGCACGACCGCTACCAGCTTGCCTTCATTAGCGATATACAGGGGGTCGAGGCCGAGCAGCTCACAGGCGGCCTGCACCGCTTTATTAATCGGGATTTTGGATTCTTCGATGGCGATGCCGACCTGTGACTTCCCGGCAAAATCGTTAAGCGTGGTGGCCAGACCGCCGCGGGTGGGGTCCCGCATACAGTGTATGTTCCGCATTGCCGTGAGCATCTCCGCGACAAGACCGTTCAGCGGGGCACAATCGGAGGGGACAGGGATATCGAACTTAAGCCCTTCGCGCTGGCTCAATACGGCGATGCCGTGGTCGCCGATAGTGCCGCTGACGATTATTTTATCGCCGGGTCTGGCGTTAGCAGCAGAAATACTGACTCCTTCCGGCACCAGGCCGACGCCGGCGGTATTGATAAACAGCTTATCGGCGCTGCCACGGTCGGCCACTTTCGTATCGCCGGTGACGATTTTCACGCCGGCTTCAGCGGCGGCTTTTTTGATGGACAAGATAACTTTTTTTAGCTCGGCCACCGGCAGGCCTTCTTCTATTATCAAAGCCAGGCTTAAATAAAGCGGCCTGGCCCCGCTCATGGATAAATCATTAACGGTGCCGCAGACCGCCAGCTTGCCGATATCGCCACCGGGGAAAAAAAGCGGCCTGACGATGTAGCTATCGGTGGTGAAGGCCAGCCGCCCGCTGACATCGAAGACGGCGGAATCTTCCATTCTTTCCAGTATGGGGTTGGAAAGCTCGGGGAGGAAGCTCTGGATAAGGTCGTGCATGAGCTTACCGCCGCTGCCGTGGGCGAGCAAAATTTTATCTTCCATCATCGTCTCCGTACTGGTAATAAGCGGCGCAGCTGCCTTCCGATGATACCATGCACGGGCCGACCGGGTGCTCCGGCGTACAGGTCACGCGGAAGAGCTTACAGGCTTCGGGCGTGCTGACACCCCGTAGTATGGCGCCGCAGATGCAGCCCTTTGGTTCGCGGGCGGCGCCGGTTTTAATATCGAAGTTCTTTTCGGCATCGAATCTTTCGTACGGTTTTTTAATCTGCAAGCCGCTGGCGGGGACCAGGCCGATACCGCGCCAGTTTGCCGCACCGATTTCGAAGATGGTGTCCATGAGGCGGAGAGCGGTCTCGTTGCCCTCCGGCCGGACGCCGCGGCGGTAGGCAATCTCCACCTTAGGCTGACCGCTTTCAATCTGTTCGACCAGCCTATCGACCGCCAGCAGGATATCTACCGGCTCGAAACCGGAGACGGCGCAGGCGATGTGATAGTCGTCGGCAAGGAACTGATAAGGGCGGGAGCCGATGATAGCGCTGACGTGGCCGGGGCAGATAATGCCGTCGAGCCTCACCTCGCCCAGGTCGAGGATAGCTTTCATAATCGGCGGACAGACTTTATGGAGGGATAGCACAAAGTAGTTTTTTATTTTTTCCCGCTCCGCCTGTAAGATAGAAGCGGCAATGGTGGGCGCGGTAGTCTCGAAGCCGATGCCGATGAACACCACGGACTTCGACGGATTATCGCGGGCGATGGCTAGTGCGTCCTGCGCCGAGTAGACAATGCGGACGTCAGCGCCGGCGGCCCTGGCCTGCTGGAGGCTGGAGCGGCTGCCCGGCACTCTGACCATGTCCCCGAAGCTGGCGACGATAACGCCGGGGAGTTTCCCCAGCGAGATGGCTTTATCGAGGTCGGCGGCGGCGGTGACGCACACCGGGCAGCCCGGCCCGGAAAGCATTTCAATGTTAGCGGGCAGAAGCTGGCGCAGGCCGTATTTGAAAATGGCTACCGTGTGCCCGCCGCAAAACTCCATGAGCCTGGCGAGTTTACGGGAACGGCGGTGAATTCTTTCAAGCAGCTTTTTGCCCAGCTCGGGGTCGCGGTACTCGTTAACGTATTTCAATTATTCTCGGTTCTTGGTCATTGCGAGCGAAGCGTGGCAATCCCAATGATACATTCAATGCGAAGATAGAGATTGCCACGCCGCGTTGCTCCTCGCAATGACAACGTTTTTAAGCGCTCGCCTCGCTTATCTGCCTTAACAAAGTCAGCGTTTCCTCGGCTTCAGCGGGGTCGATGACGCCGATAGCGTACCCGGTATGCAGGAGCACGTAGTCGCCCACTTTAGCCTCCGGCGTAAGCTGCAAACTCACCTCCCGCCGGACGCCCTCGATATCCACGACGGCCTGCTCGCCTTTAATTGTTTTAATTAGTGCCGGTATGGCTAAACACATTGCGGTTATCCTTTACTTTTAATTACTTTGCCCACACTGAAAGCGGCGGCGACACTGTTTCCCACCGCGTAATACCCGGTGGCCGGCCGCGGGTTATAGATAATCGGTCTAATCTTCTTGACGTCGGGCTGGCCGTCAGTCAAGCAATCTTCCGAGATGTGTGTCTCGATGATGCTGCCGACGACCAGCGCATGGCTGCCAAGGTTGAGAATGTGCTGAACCTCGCATTCCATATTGATGGGACACTGCTCGATGAGCGGGGCGCTCTCCAGCTGGCCGTAAAACACCTCAAACTTACAGTCCCTGACCTTGTCCGTTTTCGCGCCGGAGACGAGGCCGCAATAGTCCGTCTCTTTGACCAGGTCGGTCGAGGGGATATTGACGGAAAAAGTCATGTTCTGGCGGACGCCTTTGAGGGTGTGCCTGGCATGCCTTAGCGCCACGGAAATACACGGCGGATTGCCGCAGGCGATTCCTGCCCAGGCCACGGCCATGAAATTCGGCCGGCCGTCGACGTTAGCGCCGACCAGCACCGTGGGCTCGGGGTAGAGCCATGTCTGCGGTCCGAATGTCTTTTTAGTCATTATTTTTTCTCCATATTGAATTCCCAACGACGACCTGCCCCAGGGATATACAGCCGTCATTACAGGGCACCTGATGGTGAGTATATACTTTAAAACCTGCCGCCTCAAGGGTGGGTGCGGTTTTAGAGAGTAAAAGGCGGTTCTGGAAGACGCCGCCGCTCAAAACAACACCCTTTAAGCCGGTCTTCTTCGAGATCTGGCTGCATATGTCTACAATCATATTAACAACAGTGTTATGAAATTTAACAGCGATAACCTCCTTAGGTACGCTGGCTTGCAAATCGCTGATAATCGAGGCCAGCAAATCGCGAATTTTAATGATGGTGACGCCGTCCTGCTCAACAGCGGCAAACGGGTATTTGCCGGTCTCGCTTTCGGCTCCTCGGGCAAGCACCTCCAGCTCGATGGCCGCCTGGGCCTCGTACTGGATTAACCCCCGGACACCGATGAGCGCGGCCACGGCATCAAAAAGGCGCCCCATGCTGGAAGTCAGCGGCGCGTTAATCTTCTTTTCGACCTGGTTTTTAATCAGTCCCAATTCAGCGGGATTCAGGTACGCATTAAGCGGGAGTTTATCATCAGGATAAATACCCAGCGCCAGCAAATATCCGATAGCCGTACGGTAAGGTTTCTTGATGGCCAGGGCGCCGCCGGGCAGGGGCAGGTATTCGAGGTGCGCCAGCCTCTGAAAACCTTGATAGTCCGCGACAAGGAACTCGCCGCCCCATATCTGCCCGTCCGTCCCGTAGCCGGTGCCGTCCAGCGCCACCCCGATAACCGGCCCCTCCGCCCCGTTTTCCGCCAGGCAGCCGGCGATATGGGCATGGTGGTGCTGTACCAGCACGAGAGAGATATTTTGTCCGGTAGCTAATTCTTGAGCGTATTTAGTGGGCAGGTACTCCGGGTGGAGGTCGCAGGCGATGATTTCAGGGTTTATTCTGAACAGCTTCTTATAGAGCTCTATCGTGTTCGTAAAATGCTCCAGCGTTTCGATGTTTTCCATGTCGCCGATATGCTGGCTGACGAAGGCGTAATCGTCCCGCGTCAGGCAAAAGGTGTTTTTCTCCTCGGCACCGCAGCCGAGTATCTGACGGCTTTTATTCTTAAGCCGGATGGGGTGGGGGGCAAAGCCCCGGGCGCGCCGGATGAACTGCGGGCTATTTTTTACCACCATCATCACGCTATCGTCGTAGCGCGCGTAGATATCACGGTTATGCACCAGGAAGAAATCGGCGATGCCGGCCAGCCTTTGCACCGCTTCGCCGTTGTCTTTAGCTATTGGCTCTTCGGAGAGGTTGCCGGAGGTCATGACCAGCGGCAGACCCGTCGCTCTCATAACGAGGTGGTGGAGGGGGGTATAGGGTAACATCACACCGAGATGGTCGAGGCCGGGGGCGACCGACCGCGCTATCGTGGAGTTAGCTTTCCATCTCATCAGAACGATAGGGCTGCCCGGTGACCGAAGCAGTTCTTCTTCGGTAGAGTTGACATAACAATGTTTTTTAGCTTCATCGATAGATTCGACCATGACTGCCAGGGGTTTGGCGGGGCGCTTTTTCCGCCGGCGCAGGCGACCAACAGCACCATCATCCGAAGCATCGCAGGCCAGCAGGAAGCCGCCGAGCCCTTTAACGGCGACAGTCCTGCCGGCGCCCAGCAGCGAGGCGGTTTCTTGAATGATATCAGCGCAGGGCACCTGTTTTTCGGTGGCATCCAGCAGTTGAAGTTGCGGACCGCAAACCGGGCAGGCGTTGGGCTGGGCGTGAAAGCGGCGGTCGCGCGGGTCATCGTACTCCTGCTGGCACTGCGGGCACATCCGGAAGTTTTTCATGGTGGTGTTGGGGCGGTCGTAAGGGATATCGGCAATTATGGTAAAGCGCGGGCCGCAGTTGGTGCAGTTGGTAAAGGGATAGCGGTAGCGCCGGTCGGCGGGGTCGAAAATTTCCCGCAGGCAGTCGGGGCAGGTGGCGATATCAGGAGAGACGAGCTGGTATTTCCCTTCTTCCGCGAGGCTGGGGCGGATTTTAAAAACCGGGTAGCCGGCGGGCGGGCCCGGCGCAACGGTTACTTCCCGGATATGCGCCAGCGGCGGTGCCTTTTCCTGCAGCTCACGGACGAACTGCTCGATGTTTTGAGAGTCCCCCTCCACCTCGATGCTCACGTCCCCGGAAGTGTTGCAAACCCAGCCTTTAAGGTTGTGCCGGGTGGCAAGCTGGTAAACGAAGGGCCTGAAACCGACGCCCTGGACCACGCCGCGGACATTGATACGGGCCAGACTCAAGACGGGTGTTTTCGCCATATCATTACCTGTTCCGTTTATTTTTTAAGGCGGTTTCCAGCCAGGAGAACCAGGCTGCCATGCCCGCGCCGGTCTTGCTGGAAACGGGAAAGATAAAGACATCCGGGTTCAGGCCGGTCACGACTTTTTTGAAGGCGTCCGCATTGAAATCGAGGTAGGGCTGGAGGTCGGTTTTATTAAGGAGCACCACGTCCGTATCCGCGAACATGGCCGGGTATTTATAAGGTTTATCATCCCCCTCGGGCAGGCTGGCAATCATCACCCTTTTATCCTCGCCAAGGATATAGTTGTTCGGGCAGATGAGATTGCCGACGTTCTCGATGAACAGCAAATCGGTCTTTTCCAGGGGCAAGTCGTCCAGTGCCGGGGCCACCATGTTCGCATCAAGATGACAGCCCCCGGCGGTATTTATCTGGACGACGGGTATACCCAGCGCATTCACTTTATCGGCATCGACGGTGGAGGCCACATCGCCTTCGATGACGGCTATTCTGATTTTGTTTTTGAAGTGTTTAATACTATTCAGAATCACGCTGGTCTTGCCCGCCCCCGGCGAGGACATGATATTAATCGTCAGGATGCGGTGCTGGTCCAGCCGGTTTTTATTCTCCCGCGCTTTGACCTCGTTAGCGATGAGGACTTTTTCACCGACGGTGATTACTTTAACGGCCATTTACTCCACCTCGATACTTTCCATATAGCATTCGCGCCCCGATATTATCTCCACATTCGGCTCATGGCAGTCGGGACAGACCCAGTCGTGGTCGGCCGGGGAAAATTCCCTCTCACACTGGCGGCATTTCAACATGGTAGGCTTCATCTCAAACGATAACACCGCGCTGTCCGCGATGGTATCTTTCCCGAGGATTTCAAAATATTGCCGCACACAATCGCCTACTACCCCCGATAGCTCGCCCAGCACCAGGTTTACACGGGTAATCCGTCCCGCTTTAGCCTCGTTAGCTTTTTCCAGGGCCAGAGACAAAATGCTTTCGGTGATGCTGTACTCGTGCATCTTAGTATCTACTTCAATTATAAAGGAGTACAGGCATGCGGGCAAATGGCGCGAGAGTACCCCCCTTGTCAACTATCGCAGTTATAAG
Source organism: Dehalococcoidales bacterium (assembly GCA_050014355.1). GTDB lineage: Bacteria > Chloroflexota > Dehalococcoidia > Dehalococcoidales > RBG-16-60-22 > Fen-1077. Next base: position 186 of record JBEKDL010000068.1, on the reverse strand, counting down.
GTATACTAATACGGTTTTAATGCTACTTATTAGGCTGGGAGGAGGACCAATGGAACAAATCACATTCCCCAAGTGCCAGAAATGCAACTCTGGAGACCTGGTACCCTTATCCGATTTTGGCAGTCAGGGAGCAGCTATCCATTATAAAGCATGGGTTTGTACCAATCCTGATTGCGGTTATAACCT
>JBEKDL010000067.1:0-9855 GCA_050014355.1 Dehalococcoidales bacterium | reverse complement strand
GACTCGCCGCCGGAAAGCGTCATCGAAGCGCGGCCGGTGGAGAGATAGTCCAGCCCCACGTCCTTTAAAAAGCCCAGGCGCGTTTTAATCTCTTTTAAAATCTGGTGGGCAATCATTTTCTCGCGCTCGGTCAGGACGCTGGCGTCGATTTCTTCCATCCATTCCAGCGCCTGCAGCACCGGCATGCCGCTGACATCTATGATGTTCTTCCCGCCGATGGTAACCGCCAGCGACTCGGGCTTCAACCGTTTGCCCTGACATTCAAGGCAGGGTTTAAGCACCATGAACCGCTCGATGTTCTGCCGGGAGTACTCCGATTCCGTATCGCGGTAAAGCCTTTCGAGGGTCGGAATCACCCCCTCGAAACCATTAAAGCGCCGTACCGTTCTGCCGAACCGGTTGCGATAGGAATATTGCTCTTTGCCCTCGCCGTAGAGTAGAAGGTCAAGCTGCTCTTTAGTCAGGTCTTTGACGGCCGTATGCAGTGAAAAGTCGTGCGACCTGGCCAGCGGTTCCACGCGGTAAAGGTACCAGTTGTGCGTCTGCCAGGGGCGGATGGCGCCCTGCATGACGGACAGGTCTTTATTCAATACTAAATCCGGGTCGATTTCCTGCTTGAAGCCCAGGCCGGTGCAGGCGGGACAGGCGCCGTGGGGGCTGTTAAAGCTAAAAGTGCGGGGGGCGATTTCCCCCAGGCTGATGCCGCAGTTGACGCAGGCAAACTGCTCCGAGAAAAGCAACTCTTCCCCGCCGACCACCGCCACCAGCACCACCCCGTTTCCCACCTTGAGCGCGGTCTCGATGGAATCGGCAATGCGGTTATTGCTCCCCTGCCCGACGACCAGCCTATCCACCACCACCTCGATAGAGTGCTTTTTGTTCTTATCGAGCCGGATTTCATCCGAGAGGTCGTAGACCTTGCCGTCCACTCTAACGCGCGCGAAGCCCTGTTTACGCATGTCTTCGAACACCGCCTGATACTCACCCTTGCGGTCTTTGACCACCGGCGCCAGTATCATGATGCGGCTGCCTTCCTTGAGCCCCTGGACGGCATCGACAATCTGCTGCACCGTCTGCGCGGTAATCTCCCGCCCGCACTGCGGACAGTGGGGATGCCCCACCCGGGCGAAGAGCAGCCGGAGATAATCGTAGATTTCCGTCACCGTGCCCACCGTCGAGCGCGGGTTCTTGCTCGGCCCTTTCTGGTCGATGGAGACCGCCGGGCTCAACCCCTCGATATAGTCGACATCGGGCTTTTCCATGCGCCCCAGGAACTGCCGCGCGTAAGCCGAGAGCGATTCCACATAGCGGCGCTGTCCTTCAGCATAGATAGTATCGAAGGCCAGCGAGCTCTTGCCCGAGCCGGAAACGCCGGTAATGACCACCAGCTTATCCCGGGGGATAACGACATCGATATTCTTTAAATTGTGCTCGCGGGCGCCTTTGACGATGATGGCATCGGACGGCATGATATCAACTCCTATGAATAATTGTAGCACTAACGTTCGGAGAACAACAAGATTGGGCCGGGAGGATACAGCAGATCACTTTCATTGTATTCCGTAGTCTTACCTGTTATACTACAAATGTCACTAATGACATAATGTACCATATGATAACTGACGCGCGTACAAACCCAGATAAGCGCAGCCAGCTACCAAGGGTAGTAGTTACCGGCATGGGTGCCATCAGCCCCGTGGGTCTCAATATCCCCGACATGTGGGCTTCCCTTGTAGCCGGGAAGTCTGGTGTGGATTTCATCACCAGCTTCGATACCACTGGATTCGAGACAAAAATAGCCGCCGAAGTCAGGGGCTTCGATGCCAGCCGGTATGTCAGCCGCAAGCAGGCGCAGCGGATGGACCGCTTTACCCAGTTCGCCGTGGCTGCGACCCTCCAGGCGATGTCATCAGCCAAACTCACCATTACTCCCGATAGTGCCCCCGATTGCGGCGTAATCATCGGCAACAGCGTCTGCGGCCTTCTTTCCATCTCCGGCGAATGGAAGGTGCTCACGGAAAAAGGCCCGGACAGGGTCAGCCCCATCCTGGCGCCCACCATGACCGGAGATGCCGCCTCGGTGCAGGTCTCCCTGCTGACCGGCGCGATGGGTCCCAACTACGCCCCCTCGGCGGCCTGCTCCAGCGGCAGCGACGCCATCGGGCAGGCTTACAACATGATACGCATCGGAGACGCAAAAGTGATGATAGCCGGTGGTTGTGAAGCCCCCCTGATGCCCATCGTTATCGCCGCTTTCAGCAATATCAGGGCGCTGGCGGCCAAGAACGATAATCCCAAGGAAGCCTGCCGCCCCTTCGATGCTAAACGGAACGGCTTCGTGATGGGAGAAGGCGCGGCGATTATGGTACTGGAAGAAGAGTCCCATGCCCTGAAACGCGGCGCCCCTATCCTGGCGGAACTCGTCGGCTACGGCGCGACCAGCGACGCTTTTCACCTTACCCAGCCTTCCCCGGACGGCACCAGCGCGGCCCGGGCAGTGAAGATGGCGCTGGATAGAGGTGGTGTGAGTCCGGGTGAAGTCCAGTATATCAACGCCCACGGCACGGCCACCGTCCTCAACGACCGCACGGAGACCAACGTCATTAAAGCTGTCTTCGGCGAATACGCGAAAAAGATACCCATTTCCGCCAGCAAGTCCATGATAGGCCATCTGCTCGGGGCGGCAGGGAGCATCGAGGCGGTGATTACCGTCCTGGCGATGCAACACGGCGTAATACCGCCGACCATAAACCTCACCCATCCCGACCCCGAGTGCGACCTCGATTACGTGCCCAATGTGGCACGGAAAGCCGTGGTAAACACGGCTGTTTCTAATTCGTTCGGTTTCGGCGGGCACAACTCGGTACTGGTCTTCCGCAAGTACGGGTAATTCAATCATCGTGAGCAATAAAGACTACTACTCCGCCCGGCCTTCGCCCGACGAGCTACGCCTGCGCCATCTCACCGTAGATGAAGCCCTACCCAGAGTGCACCAGTTCCTGCATGATACGTATATGGCGGGTTTCCGGCAGGTCAGAATCATCCACGGCAAGGGCACAGGCATGCTGCGCGAAACAATCCGGCGGGAGCTTAAAAAACATCCGTTAGTAAAATCCTTCCGCGCCGGCGCTTACGACGGGGGAGGTGAAGGCGTGACGGTGGTTGAGTTCACGGAGAAATAGCCTCCCATTGAACGTAATGCCATCTTTCCGTTATAATAATTAAGTTCAGCGCGGTGGGTGTAGCCCAGGGGACTAAGGCGTCAGGTTGTGGCCCTGAAGATCGAGGGTTCAAATCCCTCCACCCACCCCATTTCCCATTCGGCGCTAAGCGCCCGGCGGTATCTCGAAGTCGGAACACAGCTCGCCGCCGACAGCCCAGCAGCTCTTGGGATTGTCCTTCATAATTATATTGACGGCTGGGGCGGGTATACCTATCTTCACAAAAGCGTCGGTCAGGTCTTTAACGAGCTGCCTTTTCTCATCGGTGCTGCGGCCTTCCCACATTTCCACGATAACTACCGGCATAGTGGCCTCCTTACGCATTATTTGATAAGAGTATAAGTCGCAGGAAATAATCTGTAAATGACTTAAATCACTTATAAGGGATAAGGGAATAGGGATTAGGGATTAAGGGCAGTTGCCGAAAACGCTTTCATGGGGTAAGATTGAAGCTGAATCCGTGCGCCTGTAGCTCAGCGGATAGAGTACCGGTCTTCGGAACCGGGTGTCGTGGGTTCGAATCCCTCCAGGCGCATTAATTTTTGGAGCCGGTTACATCTTGGCGCGTAAGTCGGCCGGCTTTTCCACCGATTTTATCGTCCTGTTCTCGGCGAACTTATTAAGCTTGTGCGCTTTTCTTTTCTGGTTGCCCTTCCAGGCCATCCCGCCGAAGTATCTTACCGCCCAGTACATGAGGTGTTTCGTAACCGTGGATACTCCCAACACGCCCATCCCCTCGAAAAAGATATGGTCGCATTCTTGGCGGGGACGGGCCTGGTCCCAGTAGCAGTAGTCATGGATGACGGCGGCATTGCCGTATTTGCCCCATTGCGGGAGAACCGCCCAGAAAATACGGGGAACGCTGGCAAAATCCGTCATAAAACCGACGGGCACCTCGACCGTGTTGCCGCTGCCTTCCGCGCCGATGTCATAGCCGAACTCCCGGCGCGTAATCCACGTGCGGCCGTCACCCAGCGGGGAAACGGTGAGAACTTCCGTAAATCTGCTCATAGGTTTGCTCCTTGCCAGATTGTATCTGGATAATCATAGCACAATTTTAAGGAGCGTGGGTTCAAATCCATCCAGGCGCAGTATGTAGTCAACTTGACAATGAGAATCGTTTTAATATATACTTTATGTATAGTTCCAGTTTAGGTTGTTATTAGCTTCTTCAAATCCCCCCTTTTGATTTACATCAAGTATTGGATGACCCGAGCTCTAACTAAAACTTAGAAGAGAGGAGGTCATCCAATGAGTTTTCAGGATAAGTCCATCCAGTGTTCCGATTGCAAGGCTAGCTTTACTTTCACTTCAGGCGAACAGGAATTCTACCAGGCTAAAGGCTTTACCAATGAGCCCAAGCGCTGTCCCTCATGCCGCCAGGCTAACAAAGCGCGGCGTTCCGAGAGTGTCGGCAATAGCTACGCGTCGCGGTACTAAGTCCTCTGCGTATCTATGCCGGTGTCGCATAGAATGAAGCATCCCTGGAAGGGCAGACTGCATGATATTATGTCTTGTATTGTCTGCCCTCCGGGATTTCTACTTGTGTCGCCCCATGATAATAAATTAGAAAGGGATGTCCTGCAAAAATGAACACGATAGTTATATCAAAATCGAGGAAAATATTTCTTCGCAGGGAGAAAGCCCGGATTCGCAAGAATGTTTTTGATTTAAAAGAACAGGAAAAATTGATTAGCGCCTTGTATTCAACAACTCATTAAACAGAGATGAAACGGAGGCATTAAAATGTTAGACTCCAGATGCGTTCATTGGTGGATAATCGGAGATTACCTGGTAGGTCGCTGCAAAAAGTGCGGCGCCACGAGAGATTTTGAAAAACTAAGAGAAGAAGAGCGGATACGCTTGAGCATTCGCAGGATGAAAATGCGCAGTCCGGCCGTCACTGTTCTCACCTAGCGGCCACCGCGCTTTAGCAAGTCCGCTTTACACGCAGGGGTGTCGTGGGTTTGAATCCCTCTAGGCGCACCACTTTTTATTTACAAACCCTCGTTTATGAGGGTTTTTTGTTGCTTATAAATCTTGTTAACTTAAACTTTTTACGTTTATGCGAACGTTGGTGTTAAGGCCTAAAAAATAAGTATATAATGTAGCTAGAATAATGAAGATGATAGAAAATAGGAATTTGGCAAGTGAACCTAAAAAGACTATTAATTTAGGTTATTTTATATTTTTCGCTTTAATTTTTATTGCGTATGTATATTTTTACCCAAAAATTAATGTGTTCTTTGCCGAGGTCGCTTTGGACTATTATCCGCCAAGCAAAGTATTCACCGCAAATGGTATCGGTTTAATAAAGATTATTCCAATATGTGTAGTGGTAATAATAATGTTTTTGTTAATTTTTCTTTATAAAATGATGATTAAATGGAAAGATGTAAAAAAAATAAGTTGGTTTAAATTTATTAAAAGAGGGATCATCGTTATTATTAGTATAATTTTTTTCGGAGGACTAATATTCGGGGGACTTAAACTATATCAAAATCAACAAAATCAGAAACTACTTCAGGAAGCTAAGTCAACATTTTCTATAACAAGTATAGGAAATATAACTAAAAGAGATTACGACGCCACAGCTGAAGAACTAGAAAAACAACTATTAAGGTTAAACGTAAAATATTCACCTACCTTTCAGGATTATCCCATCATGGTAGAAGTATTCCCAGATGTGAATACATTAAAGCAGCACAGTTTGGGTCGTGTACCTGAATGGACAGGGGGCTACATGATTTATGAAAACGGACATTATGTTATTCATATAGCTTCCATGAGCGATAATACTTCAAGCGATCCAGCCCATGAATTAATCCATTACATCATTTATGAAAAGATAGACAAGAAATATCAGAACCTTATCACCAGATGGATAAATGAGGGATTAGCTGAATATGAGAGTACCAGGGGATTTTCTAGGCTAGCAGAAAGGGCAGATATAATTGGATATTTTTGGGTAATGAAATCTACACCTATGAATTTTGTTGAATTAAACACGTGGGCACCAAATTCAAATACTGAAAGTGCCGATAGGTTTTATGCCACGTCGTTCGATTTAATAAACTATATCTGCCAAAAATATGGTGATAAAAGTTTCCTTAATATATTTAATAACGTTAATGAAGGTAAGAGTTTAGATAGTGCTTTTATTAATGAATTCGGAAAAACGCCCGAACAATTATACAATGAATGGAAGGCATTTTTCTTTAGTTGATCATGGTTACATTTATACCGTGTAAATTATAATAGACCAAAATAAAAAATGCCCCCTTTGGCCTTAGCCTCGGGGGCATTCTCTTTACCCTCAACCCTAAACCCTCTATCCTACTCCCTACTATTTAACTTTCCCGAACACCCTTTTGACCTTCGGGTTCAGGCCGCTGCCCACTTTCTCGATGGCCTCGTAGCGGATTTTGTTCAGCTCCCGCTGCTTTTCCATGAAGTCGGCCTCGGAATAGAGCCTCTCCGGGTGCACCAGGACATCATCTACCGCGCGGATGGAGGCCGGCACTCTAAAGCCCGTGGGCGAGTCCACCCAGTCTTCCAGGCCGCCGCGGAACAGCGAGTCCAGTATGCCCATGGTGTGCCCCACGTTGATGTCCTTAAAGCCGTAGCCCTCCCCTACCGAGCCGGTGTTAATCAGGTAATACTGGATATGCGGCAACTCCTTCAGGATATCGTAAAAGCGGTTAGCGTGCGCCGCCCTGTCCCCCGCCACGAACGGGTCGTAGAAGAACTCCGTCCTTATCTGGCCGGCGCGCGTCGGGTCGCCCGCAGACGATTCCATCGCCTGTCCCAGCACCATCATGGCCGCCGCCTGCTCCAGGTTAAGCTTGCATATCGCCGGAATTATCGGCCCGCGCGTGATGAGGACGATGTTGTCCACCATTTCCACGTCGATGAAAGGGCTGGCGTGCATGAAGTCGCGCCTTAAAACGACCGCGCGCCCGTTGGACGTCCGCGAATAGTTCTCGAAGTTGAAATCGCCCTCCGGGGTGACGAAAACGTTCTCGCAGACTGTCTCCGGCTTAAGCAGCCCATAAAATATCTCCACCTGCTCTTCAGGATTGATGCCCTCCGTTTTAACGAAAACGCCGCCCGCTTCGAAGCCGTGGAACGAGCCGTCCGGCATGAGCGTGCCGCCGTCGTCCTGGATGAGCCACGAGCGTTCCATGCCCTTGCGCGCCAGAATCTGGCAGGTGGTGGTCGTCTTGCCGTTGGCGCTTAAAGCGATAAGGAGAGTACGCACCGGCTTGTAGCCACCGTGGGTGGACTGCAGCACGTCCTCGCGGCAGCCCGCGTGCAGGAAGATGCCGCCCCGCTTCATCTTGGCGACCCAGTCCTCGCAGGCAAAAACGCCCTTCTTGTACTCGCCGATGTAGTTGCTATTGCGCACAATCTTGACCGCGCGCTCACCATCGAGGAAAGCCAGCCGGATGGTGATATCTTTCTGGGGCAGCGGCTTGGACTTGTTGGTCTCCCAGGCCGCATCGCCGAAGAAGATAATAGTGTAGTCAGGTTTTTTAACGGGTCTCTTAATCGGTGCGAAGAGGTTCTTGCCGCCGTAAGCGACATGAGCGAACTTCACCGGGCAGATGAGCCTGACCGCGGTGTTGCCGTTCGGGTTACCCACGATACGGTCGATGGATATCAGCTTTTCCTTCGAAAGCGCTTTCTCGCACTGGGCCAGCAGCTTTACCTCGTCCTCGCCGAAAACGTCATCCACGCTATTCTTGGTGAACATCTGCGAGCGTGAGGTTGGTTCGCTCTCGGCTACGAAGTTGTTATAAAGCGTCTTGACGACGCTCTCTTCCTTTTCCACCAGCCCCCGCAATACATCGTCGGACGGGTTATCCAGCAGCCTGTTTTCCTTGAGCGCTTTCTCCCGGACCCTTTCCGCAGTGCGGACAAACTCTTCCAGGTTCATTTTAGTCGTCATGACCGGTACCTCCCGTGATTTTTATCGATTCCAACCCTTGTATAAACAGTTTTCCTATATATTTAAGAAAAAGAGAAGGAGGGCGCGGCCTCTGCCCTTGAAAGATACCTCCGCGTTACCGGAGGTTTTTCCAGCAGGTAATAGCCAATTATAACATATATTTTTCTTCAACAAAACTAACTTCTCTTACCTTTTCTTAACTTTTCTTACATAGTCACGTTATGTATAATTATGGTTGAAAGGCTATTTTGAATACGTCCGGCAAGGAGCAAAATGATAAAAAAGAATAACACGACCGACTTAATCGTAAGTGAAATTAAATCTTTTGTGAAAGAAAGCCCCTTGAACCGGATGCCTTCGTCGGATACGGCTCTCATGTTCGATGAGCCGCTGGTGCAGTTCGCCAATGGCGCCGACCCGCTTTTCGACGAGTATAAAAGCATTATCGGGCCGGAGCACCTTACCCCCCGCGAGGCCCTGGCGCAGGCGGAAAACAAAGCGCCCGTGGACTTACCGGCGCGCCTGGCGGTGATAAGCTGGATTCTGCCCATCACCGAAGTGACGCGTAAATCGAACCGCCTGGAAACGCGCGTGCCCTCGCGGTACTGGTCGCATACGCGCTGGTTCGGCGAGCAGTTTAACGATGAGGTCCGCAAGCACGTCGTGGAGTTCATGCAACAGATGGGCTACGCGGCGGTAGCCCCAGGATTGCCAGGAGGTATGTTCAAGACATTTCGCAACGAAAAGGGGATGTTCTCCAACTGGTCGGAGCGGCACATCGCCTACGCCGCCGGACTGGGCACATTCAGCCTTTCCGACGGTTTCATCACCGAGCGCGGCATCGCCCACCGCTGCGGGAGCGCGGTCACCAGCCTGGAATTGACGGCCAGCCCCCGGACCGCCGCCGGGCCTTATGCTAACTGCCTGTTCTTAATCGGTGAAAAGTGCGGAGCCTGCATCAAGCGCTGCCCGGGCGGGGCGATAACGGAAAAGGGGCACGACAAAAATAAGTGCCGGGAGTACGTGCACAGCATCGGCTACGACCCAGGCCTGCTGAAAAACGGCTACGATTTAGAGAAGAGCGTGGCCGGCTGCGGGCTGTGCCAGACCAAAGTCCCCTGCGAAGACAGGAACCCGATAAAAAAGCTTAAGAAATGAATTTTATATTTCCCCCCACACCCCGTCCCGGTAAATTTTAACAATCTGCACAGGCAGCAGCCGGTTAGTCAAATCATCGCTGCTCCGCGCGTGGACTTTAATATAGTTGCCGGTCAGGCCGGACCAGACGCCGTTAGTTTTTTGCTCCCAGAGCACTTCCAGGGTCTTGCCAAAATAAAGCCTCTGGAAGTCTCGCGCGCGCTCCTTAGCCAGCGCCAGCATCTGCCGGCTGCGCTCTTTTTTCACTTTTTCCGGTACCTGGCCGGGCATGGTCGCGGCCAACGTCCCCGGGCGCGGCGAGTATGGAAAGACATGAATACGGGCGAACCGCGCCTGACGGCAGAACTCGCAGGTCTCCCTGAACTCCGCGTCAGTCTCGCCGGGGAAGCCGACGATGACATCCGTGGTGATAGCAACGTCCGGTACCGACTCGCGGATGAGCTTTACCGCCCTCTTATAATCTGATACAGTATAGCGCCGCTTCATGCGCTTCAGCACGGCATCGCAGCCGCTCTGGAGAGACAG
>JBEKDL010000066.1:0-10588 GCA_050014355.1 Dehalococcoidales bacterium | reverse complement strand
CGCTATCTAAAACCTCTCCGGGAGGCTTCAGAAACCAGGCAGTAGGACTTAAAACCATCAAGAAAGGTGAGAAGGATTGAAAATAAGTGATTTAACGCCCGTTTTTCAACACCCTGCTAGGCATCTTGTTGCTAATTATTCTAAAACAGATGATTTAGCTCTTAGCTTCGCGATAGACATCGAACGTACTATAAAAACCATCGAACACGAACCTATACTTGAATCTATGGATTCGACCCTTTCACTTCTAGATTTTCTTAATACCCCTTCTTTTTTATGCAATACAAAAAATCAGATACTGGACATCAACCGGACATTAACCAAAGTTTTAGGTTATTCATCGTCAGAAATGGTTGGTAAATCAATTGCATCTTTTATTTTAAAAAAACATCTTATGAGTCCAAGTAATTATAATATCCCTTATTTAGCAGACACAGATGTCCGTTACATTGATTTAGCATTTAAGAAAAAGGATAGAGATTTAATTTATTTTGAATTAGACATCCACAAGTATGAATTGCGCGGTACAGTGATTATACAATGTGTAGCACGTGATATTACGGAACGAAAAAAAGCCGAAGAGGCACTTAGGCTATCAGAGGCAAATTTAAGAGAAAAATCAGAACAATTAGAAAAATTGGTAGAAGAAAGAACTAATAGGGTCCATAAAGATACGGATCAAATTGATGAGGTCATGAGCCAAGCTGAACGAGCCTATGCTGCTTATATGGACGCTGAACGACAAGTTGCCAAGGCTTACCATGAGAACGAATTACAAGTAGGTTTATCATATAAAAGGGCTGAAACCGCCGCAATGAAAGACTTCAATGCAACATTATTACAAGCTAAGACAGTTCTCGATGAAGTCCTGCAAAAATCTCATGAATCGGAATCATATCAAAATGCAATAGGTAATTTTCATGATTCCATTATTCAAGCCCTAGCTACTTATAATGATAATTTAAATAAGGCTTGGAATATCCGCTCTGAAACCATCCAAATGGCTTGGGATATTTACTCCAAAATAGCTAAATAACCCGTTATTGCCAAATTTTTACTAACTAATTTTTAACCGCTATGAAATTTCTCTCCTACTTCACCACAGACTCTTCGCCGCCGTAGACGCGTTCTTTCCAGCTTACGCCCGCCCCCACCAGCCACCGCCCCGCCGCATTGAGTACATCCAGGAAAAGGAAGAGAAAGCCCAGCGGGTGGAAAAAGAACGAGCCGGCCGGCTCCTTGAATCGGTTGTCCACCAGCCAGCGCATCAGAAATATCACGGCGACCTGAAAAACCACTAATTCCTGCCACAGCGTACCGGGATGGCTCACCAGGAACCCCCGCCAGAGCCAGAAAAACGGCCCCACGTAGAAAAACATCGCGGCAAGGACCAGTCCCAGCAAGCCCAGGGGCGCAATAGCCGTGACCGAGTATATCGACCGGCCCAGCCCTTTCCAGGCCGCCCCGATGTCATCGTACATGTTGCACTCTACGACCGATGAAAGGTCGACTGCCACATGGTGCCCGCCGTGCCGGCCGATTTCTATCCCCAGCCAGACATCTTCCACGATGCGCGACTGCACCGCCTTATGCCCGCCGATGCGCCAGTACTCGTCCCGGGGAAAGAGCAGGAACTGGCCGATGGCCAGCGATGGTTTTGGATGGCTCGGGCGCTGGAGCCACCACAGCGGCAGCCAGCCCAGGATAACGAAATACATGAGCGGCATGACAATTTTCAACGGTAAAGATTTAGCCAGCTGGCGCGGGAAGCCGGAAAGCATCGAAACTTTTGACTTAAGAGCCAGGTCCAGCACGCTGCGAATCATATGAGGGGCATGCATCGTATCCGCATCGACGAAAAGAAGCCATTCTCCCCTGGCCTTCCTGGCAAGCTGATAGCAGGCGAAAGGCTTGCCTGCCCAGTCGTCGGGGAGGGGTTCGCCATGGATAAGCCTTATACGCCTGTCCGCCGCCGCCATCCCGGTCACAATCTCGGCCGTCCTGTCATCCGAGTTGTCGTCGAGCACCAGGACTTCGTAGTTAGGATAGTCCTGTTTTTGCAGCGATTCCAGGCAGTTTCTTATATTTATTTCTTCATTCCTAGCCGGTACCAGCACGGAAACCAGGGGCGCCGGGTTGGGAACTCCGGCGTTTTCGCTCGGTCTCTTGAGTGTCCGGAGATTGAGAATCAGATTTACCAGAAAGACCGCCAGACCCGCCGCGACGATAATCTGATATAGCATATTTCAGTATCTCTAGATAATGGACAGAGTTCCCCGTACCAGGATTTGGAGCCAGCGTATCAGCCTGCCCCTGAACCCCGGTAAGGTGTGCAAAGCGTCAAACTGCTTAACGGTCAAGATAACCAGTATGCAGAACATCAGGAGCGTTTCCCAAGAGCCCCCGCGGGTGACGCCCATATAAGCCAGCGTGCCGGCCGCGCCGAACATCACCGTCCAGGCATCTGCCTCGATAATAAGAAAACCAAACACCATGCAGGCAATAAACGCTAACAACAACTGGTGTTGCGGTAAGGCCAGGAGCACACCGAAGGTCACGGCTATCGCTTTGCCCCCGTGCCACTGTAAAAACGGCGAGTAAGCGTGCCCCAGGATGGCGCTTACGGCCACGACCACCAGCGCCGGCTCCGGTAAATCAAACACAGCATGCGCTAAAAAGACCAGGGGCACACCCTTACCGACATCCAGAGTGACAGCCAGATAGCCGGATTTCTGGCCCCCCGCCTTGAAGACATTGAATGCCCCGGGATTGCCGTCGCCATACTCCCTGATATCCTCACCCAGGAACCACCGCCCCACGAGCAGCGCAAAAGGAACCGAGGCCAGCCCGAAGGCGGCCAGCGCAAGTATCAGTGTCTTGACTATTTCCATATCAACTCTTTCCAGGTGTAGTGGATACCTTGATTATCTTGGTATAAGATAAACTAAAACGGCTGTCCGGGTCAAGTGCTGCTGGCGGTCCTGTCACGGTTTACCAGGTTGACGAGGCGCAAAATCACCAGAATAGCCATTCCTACGACTCCAATAACGACACCCATTACCCCGAAAAATATGATGATAAGAGACACGGTATCGCTGAAAATATGAAACCCGGTGCTGTTAAGTGCCCCGGCCCCCAGCAATATTCTTACCAGCGGGGAAACAACTACCTCGTGCAGAAAAGACAGGAAAATAGAGCCTACAAAAGAGGCCAGCAACAGAATGAAGAAATACCTGATTTTCCGCCAGCGGTACGTTAGCTCCAGCAAAATGATAGTCGTCGCCAGGTATCCCAGAATCATGCCGCGGTCATGGAGGCCAATAAAGACAACCCAAATTATCAGGAGAGCGGCTATCATGAGTGATATGTGGTAGCGCTGCCACGACCTGAACACCGCCGAAAGTACCTCTCTGGTTTTCTGCATCATCCCCCTGTGGTAATAGACTTTTTACTATACCTATCCTATTACCAATTACGGCTTTTAGCAAGAAAAACCGCGCCTGCCTTGAAGTTCTTTGCGTCATCAACGTTAGGCTGGCATCACTACGAGTGTTACGGTATAATAAAATCAGCTTGGAAAGAAACCTGATGAAAAACTTTCTACGTGAATTCCTGGTAGAAATCATCTTTATCGTAGTATTTGTGGTGGTCTGGTTTACCGCCATTCAGACTGTCGAGGTATTCCAGACCAGCATGGAGCCCAATTTTCACGAAGGCGAGCGGGTGATAGTCTTTAAGGCTGCCTACTGGAGCTGGGTCGGGCATCCGCAAAGGGGAGATGTAGTCATACTGAAAGCTCCTAACGAAAGCGATGGAGACTACATCAAGCGTGTCATCGGATTACCCGGGGACACCGTCGAAATCATTCAGGGGACCGTGAATGTCAACGGCGTTAAACTGAACGAACCATACGTCAAGCGTTCTTTCACCTATTCTCTTGCGAAGACAGTGGTCCCGGAAGGCACCTACTTCGTCCTCGGCGATAACCGTGATATAAGCAATGATTCGCACCTTTTCGGGCCCCTGCCGGCTAAAAACATCATCGCCAGAGTGTTTGTCATTTACTGGCCTCCGCAAGACTGGCAATGGGTCCCCAAGTATCCCCTGGGAAAACAGATTGCCGCCGCGAACCCGTCAAGCTAATACAGGAGTGTGAAAATGGCAGAAAATGTCCTGGCGATGTTCGAGAAATCGGAGGCGTTGCTCAAAGGGCATTTCCTGCTCGCCTCCGGCCTGCATTCCCCCGTCTACTGGGAAAAAGCCCACGTGCTCCAGTTCCCCGAATACACGGAGAAACTGTGCCGCATGATTGCCGACCGCTTTCGTAAGGCGGGTGTCCAGGTGGTGGCCGGCCCGACCATTCCCGGCATCATACTATCCTATGAGACGGCCCGGCAGCTCGGCGTGCGCGGTATCTTTGCCGAGAAAGACGAGACGGGAGGTAAGGGGCGCGTATTCCGACGCGGCTTCCGCATCGAGCCCGGGGAGAAAGTGCTCATTGTTGATGATATCTTCACCACTGGCGGCTCTATCCGCGAAGTCGTCGATGCGGTCAAGAAGCTCGGCGGGAAAATCGTCGGCATTGGCGTCATGGTCGACCGTTCGATGCAGCCGGTGGATTTCGGCGTGCCTTTTTATGCCTGCCACCGCGCGGAAGAGGTCGCCTACCCCGCCGCGCAATGCCCCCTCTGTGCGCAGGGTATCCCGCTGGTGAGGCCCGGCAGCAGTCAGGCGAAAACAGGCTAACTGGGTTTGTCATTCCCGCGAAGGCGGGAATCCAGCCCTTATCCACCACGAGATTCTTCACTTCGCTTAGAATGACAAGCCCTTAAATACATTTCTGGAGGCCTGCCATGGGAATCACCGCCGTCATTATTATCACTACCGTCATCGCTGTTATAGTTGTGCTGGTAAGCATACTGATAACCCACCTAGTCTACGAAAAGCGCTTCCGCGACTGGCGCGATGAAGAAATAGCTGAAATACGTAAATCAGCTGTGACGCAGAGTCGCGCTGTGCTGGGCGGCAAGTTCACCGAGCAGATGGTACCATTTTTTCCCGACTTCAAATACGACCCGACGGAGGTGCGCTTTATCGGCAGCCCCATCGACATGATAGTTTTTCCCGGCCTGGCCAAAGGTGAGCCGGAGGAAATCGTTATCCTTGAGGTTAAGTCGGGCAAGAGCGCCGGGCTGACTCCCCAGCAAAAGAAAATCCGCCAGCTTATCGAAAACGGTATGGTGCGCTGGGACGAGATACACCGTTCTGAAGATGGCAATGGTTAGCCCCGCCCGAACTCCCGCTCCAGTTGCGCTTTACCCAGCTGAATGACGGTCGGCCGGCCGTGGGGACACGTATGCGGATTGGACGTCTGCTCCAGCTGCCGCACCAGCTCCCTCATCTCGTCGTCGCTTAAAGCCTGCCCGCTCCTGACAGCGCCGTGGCAGGCAATCGAAGCCACGATTTTTTCCTCCCAGTGTCCTTTTGCCTCGCCGGACAGCATGTCCAGGAGCTCATGCAGCATCCCCGCCCAGTTGTCCCCCGCTACCATGAGCGGCACTGCCCGCACCAGGTACGTGCGTTCGCCGAAAGGCTCCAGGGAAAAGCCGAACTGCGCAAGCTCTTCATTACATGACTTAAGAATTTCCGCTTGCCGCGGCGTCAGCTCGAAAGTGGCCGGCTCGAGCAGTCCCTGCACCTCGACAGCACGCTGCGCCCGCTGCCGCAGCACCTTCTCAAAGCGGACGCGCTCATGGGCGGCATGCTGGTCGATAATATAGAGTCCGTCCGGGCCTTCGGCGACGATATAGCAGTTCATAACCTGCCCTACTACCCGCAGCGCCGGCAATGAGGCCGCCAGCGGCAGGACGGTCTCCGGAAGCGCTCTATTGCTCTCATCAAAGCGCGGCAGGTCCCACGCTTGTTGGCGGTATGACGGTGGCGCCGCGTAAGTAGCCGCCGCTTCTTCGATTTTCGGCACCGGCATCTGCGCCACGAGAGACTGCCGCACGGCCTTCTGTACCGCGCGGAAGACCTCCGACTCGTTCCTAAACTTGACCTCGCTCTTGGCGGGATGGATGTTGACGTCTACCTCCGGCAGCGGCAGTTCGATGGCGAGTACGGCCACCGGATGCCTGCCCGTCATCAGGAGACCCACATACGCCTCTTCGACCGCATAAGCCAGGATGCGGTTGGTCACCCAGCGGCGGTTGACGAAGAAGCTTAAATAGCCCCTGCCTCCCCTGCTTACCTCGGGCGAGCCGACCATGCCCGTGACACGGATATTCGATTCACCCTGCCCGCTCGACCAGCTTTCCGACCGGCCCTCCACCGGCAACATTTTACCGGCGGTCTCCATGCCGTAGACATCGATAATGGCATCGAGCAATCTACCCTTGCCGGATGTCTGCAGCGTCGGCTTGCCGTCGACGGACAGAGCGAAACCGACCTCGGGAAAGGCGAGCGCGAACTGGCTGACCACGTTGGCGACGTGGCTGCTCTCGGTAGACACCGCTTTGAGGAATTTCAGCCTTGCCGGCACCCGGCGGAAAAGCTCCCGCGCGGTAATGGTGGTGCCCCTCGCCCGGGCGCCCCTCTGCTGTTTGACGATTTTCCCGCCCTCTAACACTATCAACGTCCCGGCGCTTTCGCCGTCGGCGCAGGTGAGCAGCTCCACATCGGCCACCGCGGCGATGCTGGGCAGGGCCTCCCCGCGGAAACCGAGACTGCCGATATTCTGCAGGTCCGCCGGGCTTTTTATCTTGCTGGTGGCGTACCTCTCGAAAGCGAGGGCGACCTCATTTGAAGGAATGCCGCTGCCGTTGTCGGTGACTCTGATAAGTGAAATGCCGCCTCCCCTTATCTCCACCCCGATTTGCGTCGCGCCGGCGTCCAGGGCGTTTTCCACCAGCTCTTTGACGCACGACGCCGGCCGCTCTACCACTTCTCCGGCGGCGATACGGTTGATGGTCTCATTATCGAGGATTTTAATTGGCATATTTTAAAGAATAATACACGTTTACGTGTAGAATGTCAAGGGGATTTACTGATTAAAGTGTAATCTTTTCCGATGATGGCGTCAAAGGTTTATTCTGTCATTGCGAGCCATCCCGATGCAGTCGGGAGGCGCGGCAATCCCCTACTATGCCTTATATTTGTTTGGTGTAACCTATCCCCCTGGCCCCCTTCCCTTCGGATTAAGGGAAGGGGGGAGAAAAATGAGAGGGGGCTGCGCCCCTCTTGCTGGGCACTCCCGCTTTTACCTTGAACTTGATTTTAAAAGTGGTAGAATAGGGGCATGGAAATTCCGTTTAGTGAAACAGCTTGGCGAAGAGCAAATAAAGATACTATTTCGGCTTTTCATACCCTTCGTTTTTGGATATTTGATGTACTTGCTATAGCCATTTTCACTCTTATAGTATTATTTTGGACGCCATCTTGGGTTAGTAACGAATGGAAGATAATATATCAAGTTCTTGTGCCAGTATTCATTGCTGTTATTGGATTGGTAGCATTATATCTCGTTTCTCTGGTTAAAGCGCCTTATAAGCAGCGTAATGAAATACGTGCTTTGTTGATGAAAAAGCCACAACCAAGACCTTTACAAGATAGAGACAAGATTATAAGATTGCTATTTGACATTGAAAAGTTGGCTCTTGAGTTGATAGGTCATAAAAGAAGGCTGGCAGAACTATGTGAGCATAATCCTAACGATATAAATAGGCAAAAGCAACTATTCCAAATAATACAAAAATGCGAAGCAGAATATGCAACAACCGTAAAAGCAGTTGAGCGTGAAATACGAGTGGCTGGAGAAGATTATGCGCCAGCTATTAACTCACTATTGAATGTTATGAATCTTGGTATTGCCTTTTGGAATTCGACTACTAGCTCGGGGCAAGATTACTTACACGCATACAAGTATTTGCTTGAACACTATGCAAAAGAGATAAGGGATAAGGTTGATGAGATTAATCAACAAGTTCTTGATAAGACAGGTTTTCAGACCTAGGGATAAGCCGCTAAATGATACGAGGGTAGGCTTGGAAAAGTAATAATGCTTAAGAATTGGTGTGCTTATTATAAAGGTCAATAAGAGGCAATATAAATGATGACTCTGTAGTTCCAGGATAATCCTTGGGATGTAAAGATTGAGTTCTTGCATACCCATTTAGATACCTCTCAATCCACTTTTTCGTAGAATATCGTTCGTTGCCCGTTTTCACTGTCCAGACTATTTGTTCATTATCAACTGACTTTAATACATACGGGCTATGGGCATATAAAGTGTAAAATTTTTGCCCTATGAGCGTTTTGCAGAAAATAATAAAGGAATTATATGTAATAACCATGCCAATCTCCTAATTAAGTATTACTTTCTATCACACCCTCTCTATCTTCGCAAAGCTCAAGAGAAAGCGCTTTACCCCCGCCCCATCGAACGCCACCACCACCTCGGCGTCAGTGCGGGTCTTCTGGTAGCTTACCACCGTCCCCTCCCCGAACTGCCCGTGCCGCACGTGGTCGCCCGGCTTGAACCCCGGCAAATCTACCTGGATTACCGGCTCATGGCTCTGCTCCAGCGCTGACTCCACGACCGCCTCGCCTTCCTGGATAGTGCGTCCGGCAATCAGGTGCGCCGGGATGTCCTTGAGAAAGCGCGACGGCCGGTTGACGGTGCTGGCGCCCATCAGGTGGCGGCGGAAGGCCCGCACCAGGTAAACGCGCTTCCCCGCCCGCGTTATCCCCACGTAAAATAGCCGCCGCTCTTCTTCCAGCTGCTGCGGGTCGTCGATTGACTTCACATGCGGGAGGATGCCGTCCTCTAGTCCGATGATGAACACCACCGGGAACTCCAGCCCCTTGGCCTGGTGCAGCGTGATCAGCGTCACGCGCTCCCGCTGCTCCTCCAGATCATCCACGTCCGAAACCAGCGCCACGCTTTCGAGGAAGGCGGCCAGCCCCTCCCGGGGCGCGTAATCGCGGTAGTCCTGCGCCACGCCCCGTAGCTCCAGGACATTCTCCCAGCGCTCCTCGCCGTCGGGCATACCCTCCAGGTATTTTTTATAGCCGATTTGCTCTATCAGCCGGTCGAAAAGCTCGACCGTGTTCAGCTCCTGGCTTTTTTCGATGATGCCCTCTATCATCACGGCAAAACCCGTCAGCGCTTTGACCGTCCGCGCGCTGAAGGGCAGTTCCGCGTTAGTATCTTTCGATTCCACCAGCAGCTGCAGGGCGCGGTACTCGCCCGCGCCCTGCGAGCCCGCCCAGCGTGTTAGCTCGTCGAGGCTCTGCTGCCCGATACCGCGTTGAGGGACATTGATAATGCGCAGCAGGCTTACCGAATCGAAAGGGTTCTGGATAAGCCGCAGGTAAGCGATGATATCCTTGACCTCTCGGCGTTCATAAAAGCGCGTCCCGGCCACGAGCTTATAGGGAGTCCCGTAGCGGATAAAGGCCTCTTCCAGGACGCGGGACTGGGCGTTGGTGCGGTACATCACGGCGCAGTCGCCCGGCTTGACCTCCCCCCGCCGTACCAGGTTATCGATTTCGTTAACGACGTACTGCGCCTCTTCCTGTTCGGTGTAGGTCTCGGCGACGGTCACGGGCATGCCGGCCTCGTTCTCCGTCCAGAGACCTTTTTCCTTGCGCTGACGGTTGGCCTGGATGACGCCGGAAGCAGCCTCGAGAATCATCTTGGTGGAGCGGTAGTTCTGCTCGAGGAGCACGACTTTCGCGTCGGGGTAGTCTTTCTCGAAGTTCATGATATTGCGCAGGTCGGCGGAGCGCCAGGAGTAAATCGACTGGTCGGGGTCGCCGACGACGCATACATTGCGCCACTTCCCGGCCAATTGCTTGATGAGCTCGTACTGGACGAGGTTGGTGTCCTGGAACTCGTCCACCTGGATGTGCAGGTAGCGGGACTGGTATTTAAGGAGGGTTTCCGGGCTTTTACGGAACAGCTCGACCGCCTTCAGCAGCAGGTCGTCGAAGTCCAGCGCCTTGCTCTCCCCGAGGAGCTTTTCATAGCGCTCGTAGACGCGCTGGGTTATCTCCTCGAAATAGCTGCGGCTCCGCTTCGGGTAGTCGGACGGCGTAACCATCTGGCTCTTGGCGGACGAGATTACCGATTGCAGCGCCCGCGGCGCGTACTGCTTGGGGTCGAGTCCCAGCGCCTGGAGGCTCTTCTTAATCAGGCTAATCTGGTCGTCGTCGTCATAAATCACGAACTTGGGGTCGATGCCGATGCCCTGTCCATCGCGGCGCAGTATGCGGGCACAGATGGCGTGAAACGTGCCGATGGTGAGGTCCTTGACCTGCTCTCCCACCAGTTTGGTGAGCCGCGACTCCATCTCCCGGGCGGCTTTATTGGTGAAAGTGACGGCCATGATGCGGTGCGGCCGGACGCCGACCACTTTGATTAAATAGGCGACGCGGTGGGCAATAACGCGGGTCTTGCCGCTGCCCGGCCCGGCCAGGATGAGCACCGGCCCATTAATGGCTTCTACGGCTTCTCTTTGGGCGGGATTGAGCTCGGCGAGGATGTCCATTATTCAATTATAACAGTTATCAGGCGTCTATTTCATGG
>JBEKDL010000065.1:0-11415 GCA_050014355.1 Dehalococcoidales bacterium | reverse complement strand
CGCTATATCCAGGTTCCCATCGAATATCGGGACGAGCGCCTTTCGACCATAAACGCCCGGGAGCTTATCCAGGGGGTCAGGAAGACCTACCGCGGCACCCGGTATGATGCAGCCGCGGCGGCACTTATTTTACAGAGCTACCTGGACGAGACCAGCCCGCAGAAAGGCCTGCCTGAAGAACCGCAGTCGCTGTAAATAAGCGGCTTTCACATGAGTGTCAGCTTTGTTGACAAGCCTTTAACCCCGCTTGTATCATAGAGTTGGAAGTGTGCCTTTTTCAGGCGCTTTCCCTGGGAGTAGAACAGGATAAAAGTATGGTTGTGAAACGTGACTACTATGAAGTGCTTGGCGTGCCGCGTGACGCTTCAAGCGAAGATATAAAAAAAGCTTTCCGCAAGCTGGCTTTCCAGTACCATCCCGACCGAAACCGGGAGGACGGCGCCGCGGAGAAGTTCAAAGAAATTAACGAGGCCTACGAAGTCCTCTCGGACGCGGATAAACGCTCCACCTATGACCGTTTCGGCCACGGCGGAGCGGAGAATATCTTCGGAAGGGGCTTCGAGGGATTCGACATGGGCGGCTTCGGAGATATCTTCGAGGCCTTTTTCGGCGGTACCTCCACGGCATCCCGCCAGGCGCCGCGGCGTGGTGGCGATATCCGTGCTCATATTACGATATCGTTCGAAGAGGCCGCCCTTGGCGCCGAGAAAGAGATAGAAATTAACCGTACCGAGGTCTGTGCCACCTGCCGCGGGACGCGTTCAAAACCAGGCACCCAGCCCCAGCGCTGCCCCGAATGTAACGGCACCGGGCAGATACGCCGGGTGCAGCGCAGTATCTTCGGCCAGTTTATCAATACGGCCACCTGTAACAAATGCCGGGGCGAGGGGACGGTGATTGGCGAACCCTGCCCCGATTGCCGGGGCTCCGGCTTCCAGAAGCATAAACGCCACATTATGGTCAGCGTGCCGCCCGGTATTGACGATGGAAACGCCATTCGCATGACCGGCGAAGGCGACGCCGGCTATCGCGGCGGTTCAGCGGGCAACCTTTATATCGAGATTTCCGTGACCAAGCACAAATTTTTCACCAGAGAGGGCGATAATGTCATTTTTGAGCTTGGGGTCAATTTCGCCCAGGCGGCGCTGGGCACGGAAGTGGCGGTGCCGACGCTTTACGGCGACAGCAAGCTGAAGGTTCCTGCCGGCAGCCAGACGGGTAAAATTTTCCGCATGAAGGATAAAGGCATACCCCGCCTGCACGGCATGGGGCGCGGTGATGAGCTGGTGGTACTGCGCGTGGTCACGCCGGAATCATTGACCAGGGAGCAGCGCAAGCTGTTCGAAGACCTGGCGAAGAGCCTGGGCCAATCGTAAGAAAACGGGTTCTCAAGACTGATTATCTGAAGAATTTTTTCCTTTCTGGAAAAGAGAAAAAAGCTGCCACCGCCGCCCCGATAGCTCATGCCTGGCGTTGCCTCCCATAAGTTCGGCGGCAGCCCGGCGGCAATCGGCGTCTTCATAAAGCACGTGGTAAATCTGTTCCGTGATGGGCATCTCCAGTCCCAGCTGCCGGGCGAGGTTCCTGGCCACCAGGGTCGTGTTAACCCCTTCGGCTACCTCGGACATCGATTCAAGAATTTCCGCGTATTTGCGGCCCTTGGCCAGCTCCGTGCCCACGTAGTGGTTCCGGCTTAAAGCACTCGCGCAGGTGGTGATGACATCTCCCAGTCCGGCCAGGCCGGAGAACGTTAGCGGGTTGGCCCCGAGCGCTGTGCCCAGCGCGGTAATCTCGGTCAGTCCCCGGGTGATAAAAGCGGCCTTGGCGTTATCTCCGAAGCCGAGACCATCGGCGATACCGGCGCCAAGCGCGATAATGTTTTTCAGGGCGCCCCCCAGCTCTACCCCGATAACATCGGAGTTGGTAAACACGCAGAAGTTCGGGCAGGTAAGCAGTTTCTGCGCCTGGCGCGCGGTCCCGGACTCTGCGGCGGCCACCACGGCGGCGGCAGGGAGGCCGCGTATAATTTCCCGGGCGAGATTGGGTCCCGAGAGCACGCCGATGTTCGGATGAAAATGAGGGTTTATCTCTTCCGCGATTACCTGGGACATCCGTTTGTTGCTGTCTATCTCCAGGCCTTTGGCGGCGCTTATGACCAGAGTTGTTTCAGACAGGGAACTGGCGATTCGCGCTATATTCTGCCGCATGGTCGGGGAAGGCACCACCATGATAACGGCGCAGGCTTCATCCAGCGCCTTGGCGGCGTCGGAAGTAATCACTATTTGTTCGGGGAGAATAATATCGGGGAAACGCGCGGGGTCAGGGCCATTCGCGCGGAGATTATCCGCTTCAGATTGCGTCCGGGCCCACAAACTGACGCCGAGTCCCTTGCCGTTCAGGAGACAGGCTAAGGTCATGCCCCAGCTGGTGGTGCCGACGATTGCGATTTTCTGCATAATGCACGGTTGGATTATCCGGATAGGCAATGGGCGTGCTATATCCGCAAGAAATCATACCATGATTTGGCTAAAAAGCTAAAGGACGGAAATAAAAAGCGGCAGCAGGTCTTTTAATTGAGAGTGCTGGACGGAGATGAGCCAATGTTGTTCTTGTCGTCGATTTTACGTTCCGTGCCGTTGAAAAGCCGTACCACGTTGTCCCGGTGAATGACGTAGATAAAAATCGCGCCTACCATGGCATACAGCATGTATACATAAGCCGGGGGGTATTTGCTAAGGAAATGGATTTGCAGGATGCTTAAAGTCATTAGCATAATGAAAGCAGTAACCGCCCCTATGATAGACCCCAGGGACATGTACTTGGTCCTGAAGCCGATGAAAAGCGTAAGAATACCGCTGATGACTCCTGCTTGCCAGTACATCACCAGCAGCCCGCCGATAAACGTGGCTACGCCCCGGCCGCCCTTGAACTTTAAAAACACCGACCAGGCATGGCCGCATATCGCGGCCAGTGCGGCAACTACCATGGCGACGCTTTTCATCGAGTCGGTGGAACCTATAGTTTCTGCGTAATGACTGCTGAATACAAGCGAGGCGCAAAGAACCGCGAAAGCGGACTTGGCCATGTCCAGTACGAGAGAAAGCGCCGCCACTTTTTTCCCCGCGACGCGCATGACATTGGTCATGCCTATCTTCCCGCTGCCTACCTGCCGTACATCTTTGCCGACGAAAGCCTTGCCGATGAGCAGGCCGAAGGGTATCGAGCCAAGGATGTAGCCGATGACCACCACGGCTGCGTATAGTAACCCTATCATGGTTCACCTCTGGTTTTAAAAATTAACCTTAACGGCGTTCCGGTAAACTCGTAGGCCTGGCGAAGTCTGTTTTCCAGGAAACGCCGGTAGGAGAAGTGAACTAATTTTGCATCATTAGTAAAGAAGACGAAGGTGGGCGGGTTGACATCCGCCTGGGTAGCATAGAAGACTTTGAGCTCCTTGCCCTTGCCTTTGGGCCTGACGTGCGCGGCAACCGCCTGCTGAATCACGCTGTTTACCGCAGAAGTGGGTAACCTTTTTTGCCTATCCATGTATACATGGCGGACTTCGGGCATTACTTTATCAACTCCCAGTCCTGTTTTAGCGGAAGTATATAATATCGGGGCGAAAGAAGCAAATTTAAAGTGGCTTTTAATGTTTTTACTCCATCCCGCTACGTCTTTATTTTCCACCAGGTCCCACTTGTTAACTATAATTATAATACCCTTGGCAAGTTTCTGTATATATCCAGCTATATGCGTGTCTTGCGCGGTGGCTATCTCGATGGCATCGAGCACCAGCAGGACAAGGTCCGCCCGGTCGATAGCCCGCAATGTCCGGGCGACGCTGTACTTTTCTATCCCGGCCTGCACTTTACCGCGCCGGCGGATGCCGGCGGTATCGATAAATAGCACGTTTTGTCCTTCGCATTCGAACATGGTGTCGACGGCATCACGCGTGGTGCCGGGCTTCTCATCGACGATACACCGTTCTTCGCCTACCAGCGCGTTTAACAGCATCGACTTGCCGGCATTGGGCCGCCCTGCGATGGCCACTTTTATCGCATCTGTCCTGGTCGCGGAAGACGGTACGGACGGCAGCAGGCTGATTATTTTATCCAGCAATTCCGCGACACCGCGGCCATGATGGGCGCTGACGATATGGGGCTCCCCCAGCCCGAGCTCGTAAAACTCCAGGGCTTCGGTTTCCAGTCTTTGATTGTCCGCCTTGTTAGCCACGAGCAGTATTGGCTTGCCGGTTCGGCGCAACTTGTCCGCTATCTCCGCATCGGCGGGGCTGACCCCGTCTTTAGCATCGACGAGGAAGAGCACGAGATTAGCTTCATTAATGGCTGTTTCCACCTGCGCTTTAACGCCCCGGGCGATGGAGGTTTCCGGCGCTATCTCCAGTCCCCCCGTATCGACAAGGGTGAACTCGGCGCCCTGCCAGGACACGTCCGCCATGTTGCGGTCGCGCGTGGTCCCCGGCAGGTCTTCCACGATAGCCTGGGGTCTGCCCACCATCCGGTTGAGGAGCGTGGACTTACCGGTATTGGGCCGGCCGACGATAGCGACAACAGGTTTGGACAATCAGTAAATCTCCTTAAAAGTGGTTATTTATCATGGCGGTCAGTTGATTATCAATGGTTTGTAGATGATATTTACCTGTAATCGGCCAGTCCAATCTCCTGGCCTCCGAGGATATCGGTCAGCAGGGCTTTGAGCATATGCATCTTGTTCTCCGATTGCTGGAAGACTACCGACTGCGGGCCGTCCATGACCTCGTCGGTCACTTCTTCGCCGCGGTGCGCCGGAAGGTCGTGCATAAAGATGGCGTCTTCCTTGGCCAGGGACAATAACTTATCGTTAACCTGGTAGCCGGCGAAGGCCTTGCGGCGCTTTTTCGCCTCGCTTTCCTGCCCCATGCTCGTCCAGACGTCTGTGTAAACGATGTCCGCTCCCACCACCGCCTCGCGGGGATCCTGGGTACAAAATATGGAACCCCCGGTCCCGGTGGTATAGTCCCGGGCGAGGTTGAGGATATTCTCTTTTATAGTGTAGTCGGCAGGCGAGGCCATCCGGAAGTTCATGCCGCTAAGCGCCGTGGCCAGCAGCAGGCTGTTAGCAACGTTGTTGCCGTCCCCGATAAAAGCGAGGGTCAAGCCCTGGAGTTCGCCCTTTTTTTCAAAGATTGTAAGCAGGTCGGCCAGGGCCTGGCAGGGATGTTCCAGGTCGGAGAGGGAGTTAATCACCGGCACGCGTGAGTATCTGGCCAGCGTCTCCAGCGTCTGGTGGGAAAAGGTGCGGGCGGCGATGCAATCAACGTAACCGCTTAGGACGCGGGCCACATCCGCGATGGACTCACGTTGGCCGAGCCCTACCTCCGGCGGTGACAGGTAGAAACATTGCCCGCCGAGCTGGCGCATGGCCACCTCGAAGCTGGCGCGGTGGCGCAGCGAAGGTTTCTCAAAGAGGAGGGCCAGGACCTTTTCGCTCAACCTGGTACTCCAGCCCTCGGTTTTCATGGCTAAAGCGGCCGAGATGAGCGCCCGGAGACCTGCCGGGTCAAGGTCGGCAACGGAAAGAAAATCTTTGCTCTTCAAAGATAGACCTCCTGTACGTCACAGTATATCACGAAAATTAAAAATTTCAATAGTAGCCAACTTGACACAGATTAAGGCAAATGTCTAACATGCAGATATCAGGAGGTGCTTATGGCCAGTGAAAAATATACGGTCTCGGGTGACCAGGTGGTTGAAAAGGTCAAACAGCTCATCCACGAAGGCAACATCCGGCGGGTACGTCTTATTCACGAAGGCAAAACGCTAATCGAGGTCCCCCTTTCGGTAGGCGCGCCGGTAGCCGTGGCAGGTATCCTTATGGCGCCGGTGCTGGCCGCTATCGGGGCGGCGGCGGCGCTTTTGACCGAGTGCACCATCGAGGTAGAGAAAGTAGAAAAAAAATAGCGCAATATGGTCGAGATTGTCCTTATCCGACATGGCGAAACCGATTGGAACAAGAACGAGGTATTCCGCGGGCGGGCCGATGTTGAACTCAATGAGACCGGGCTGCGGCAGGCGGAGCTGGTGGGGAAGCACTTAAGCGGGGAGAAAATCGACCTTGTTTACTCCAGCCCGCTGAAAAGGGCCGTAAAAACAGCGGAAGCCGTTGCCCGCTTTCAGAAAATCGGAGTTAATGTCGTCGAAAATCTTATCGATTTCGATTATGGAGATTGGCAGGGCTTAACGAGCGCGGAGGTGACGGAAAAGTATCCGGAGCTTTATCAGGACTGGCTGGACACGCCGGAACAGGTGCGCATGCCCGGCGGCGAAAGCCTGGAAAACGTCCTCAACCGGGCGATGCCATTCGTCGAGGACGCGGTAATGCGACGAGGCGGGGGGAAGATAGCGCTGGTATCACACCGGGTGGTGCTCAAGGTAATCATCTGCGCCCTGCTGGGGCTGGACAATTCCCATTTCTGGAACATCAAGCTGGATAACGGCGCCATCGCCCGCTTCACTTTTGAAGGCCAGGATGTCGTGCTCGTGTCCCACAATGATACGTCTTATTTAAAAGCTAACAAGAATGGTAAACTAAAAGATTTCTAGCGAAATGTCATTGCGAGCCATCCCGACCGCAGTCGGGAGGCGTGGCAATCTTATTCAAATGAATTTTACCGATTCAAGGGGATTGCCGCGTCGCCTTCGGCTCCTCGCAATGATAGGACGTTGTTTAGGATTTTTTCTTTTCCCCTGTTATAATTGGACTATGGAAAAGCCTCTTTTAGTCCTGTTTGACGGCAACGCCATCGTGCACCGCGCTTACCATGCTTTCGGCGCGACCAGGTACCGGCAGGAAAAACCGCTTACCGTTGCCAGGACGGGGGAGGTCGTCAGCGCGGTCTACGGCTTCGCACTGATGCTCCTGAAAGTCCTCAACGACCTGAAACCGACGCATATCGCCATCGCTTTCGATAAAAAAGGCAAGACCTTCCGTCACGAGCTCTTCGACGACTACAAAGCGCACCGCCCGCCGACGCCCGAGGACCTGGTAAGTCAAATCGAGCGGGTGAAACAGCTGGTGACGGCCTTCCGCATTCCGCTTTTCGAGATGGAAAAGTACGAGGCCGATGACATCCTGGGCGCTTTGAGCAGTCAGGCCAGCCGGCAGGGGGTGGATACCGTAATCGTTACCGGCGATGCCGATACCATGCAGCTCGTCTCGCCGCACGTGAAAATACTCTATCCTAAAGCGGGCAGGGCGTTCAGTGACACGGCACTTTTCGATGAAGCGGCGGTCAAGGAAAAATACGGCGTCGGCCCGGAACGCATCGCCGACCTCAAAGCGCTGGTGGGGGACCCCTCGGATAATATTCCCGGCGTCCATGGCATCGGCGATAAAACGGCGGTCAAGCTCATCCAGCAGTTCGGCTCCGTCGAGGATATTTACAAGTGCCTGGATGAGGTGGCCCCGCCCCGCATCCGCGAGATACTGGCCGCACAAGAGGAGATAGCCCGCCAGAGTAAAAAACTGGCCACTATCGTCGCGGAAATGCCGGTCACCCTGAATATGGAAAAATGCCGGGTGAGCCAGTTCGACCGTAAACAGGTGGCCGATTTCTTCCGCGAGATGGAGTTCACCAGCCTCCTCTCCAGGTTGCCCGCCGCCGAAGGCGCGCCAACACCAGCGGGCGTTAAGGCGGGGTCGGAAAAGACGGAATGCCATATCATTTCAACCCCTGAAGCCCTCGATGAGCTGGTTGGCAGGTTATCGAAATCCCGCACTTTTGCCTTCGATACCGAGACCGCGGGGCTGAACCCGATGCTGGACAAACTGGTGGGCATCTCCCTGGCCGTGGAGTCGGGAGGGGCCTACTATATCCCGGTAGGGCATGTCATCCTTGATGAAGTTCAACAGATGTTGATTGAGCAGGTCATTCAAAAAATTAGACCCGTCTTGGAGGACGCCGGGTTGCCCAAGATAGCGCATAACGGCAAGTTCGATATGATGGCGCTGGCGCAATGCGGGGCGGAGGTCTGCGGGCTCGCTTTCGATACCATGATTGCCGCCCACCTGCTGGGAGAGAAGTCGCTGGCGCTGAAACCTTTAGCCTTCAGCCGCCTTGGGATAGAGATGACACCCATCAGCGACCTTATCAGCACCGGGACGAAGCAGATAGCCATGTCGCAGGTTGACATAAAGAAAGTCGGCGCATATTCCTGCGCCGATGCCGATATCACCTTTAGACTGGCGGAGATATTTGAAAAACAGCTGGCCGAGCGAGGGCTGATGAAGCTGTTTAACGAGGTCGAAATACCGCTGGTGCCGGTGCTGCTCGCCATGGAGCGGAATGGGGTGTTAGTGGACGTGGGGTTGCTCGGCAAGATGTCGGAGCAACTCGGGGAACAGATAAAGGTGCTGGAAATAAAGATTTACAGCGAGGCTGACGGTGAGTTCAATATCAACTCGCCCCAGCAGCTGGGCAAGATGCTTTTCGAAAAGCTGCATATCCCCACTATGCGCAAGGGGAAGAGCAAGTACTCCACGGAGGCATCGGTGCTGGAAGAGCTGCGCAAGCCCTTCCCGATTGTGGGCGATATCCTGGAATACCGCCAGCTTACCAAGATAAAATCGACGTATGTCGATACCCTGCCCGGACTGGTTAATCCGAATACCGGACGTATCCATACGAGCTTTAACCAGGCGCGGACCAGCACCGGGCGCCTTTCCTCCTCCGACCCCAATATGCAGAACATCCCGGTGCGCGGGGAGCTGGGGGGACAGGTCAGGCAGGCCTTCATCGCCCCGGAAGGCACGAGCCTGCTGTGCGGAGATTATTCACAGATTGACCTGCGCGTCCTGGCGCACCTGTCCCGGGACGAAAGCCTGGTCAGCGCCTTCCAGAACGATGAAGATATCCACGCGGCCACGGCGGCGCTGTTGTTCGGCGTGGAGAAAACGAATATCACGCCTGACATGCGGCGCTTTGCCAAGACGGTCAACTTCGGGGTGATTTACGGCATGAGTGACTACGGCCTGGAGCAGGCGACGGAGCTTTCCCGGGAGGAGGCCGGCAAGTTCATCAGGGCTTATTTCGAGAAATATCCTGGCGTCCGTAAATACCTGGACGAGACGAAGGAAAAAGCCCGGCGGGAGGGGTATGTCGAGACTTTGCTGGGCCGGCGGCGCTATATTCCGGATATCAATTCAGCCAACCGCCAGGTGAGAGAGGCGGCCGAGCGTATGGCCATCAACATGCCGGTGCAGGGCACCTCCGCGGATATTATCAAGGTGGCGATGATTAACCTCCACCGCGAAATGCAGGAACGCCACCTGCAAAGCAAGATGCTCCTCCAGGTGCATGATGAGCTTATCTTCGAGGTGCCGGACGCGGAGATGGAGACCATGCGCAAGCTCGTCCGGAACGTGATGTCCACGGCAGTGGCTCTTTCCGTCCCTATCAAAGTAGATACGAAGGTGGGCCGGAACTGGGGGGAGGTGAAATAACTAAGTCAAAGGTCAAAGCGTAAAAGTCAAAGCTTAAATAGTTTTTACTTTTAAGTTGTGGCTTTGACTTTTAACCTTTAACTTTTAAGTTTAAAAAATGCCTGAACTTCCTGAAGTAGAAACGATAAAGAACGAACTCTCGCCCTATGTTGTAGGGCGCAGGATAACGGGCGTGGACATTTTCTGGGATAAAATGGTACGCCAGCCGTCAGTTCAAGAGTTCCGCGCGCGCGTTACCGGGCGGACAATAACGGATTTATCCCGCCGCGGCAAATACTTGTTTTTTCATCTTAACAGCGGCGAAAAACTGGTCATGCACATGAAAATGACCGGCTCGCTGTTGATAGACCCGCCCGACGACAAGTTCGCCCGCGCTATATTTCAACTGGACAACGGGACCGCGCTGCACTTCCGCGACCCTCGTAAGTTCGGGGTGATGTGGCTGGCGAAGGACGAAAGCGAGGTGGCGCGCAAGCTCGGCCCGGAGCCGCTGGACGAAGATTTTACATCTGATACGCTGTCTAAAATATTGCGCCGCCATAAAGCGCCGGTCAAGCCGGTGCTCCTCGACCAGTCTATCATCGCCGGCATCGGCAACATGTACGCTGACGAAGCGCTTTACGAGGCTAAAATCCACCCCGCGAGAACGACGGGCAGCCTTTCCGATGAAGAAATCAGGAAGCTCTACCGCGCCATCCGGCGGGTACTGCGGGCAGCCATTAAGAACAAAGGCGCCAGCGTGCGGAACTACTACCGCCCGGACGGCAACCCCGGCCGCGCTCACGATGAGTTCCGCGTGGCGCACGGCACAGGTAAATATTGCCCCCGATGCGGCACACCCATTACGCGCATCGTGGTAAGGGGACGTGGGACTTATCTGTGTCCGAAGTGCCAGGTAGCGCCTTAGCTATCCCACAACCTGAAGGGCGGGTATTCATCCCTCATCAGCGAGACGTAGGCAAGCACGCGGTATGACCACCGGTTCATACCTATGACGAGTTTGAAAATCTCCGCAGGATATTTGCCGGTAAATAACAAGGCTATGGCGCCAATGACGGCGAGTATCGTTACAAGTCCACCGCAACCGCGTCCGCCGTATCCCCCCTGGAAGATTCCGACGATAATATAATGGGGGATAGCTAAAAGCCACCATTTAACCCATACAAGTCCGCGGGAAAGCTTTTCCGGGTAGGGTACATTCAGGTCGGCGGGGTAATCAGGGATTGATTCCAGGGCGAAAGGCGGGTATTTATCGGTGCCCAGCGCCTGGTAGCTGTAAAAGAACACCCGCCAGGACCAACGCAGGACGCCCACGTTGAAGTCGAAGAGGCCTTTGGGGTATTAAAAGACTTACCCAGAAAAAACAGAACCAGAGAACAATCAATATAATGTAATGCGGAATGGCGAGCAGCCATTTGACGAGCCACAAGCCGCGTGATGGCATAACCGTTAGCTCGCCCTTGAGGGTAACCGGATAGGCTTTACTTTCTGTGGTCAAAGCTCACCTCCTGACCTGTATTAGAGTTACGTTGCCCCTAGATTACTATTTCGATAGAGGAAAGTCAAGCGAAGTTGCCTTTAAGATCCCGAAAGCGAGCGAAACGACCGAAGGACTGGTTACAGGTACTGCTTTAGGCGCTTGAGCTCCTGCATCAGCTGCTCGAACTGCTGCGGATAAAGGGACTGTATGCCATCGGAAAGGGCGTGGGCGGGGTCGTTATGCACCTCGATAATCAGGCCGTCAGCGCCTACAGCGATAGCCCCGCGGGACAGCGGAATAACATAGTCCCTCCGCCCGGCGGCGTGGGACGGGTCGACGATAATGGGCAGGTGGCTCACCTCTTTTATGGAGGGGATAGCGCTTAAGTCCAGCGTGTTGCGTGTATTATCGGTAAAAGTGCGGATACCGCGCTC
>JBEKDL010000064.1:0-10997 GCA_050014355.1 Dehalococcoidales bacterium | reverse complement strand
CTTTAAATGCCGGGCTATGCTGTCTGCGGTTCTGTTTCAATTTCCTGCTCCTCCTGTATTATCTCTATTTTAGGAGCAGAACTCTATCTTAACTACCTGTCCAGTTTTTGGGGACCACCTCACCTCGTAGTTCAGCTTCTCGCTCATGGTTTCTGTATCTCCTCAGTGATATATAATAGTAAAGTGCCATTCGATGGTATTTTAGTCGTTAACAAATGATTATTCAATAATAGATGTGGTTTGGGTAAGAATGCCATATAATTATAAAATTTGTGAGGCACAGTCACTAGCGACGACGTTACTTGGGATAGAAACTGGAGAGAAAGAAAATAAGGTCTTATTCATTGCTAAACAATTCAGTCCCGCGTTGCACAAAGTAGCGAAAAGTTCAATGTGAGCAAACAGACGCTTGCCCGAGCAATACAGGCTGCACAACCAAACTTTCGCTAGCGACCATGATTTTAAAGGTCGAAATACGATGAAATACGGGGGTTTCTAGCCCCAGGGTGTTGGCTTAGTGGGACAAAAAAATGAGTTGACTTTGGGTTGACGCGAACTGGTATAATGTTGGGGGAATTCCTGCTATTTGACAATAAGGGGCAATACTAATAATGGATACAAAACCTTGGCAAGCCAGAGAAAAGATTGACAAGCGGTATGAACTCATTGAGCTTTGTGGTAAAGGCAATTACGGAGAGGTGTGGAAAGCTCATGATGCAAAGCTGTATAGAAATGTAGCCCTGAAACGCATATATCCGTTTCTCTCTACAAGGATTGCTATAGAAGAAGCTCGGAAGCAAGGTACCATTAGAAGTGACTATATAGCTCGAGTAATAGACATTTCCCGTGGCAATAACTATATCATTATGGAATATTATCCTAATTCATTAGCAGGACAGATCAAGAAGAGAATTAAGGAAGGAAGTGGTCCACTTCCGGATAATGAGAGCGACCAGATTCTTAGCGGATGCATTCGAGCTGTTCGTGATGCCCATAAGTCCGGGATCATTCATGGAGACGTTAAACCAGCAAATATTCTTTTGGATGAGCAGTTGAAACCATATTTATCTGATTTCGGTGTCGCTAGAGCTATTGAAGAGGAAGGTATTTCCCTTGGTCTAGGGTCTTCAACATGGGCGGCTCCAGAGGTCCTAGGTGGCGAATTACCAGATAAACCATCTGACCTTTTCTCCCTAGGAATTACTCTATACTTATTATTCACCAATCGACATCCCTTTTACTCAAATGAACCTTCATGTCTTCTTACGGAGTCAGATAATATTAAAAATCCTCGCTTCACAGTCCGGCCTCTAGATGAACTTCGCCCAGACCTTAGTAATCGGATTACAAAAACTATCATGGATTTTCTATCGTGGGATCGAAAAGTAAGGTCCAATGCATTTGCATCCGCAGAAATTCAATTTGCAGAGCCAGGTAAAGCAACTATATTAGAAAGCAAAGTTACAGGGTTAATGACTGCGGAGGAAGTGTCTAAATATCTGCATGTAACCCCAAAAACAATCTACCGACTTATTAAACAGGGTAGGATCCCGGCAACCAAGGTAAGCCAGAGATGGCGATTTGATGGCGTTTCCATTGATCAGTGGTTACGTAAAACCCCAATAGTATCAAAAGCCAAAATCCTTGTAGTCGATGACGATGAGGCAATTAGGACCGTTCTCAGAGAAATCATTGTACGGGAGTTTGGATGTAACGTGATGGTTGCTAGAACTGGTTCTGAGGCAATAGAAATGGTTACGCAGCAGGACTTCGACCTGATTTTTCTCGATCTCAAGATGCCTGACATGGACGGGGTTGAGGTTTTTCGCCGCATGAAAACCATTAATCCGAAGTTGTTGGTTACAATAATCACTGGCTATCCTGATAGCGAACTGATGATGCGGGTTTTACTTTTGGGTCCTTTTGCAGTGATGAAGAAACCTTTCGATGCGAAAGACATCATCAGCGCTGTCAACACTATTCTTCGAGTAAATGTGAGAATCCGCTAGATGACATATACAAATAAGACAAAGGCGGAGCTGATAAACGAATTGATAGAGACCCGCCGGCGCATTGCTGAGTTGCAAGCAAAGCATGAGCAGCTCCAACAGCGGGAGAAAATACTTCAAGAAGAGTTTAATCTGTCGAAGCGTTTGGCTGATATCGTTAAGTGGCAAGTTATTGTTCACGAACTGCGCACACCATTGAGCACCGTCCTGGGCTATACTGATATGTTGCTGCGTCATGATCCGCCAGAGGCTACCAGAAAGCAGTGGCTAAAGGGCATTCTTGATAGCAGCAAGAGGATTGCTGCCTTAGTGGACGACTTCTTGAATGTCGCCCGAATTCAATCCGGTAGGGTTAGTGTTAAGCTGGAGAATGTGAGACTATTAGATGTGGTTGGGGAGCAATTAACCATCATCCGTGAAAGCACCAGTAAGCATGAGTTTATCGTTAACATCGAACCTGACCTACCTGACGTTTTCATAGACCGCGACATGTTCATTCATGTTTTAGAAAATCTATTGAGCAATGCTGTCAAGTACAGCCCTAATGGTGGGCATATCACGGTTTCGGCCCATCACGACATGGAGCAGCATCAGGTGGTTGTAAGCGTGGCTGACGAGGGCATTGGCATCAGCCTCGCGGATAAAAGTTCACTTTTCACGACCTTTCACCGCATACAGAGGTCCGAGACCCGGGATATTACAGGTAGCGGTCTGGGTCTTTATATTGCAAAAGAGTGGATGGAGAGGATGGGAGGCGCGATCTGGTTAGAGAGCGAACTGAACAAAGGCTCGACGTTTTTTGTGGGAATACCAACACAGAATTCTGATAGGACGGGCTGAAAGAGCTTCATCAGTTGTGGAACGAAAAACAATTGTTTGATAACGCTTGCTTTGTTCAAGCTGACATCAAAACCTTAGAGTGTTCCTCATAATAAAGTCTAAGACACGCTTTGCCCGGAGAGCTTGCCTATTTTATTTTAAGAGTCCTTTCGCATGAGAAGTTCTTTATTTCCCCTTCCACTAATGGGCCTAGAAATTAACTATATGCCAGCTAGGTTATCAGATTAAACTTAAGAGGCAATTTGTTGGGTAACACTTGCTTGAAATGTGCAATAGTTGTTTTCAAGCTGTGTAAACAGCATTGTTAACAAGCTTATAAGGTGATCAGATAGTCAAGACAAAGGATAGTTCGAAGGTTCTGCCTATTGTCACCCCATCTCCAGCCAAGGGGATTCGAACTACTCGGCTCTTTTGGTCTACCGACTACCTGACTTATGTTCAGATAGTTTGAATTTCATTTTGGAAGGGTGAAACTCCCCCTCAATTTCAATCAGGTTATTCAGGTGATTTATTTTCAGACTCATCTGGGTTGTTTTTTGTGATAGTATTGGGAGGTCGATGAGAATAACTCTTGGGAGAAATTTCCGGGGGACGAGGCCAGCCTTGAGCAATTGCTAATCTGCAGTGGTGCCCGAATAGAATCATCTCCTCGAGTTCTTCGGGCTTGAGCCCCAATCTCATATACTTCACAACCAGCTGCCGGGTAGCCTTATCAATGCTGAAGCGGCGAATTCTTTCCATTTTCAGAACATCAGCGGCTTCCGCGTCATACCTGGCGACTTTTTCAATAACTCTCATTTCAATGTGCACCTCGCATATGTGACGCCGCAATTCTTCGCGTTCTTCGGGGTTATTATTAACCTCTTCCAGCTGCATCGCACCCAACTGAAGCGCGTGTTCCGCCAGGGCAAATAAAGGGACATGAATTTGATCCGAAAGCGATTTCAAAGACGCCTGGATCTTCGGAGAACACTGAAAACCAAACACCCTGCGTTGCGAATCTTTCCCCAAAACCCTTCGTACCAATTTTTCCTTTTCTCGTTTTTCCTTTTCTCGATCTTTCTTTTTACTAAACATAAATCTCCTTTACCGTAACTATATTTTTATACTCTGTTTTCTTGAACGGGCGGATTATTTAGCACGCCTGATGAGTACCGCCATTACCTCCTAAAGCGTCAATGTCTTTTGACTTATTCAATATGGCTTCGGCTTGTTCTAATACACCGTCGGTTACAGGCAGACTGGCTGGTTCGGTTGTGCGAGCCGCGTTTAGTGGGCTGAACTTGCGGTGCTTTTTTATGATGTCGCTAAGGTTGAGCGACGCATATTTCTGGGTTGTTTGAATGTCGGCGTGACCCATTATCTCCTGGAGGGAACGAAGGTCGCCGCCGGCTACGATAAAATTCTTGCCGAAGGCGTGGCGCAGGCGGTGCGGTCCCAGCTTCGGCCCCTTGATGCCGGCTTTCCTGAAAACACGCCGGACTATTTCATAGACCAGATGCCGGGTCATGGGGCCCTTATGACCGTGGAATACGTGGTCATCGGGGCTATTTTCGGCCATCTGTAATAAGAGATGTCGCGTCTCCTCGCTGATAGGCACCTCGCGCCAGCCTGATTTGCCGTGAACGATGACCGTTTCCTGCTTGATATTGTGCTTTAGTAAGGAACATGTCTCTCCCGCACGCCCCCCACAGTCAATCAATAGTGTTATCAGGGCTCTGTCACGGGGGCTTTCAGCCGCCCGGAGAACCAGCGCTAGTTCGTTGGCCTCCAGTGTCGGCATGAGGGTCTTAGGACGGCGCGGTGGCTTGATTGCATCCATGGGGTTTGGCAACCGGCGTCGGCCAGCCGTGAATTTATAAAAGGTTTTTAACGCCCGGTAGACGTCGTACTTGGTTTCCTGGCTGCCCCGGATACTGGCCAAAAAGGCCTCTACGGGCTCGGGGCGGCGCGGCAGGGTGGGGCAGAACCTGGCGAAAGGCCCAAGCCTGTCCTCGTACCACGAGATCGTGGCCGGGCTAAGGTTAGCCGCCACCCGGCTGGCGATAAATTCGCGGAGAGCTTGTTCCGTTTTCATGGTGGTACCTCCGGTTCCACTGATTCGTATGGTACCACCGCTGGAAGAAATATGAGCCTGCCGGGAGTGAGTGTGT
Organism: Dehalococcoidales bacterium; assembly: GCA_050014355.1. Lineage (GTDB taxonomy): Bacteria > Chloroflexota > Dehalococcoidia > Dehalococcoidales > RBG-16-60-22 > Fen-1077. The sequence continues at coordinate 5,995 of JBEKDL010000064.1, read as the reverse complement.
TTTCGCGGGGCAATGTCTAAAGTTAGCCGTGAAATTTGGAAGAGGGGCTAACTTAGGGGGGTCTAACTTTGGTAAGTATTCTTGATAACCGGAGACAGTGGTCACTGTGGAATTGAGACTGAAGTGGCGACCCCGGGGGGATTTGAACCCCCGATCTCCACCGTGACAGGGTGGCATGTTAGACCGCTACACCACGGGGCCGGTGAGCAACGATAATAAGTCTTTTCAGTCTATCATCGGCAAGGTGGCCTGTCAAGCTAAATCAACGGATTAAACCGCTCGGTGAATGCTTATATTGTTATCTATTTCGACTTTATGGTATAATAGCCTGAAATTGCGCTAAGGAAAAGGACGTGCCAAAAAAAGAAAAAGAAGTAATTGCTGGTGATAAGAAATTACAGGACTATGAGCTGGTGTTCATCCTCAATCCGGATATGGCCGAAGAGGCCCTGGAGAGTAGAATCAACAGCATCAGTCAGTTTGTCACCAACCGTGAAGGAGTCATCTCCGATATCCAGAAATGGGGTAAAAAGAAGTTAGCCTATCCCATTAAACATTACCTCGAGGGCAACTACGTTCTGGCTAAATTCCAGATAAAGCCAGCCCGGGCTAAAGAACTGGAAGCTAACTTGAGAATTTCCGAAGAAGTTATCAGACACCTGCTAATAAAAGCGGGGGCTTAGACCAGCAAAGCATGGAGTCTTGAGTTACCCGGGGAGGTGAAGCGGTAATGCCGAGCCTGAACAAAATAACGATTATCGGGAATGTAGGGAACGAGCCGGAGATGCGGTTTACCCCGAATGGTAAACCGGTCACGTCGTTTTCCGTGGCTACCAACTGGGTATATACTTCTCCAGAGGGTGAGCGCCGCCAGGAGACGGAGTGGTTCAACGTCGTCGCCTGGAACAGACTCGCGGAACAGTGCAATCAGTTCCTCGCCAAGGGGAAACTCGTTTATGCCGAGGGCAGGATACACACCAGGAACTGGGAAGGTCAGGACGGCCAGACTCATTCCCGCATGGAGGTAATCGCCAACCGGGTAATATTCCTGGACAGGCGCGGTCCGGGCGCCGCGGGTGAAGAAAAAACGGAAGAAGGCGCCGCCGCAGAAATGGAGCCGGAAGACCTCCCTTTTTAACGTTAAAAAATACAACTTGTAAGATAGAGGGGCAGGATGACACAAACTCAAACCAGAGACACCAGACCGAGACGACCGGGGGGCAGGTCAAAATACATACCCAAGCGGAAAGTCTGCTTTTTTTGCCGGGACAAAGTGACCTACATTGATTATAAAGACCCGGCGCTCTTGAAACCTTATATCTCCGATAGGGGTAAAATCACGCCGCGGCGAAAAAGCGGCACCTGCGCCAAGCATCAGCGCGGTCTGACCACCGCGATAAAAAGAGCGCGGCAGCTGGCTTTGTTGCCGTTCGTGGCGGCGCATATCCGCAAGACAGGCGGCGTCGGCTTAAAGAGCTAGCAATATAAACATACCTTATATTTCGTTATTCATTTCTCCTAATTGATTATTAACGATATGGAGTTAAAGTGCCAAAAAGAACCTATCAGCCTAAAAAGGTGCCGAGGAAGCGTGAACATGGTTTCCTTAAACGGATGAGCACGCGCGGCGGGCGTGATGTCCTTAAAGCCAGAAGAGCGAAGGGACGCCAAAGGTTAACCGTTGTTTAGAAGCAGCATTAATTAGCCCGGGCGGGGTATCCTTAAGGGGAAAAACGACTCTTACCGGTAAAGCGCAATTCGAGTTGGTTTATGCAAAAGGGAGGTCCTGGGCGGCGAGGGAGATAGTCATCAGGGTGCTGCCCAACGGCCTCGATATTACCAGATACGGCCTAACGGTCAGCCGGCGGGTGGGTAAAGCCGTTATTCGCAACAGGGTTAAACGGAGGCTACGCGAGATATTAAGAAAGATGGATTTATCGCCTGGCTGGGACATAGTTGTAGTTGCACGTAATACGGCCGCGAGCGCCGGTTTTACTACTCTGGGTAAGTCGGTCGAGAGTCTTTTAACCAAGGCCGGACTATTTGTGGGGGAACATGAAGGTAATAGCCCTGGGGCTGATTAAACTGTACCAAATTACATTGTCACAGATAATACCGCCGTCCTGCCGTTTCGCTCCGTCATGCTCCCAGTACACTTACGAAGCTATCAGCAAATACGGGATGTTCAAGGGCATCGGCATGGGTATACGGCGCATCGCGCGCTGTCATCCCCTTAATCCGGGCGGATACGACCCCGTACCGTAGTTCAAGATGGGTAAAATGAGTTTGAAAATTAACTGGCGTACCGGCCGCATCGCATTGCTGGCGGTCGTGATTTTAGCGCTCGGTGCGGCGGCCTTTGGCTGTATCAGCGGCATCAGCGCCGTAGGCTGGTCGGGCGGGACGGTCTCCGATAATACCATCTACGTGGGCTCCCGCGAAGGCAGGCTGGTGGCGGTAAACCTGTCCGATGAAAGCCGCCAGTGGTCGGAGCAAGTTAAAATGACCGCATCGACCGGCCTTTTCGGGTGCGGACCGGGTGCGGGCGGATGTGGCACCTCCTCGACGGGTGTGGCTATCTACGGGAGCCCCGTGGTAAACGGAGGACTGGTGTATTTTGCCGGATACAACGGTAAAATATATGCCTTTAATTCCGGCAATATCAGTCAGACAAGGTGGGTCTACCCGCGCGATAGCAACCTCCAGCCATTTGTGGGCGGGCTGGTGACAGATGGAAGCAAGCTATACATCGGCTGTGCCGATGGCAAAGTGTATGCTCTGGATGCCACGACCGGGGATAAATTGTGGGAGTTCGCCCCCGGAGGTAATAAGACTAAGGAAAAGATATGGGCCACGCCGGCTATCAGCGGCGGCACGCTTTATATAGGCTCATTCGATAAAAAACTGTACGCCTTGAACACCGCCGATGGCAGCAAGAGGTGGGAATTCGCCACGGAAGGGGCAATCATGGCCACGCCCCTGATTTACCAGGATACACTTTACTTCGGTTCGCTCGACCGTAACCTTTATGCCGTGAGCGCAGCTAATGGCAAGGAGAAATGGCATATCCCGGCGAAAAACTGGTTCTGGACCGAGCCGGTGGCCGTGAATAATAACATTTATGCCGGCGGTCTCGACGGAAACGTCTACGTTCTCAAGGCTGACACCGGGGAAAAGGTCGCTACGATAGACCTGAAAGGCCCCTTAGCATCGCGACCGGTTGTTATTGATAATTCGATTATTTTTGCCACGAGGAAAGGCGTAATCTATACCATCAATACTTCGACCAATCAAGCCGCGCAGCTGGCGGATATTAAACTGGAAATTGACGGGCCGCTGACCGCGGTCGACGGGATTGTCTATGTCCAGACGCAGAATCTCGCTTTACAGCGTATCAACAGCGTCAGCGGTTCTGTATTATCACCGATTTCTTTGAAAAGCCAGAGTTGAGGTAACCTGTATTGAATATCTGGGAACTCATTATCCAGCAGCCGCTAGTTAACGTCCTGATAGTGATGTCGCACGTCCTGGGCAACAACTTCGGGCTGTCCATTATCGCGCTCACCATTATCATTAACCTGGCCATGCTCCCGATGACGTTGAGCCAGATACGCTCCGCTAAGGCGATGCAGGACCTCCAGCCCAAACTGGCCGATATCCAGAAAAAGTACGGCCGGGACAAGCAGAAGCTCGCCCAGGAGCAGATGAAGCTTTACAAAGAGTCCGGCGTAAAGCCGGCCGGCTGCGCGGTATCTATGCTCATCCAGATGCCGGTCTGGATTGCCCTCTACCAGTCGATTATGCTCGCTCTGGCCGTGGCGCCAGAGGGCCTGCTAAGTCTATCGCGCTATCTATATTCGTGGCATATTGTATATACGGTCATACCGCTGAACCGCGAATTTCTGGCGATGAACCTGGCCCAGCCTAATATCATCATGGCCGTTCTGGTTGGGGTCAGCATGTGGGTGCAGCAGAAAATTTCTACCGTCCCATCGCCCGACCCCCGCCAGGCACAACAGGCGCAGATGATGCTCTGGATGATGCCTATGATGTTCACTTTCTTCGCCCTGTCATTCCCCAGCGGACTGGCGCTGTATTGGGTGGTCAACAGCGTTGTCAGGATAGTCATCCAGTACCGCATGACCGGCTGGGGAGGGATGCGCCGGCAGGCTCCCAAAGCAGCCGAAGGTGATAAAAAATACATAAAGTTCGAGGCCAAAGAAGAAAAAACATCCACTGACAAGTTGGGAGCTGATATCGTATTGCCTGACAGCGAAACATTGAAAACGCAGATGCTTAAGCCGAGCAAACAGAGGTATCAACCGGGCAAAGACAGGTCTCAACATCGTCGCAAGAAGTGAAGCCACTATCGATAAGGGGTAAATCATGATGATGGAGATGTCTGAAAAGCAAACCCAGATATTCGAAGCGTCCAAAAGTGTGCTAGAAGAGCTCCTTAAATTGATGGATTTGCCTTCCAAAGTGACGCTATCCGAAGAGTTTACGGTTATCAGCGCGGACGGTGAGAATTCTTCTATCGGCCTGAATATTGAAGGCGATGACCTGGGGATATTAATCGGCCGGAGAGGTCAAACAATGGTCTCCTTGCAGCATGTCCTGCGGCTGATAATGTCACACAAAATGGATATCAAATTACCCATTATTATCGATGTGGAAGGCTACAAACAGCGCCGCTGTGAAGGGTTAAGGACGCTGGCCAAAAAACTGGCCGACCAGGTGAGGACCAGGAGGATGCCCTTCACCATGGAACCGATGCCGGCTTTCGAAAGGCGTGTAATACACCTTGCCTTGGCTGACTATCCTGATGTTATGACCGAAAGCACTGGCGAAGGCGAAACGCGCAAAGTAGTGATAATCCCCCAAAATAAAAGACGCTGAATAAAAAGCAGCCGGTGACAAGGTGTGGCGGTAGGTTTGATGCTTGATAGTAGTTACCAGTTACTTTAAAATTGATAGTTCTGACGCAATGTGCTAATCTTTAACCGTAAAGACTCTGACGGAGAAGAGTAAGGCCGGTCAAGGTATCCAGCGAGTCTGGTGCGGTGCGAGCAGACATATCTCCCGCCCTGAAAATCACTCCCGAGTTGCCAGTCGAAAGTCTTTCTCTATGAAGGACGAGTAGGCCCGGACGGTCCCGTCAACCGTTAAGCCGTGACGAGGGCATGAGCCGTGCCCTGGAGAGTGTCCTGATATTTATCGGGAAAATAGGGTGGTACCGCGGGTACAATGAGTCCCGTCCCTAAAAAGACGGGGCTTTTTATTTATACAGTGTGCAGGGGGTTGAAACATGTTTAATCCTGTAAACAGCAGAGTAAGCTTTCCTCAAATTGAGGAGAAGGTGCTCGCGTTCTGGAAAGAAAAAGACATCTTTAAACGCAGTGTGGACGACAGAAAGGGAAAAACGCGTTTTACCTTTTACGAAGGTCCCCCGTTCGCTAACGGCAGTCCGGGCATCCACCACGTACTGGCCAGGGCATTCAAGGATATTATCGTCCGCTATAAGGTGATGAAAGGATATTATGTACCGCGTATCGGCGGGTGGGATACGCACGGGCTCCCCATAGAGCTGGAAATAGAAAGGCAGCTTGGATTTTCCGGCAAAGACCAGATAGAAAAATACGGCGTGGAAGAATTCAATAAGCGCTGCCGCGAAAGCGTGTTCAAATACCTTAAAGAATGGAACAGCCTGACGGAGCGCATCGCCTACTGGGTTGACCTGGAACATGCCTATAAAACCATGGATAATACCTACATCGAATCTGTCTGGTGGGCGCTCAAGCAGATGTGGGATAGGGGATATGTTTACCAGGGATACAAGGTAACGCCCCATTGTCCCCGCTGCGGGACGTCCTTAAGCTCACACGAAGTTGCCCTGGGATACCAGGAAGACACGGAAGACCCATCGGTTTACATAAAGTTCAAGGTGACGGGTAAGGCATCCGCCGACTTACCGGATGATAAACCGGTCTATCTT
>JBEKDL010000063.1:0-12157 GCA_050014355.1 Dehalococcoidales bacterium | reverse complement strand
TCTTTAGCAAAAGGAACGGTGCGTATCGGTTGAGGGATGCTGTTCGTCATGACGATAATGTCAAACTCGCTCGATTGGACATCGACGATAATAGCGTTCGGCTCTTTCGCCAATCTCGCGAGTGCTAGCGGCTTGACATCCATGAGATACGGTTTGAATCCGGCCTGACTGACTATTTTTAAAACCGTATCGGCGATATGCCTGGGTATACCCACTATAAATGCCTGAAGTTTGCCGCCGGAGATGGATATAGTCTGCCAGGAGATATACAGCTGCTCCACCGGGACCGGCAGCACTCTCCGGGCTTCCCTGATTACCGCCTCATTTAACATTGCGTTAGGCAGTTCCGGCAGGGTAATCGGCCGCGTGAGACAGTGAAGGCCACTGATACCGAGAATTATTTTCCTGTTGCTTATCCGGTTGCTTTTGAAGAGATATTTTATTTTTTCAACCAGATGGGCTTCTTTTTCCGGAGTATCGATTTCACTTAGGTTTGTGTCCAGAGGCATATCCGCCAGCTTGATGATACGTCTGCCGCGCGTTATCATCAGGCGCATGTTCACATTGCTAATGTAGAGTGTCGTCGTATTTGCAGCCATATTAGCTCCCCTCGTAGGAGTAAATTAACATACTTACCGAAGCCGTAGCCGTTCCCGTCCCCAAAGTTGCATCTCCATCGGAACCTCCGCCCTGTTGAGAAGTATCGCCGGTTCCGGGTTCGTTCTCGAAAGTGACTTGGGCGGATTGCACGTTGCCGGTAACATAGCCATTGTTGAGGCTGATTATGAAGTTGATGATATTGTTCTTTTCTCCGGTTACCGTAGCCGAGAGTGAAGTCGTGGAGAAAGTAATGTCCCCGTATTTGGTCTGGGCTATCGTCGTTGTGGAAAGAGTTGTAATATTTACGCTGCAATAGGTCGCTATTTGAAAGAATTCATCGGTCACGTCCACGCTGACGACTGTCTGGTGCAACCTTGCTTGAGCGTCCTTCAGAAGGGCTTGGCTCTCGTCTACCTTCGCTTTGAGACTTTCCAGCTGCTGGCTTAATGGAGCGGTCTGAACGGTGGCCAGTCTCTTTTGCGTAAGGTTCAGGTCGTCAGCTGCTTTTACCTGTTCCTTCATCTGCTGGGAGCGGGTCAAGCCCAGACCGGCCAGGATGACGATGAAGACACCTGCTGAGAGAATCAACCAGCTTGTCTTACTTAGTTTCAAACCTTTCATACGCTACTTCCAATTTCTTTTTAAAATGCCTGCCCGTAAATCGAGTACATCGCGGATACCATGGATACAGCGATTAGACCCACCACCCCGGCAATGACGATGGTCATCACGGGTTGAATCATGGCGATTAAAGTCTTGGTCTTATCCTGAGCTTCGGATTCATAGTTTTGAGCTACAGCCAGCAGTGATGCGTCGAGGCTGCCGCTTTCTTCGCCCACCTTGACCATCTGCACCATCATCGGCAGGAAGATTTTATCTTTCGCCATCGGCTTGGCCAGGCCTTCGCCTTTAAGCATGTCTACCTGCACGTTATAAAGCGATTGGGACATGACACGGTTATTGGCGCCCTGTATCACCAGGGGCATAATCTCGGTCAATGGTAAACCCGCGTTAAACAGGAGTGAAATGCTGCGGCAACAGCGGGAAAGCTCGTTCAGGTGCTTGACACGCCCCAGCTGCGGTATGCGCAGCATCAGCGCATCCATTCTATATTTGCCATCCGGCGTTTTGATGTATATCAGGCCGAGTCCCACCACGATAATCGTCCCGAGGAAAATATGAACTAAATGTTGGCGCAGGAATGCAGACGCGCCCATCATTAATGTCATAAGTATCGGCATTTTCGCGCCCAGGTCGCCGTACAGTTTGGCAAAAGCCGGCATCACAAAAACCATCAATAAACCCACCACCCCCACCGCCACGACCATGGCAATCATCGGGTACATCAGGGCGCCTTTAATACCCTTCTTGGTAATGATTTCCTTCTCCGTATAGTCGGCTATCTGTTTCAACATCGTTTCCAGGCCACCGGTCTGCTCGCCGATGCCGATAGTACGGCAGGCCATGGTCGAAAAGACATCCGGGTGGCGGCTCATGGCTGCCGAAAGCTGGTTGCCGCCGCGTAAATCGGCGACCATTTCCGCGACGACCCGTTTTAAAGAACGGTTGGCGATTTGCTCCTGTAACAGTTCCAGCGCTGTCACGATATTGATGCCGGATTCCAGAAGCAAGGCCATCTGACGGTAAAGCAACACTGTTTCCGCCGGCTTAACCGGGAAAAGCTGTGAGGTCAGGTTGCCCAGACTAAGAAAGGGCACGTAAGGCCGGAGATTAATCAGGCGGTAACCGGCATAGCTCATCATATCGGCAATAACGTCTTCGCTGCCGGCCGTGATTTTGCCTTTCACGATATCGCCCGATTCACCGCACGCAATATACTGATAAATCATCTGCTAATTACCACCCGGGATACCTTGTCCCTCATAAATAATCATCATACTTCTCATAGCTAGGCAACGGTATATGCGTTACGCAGGACTTCACTGGGAGTGGTCACGTTCTTCTGGACTTTAGACATGCCGTCTTTAAGAAGTGTCATCATACCCTCTTTAATAGCCTGCTCACGCAGTTGGTTGGCTGTCGTCCCCTTGACCAGCAGGGTTTTAATCTGGTCGCTCGTGGTCAAGATTTCAAAAATACCTACCCGTCCCCGGTAACCGCTGCTGGAGCAGGCGTTACAGCCGGCCCCATAGATAAACTCCTTGCGTTCCTCCCGCATTTCCTGGCTATATATCAGAGTTTCCTCTGGCGAGGCCTTGACCAGATGTCCGCAGTGGGGACAAATGCGGCGTACCATCCGCTGGGCAATGACGCCGATAAGAGCGGAGGATACCAGGAACGGTTCTACGCCGAGGTCGATAAGGCGCAGGACCACGCCGGCGGCGTCGTTAGCATGGATTGAAGATAGCACCAGATGGCCGGTGAGGGCCGATTGGATGGCGATATTAGCGGTCTCGGCATCGCGTATTTCTCCGATGAGAATGACATCAGGGTCAAGACGCAAAATAGACCTCAAGCCGCTGGCGAAGGTGAGGCCGGCCTTTGGATTGACCTGAATCTGGTTGATATTGGAAAAACGGTATTCCACCGGGTCTTCCACGGTAATGATGTTACGCTCTGCTCTGTCAAGAGAGTTTAAAGAAGCATAAAGCGTGGTGGTCTTGCCGGCGCCGGTGGGACCGCTGGCCAGGATAATACCATATGGGACCTTGAGCATGGCTTCATACCTTTTTAAGGATTCAGGGAGGAAGCCGAGGTCAGACAGCGCCAGAGTGGCCCGCGACTTGTCCAGCAGTCTTAAGACCGCCATTTCGCCGTACACGGTGGCGATAATGCCGACGCGTATATCAATTAAACGCCCTTTCGTCTTGACGGAGAACTGGCCGTCCTGGGGTCGATGATGGTCAGCAATATTCAGGTTGGACAGAATCTTGATTCTGGAGATAATCGGCGTCAGCGTGGCCAGCGGGAGGGTAAACATGTCATGAAGCGTACCGTCGATACGGTAGCGCACTATGATATTTTCCTCGCCCGGCTGAAGATGAATGTCCGAAGCCCTGGCTTTCACCGCTTCATCGACGATTAAAGTGAGCGCCTGGGCGACCGGCGCATCGGTAGCCGTATCTACAAATAGCTTTTTATTGCTGGCGCCGATGCTGGAAGGTATGCTTGATATCTGTTTTTCAATCTCATCATAAGCTTTGTAGTTAAAATCGATTGCTTCCAGGACTTCTTCTTCGGAGGCTGCTTCAGGCTCGATGCGCATCTGGCTCCAGCTTGCCAGCGCTTCAATGGCAAGTATATCGGAGGGATTGGCCATGGCCACCCGCAGGACATTGCCTTCCAGTGCCATCGGGATAGCGGTATATTTGCGAGCCAGCGTTTCGGGAATAAGGTGTAAGGCTTCTGTCTCCGGTGATTTCTTGCGCAGGTTATTCCTGGAGCTCTCGACAGATTCCAGCATAGTTAGAAGTACCTCTATCTCCTGACGTTTTATTCAGTCGCTTTTCAGCTATGATTTTCCTGAATTTATAACGTGCGTAATTTAAATCTTATATGCCTTTCGTCCCATTTACAATAGCTCTTTGGTAATAGTTAATAAGGTGGATATTTGCATCTTGCATTTAAGAATGTTTAAGTTTTAAGCTCTTTATTATGTTAAAATATTATGTTAAAATATCATCGATTGTCACGGGGGAAGATGTAGACCATCAGGCCTTGAGGAGCAGCGATGAAAGAAACAATTGAAAACTTTCTGAACTATCTGTCGGTAGAGAAAGGTTATTCGTGGAATACCATAGCGGCGTACCGTAACGACCTTACGGGACTGGCCGATTTCGCTGGCCGCGAAGCCGCCAAAAAAGGCGCTTCGGCTTCCTGGCCGGGTTTCGGGCGTCAGGACATGTTAAGCTACATGCTAGACCTCAAGGAGCGCGGCTATGTCGCCACCACGGTGGCGCGTAAAGTCGCCGCGTCCAGGTCTTTCTTCAGTTTCCTGGTGGCCGAGGGCATTATCCGTACCGACCCTACCGAAAATATGAGTTCACCGAGGGTCGGGAAGGCTTTACCCAGGCCAATTTCCATAAGCCAGGTACGCCTGCTACTGGAGCAACCGGCCAAGCTGACTACGTCCGAAGCCAGAAGAGACCGGGCAATGCTGGAGCTGTTATACGCCAGCGGCATGAGGATAAGCGAACTCGTATCTTTAAACCTGGGCGACGTTAATACCAGCGGCGACTTTTTTGTGCGCTGCTTCGGCAAGGGGCGTAAGGAGCGCATTATCCCGCTATATGAACAGATAGCTAAAACGGTGCAAAGTTACATCGATGAAGACCGCCCCAAGCTGGCCCACGGTAAAAAAGAAAATGCGTTATTCCTTAACGCCCGCGGCGAAAGGCTCACGCGGCAGGGCTTCTGGCAAAAACTCAAGGAATACGCGCGCACCGCCGGCTTGAGCGAACATATCAGTCCCCACACCTTAAGGCACAGCTTCGCTACTCATATGTTAAGCGGTGGAGCGGACTTAAGGTCGGTGCAGGAGCTGCTGGGACATGCCAATATTTCTACCACACAGGTCTATACGCACCTGACCACGGAGCATGTCCGCCGCGCTTACGATAAATCGCACCCCAGGGCGAACGAGTAGTCTTCAGGAGGTAAAATGCCAGGCAAATCGAAACACGGCAAGAAGAAACGCTATCAGCAGATTAATCGACCTAAAAATATTCAGAGTCAAGCTAATCCGGCAATGTCTGCCGCGCCTGCTGCGGTCGCTCCAAAAGCTATTGCGCCCGTCCCGACCGCGCCAGCCAGGAAGGCCGCTGCTTCATCGGCAGGCGTTAAAGTCATGAGCCATGAGCATGTCCCCGGCGACCTGCAGCGCATCGGAATCCTGACGGGGATTATTATCGTAATTCTGGCAATCTTATATTTTATCCTGACGTAGCTCCTTACCGGCGGCCATGATAGACTTTAAAGCGGCCAGGGAGAGCTTGATTGAAAAATTAAGCTCGGAGATAAAAGATAAGCGGGTCTTAGCTGTCATGTCCCGCCTGCCCCGGGAATTATTTGTTTTACCGGAAAACCGCGCGTGGGCTTACGATGATAGGCCGTTACCCATCGCCGGCGAACAGACCATCTCGCAGCCGTATATCATCGCTCTTATGCTCCAGGCCCTGGAGCTGAAGGGCCGTGAAAAAGTGCTGGAGCTAGGCACCGGGAGCGGCTACCAGACCGCCATCCTCGCCGGGCTTGCCGGGCAGGTAATCTCCGTGGAACGCTTACCGGAACTGGCAGAGTCAGCCCGCAAGGTGCTGGAAAGCCTGGGCTGTAATAATATAGAAATACATCTCGCCGGGGAAACGCTCGGCTGGCCGCCGGGCGCGCCTTACGACGCCATTCTGGTGGCGGCGGGAGCTCCGGAGCTGCCCGGAGAGCTCCTCTCCCAGCTGGCTATTGGTGGGCGCATGGTGATACCGGTGGGCTCCCGTTTTACACAGGAGTTGGTCAAGGTCACCAGGTATAGCAACAGGAATGCTATTGAAAACCTGGGCGGCTGCCGCTTCGTACCATTAATCGGCAAAGGCGCCTGGGAAGAATAAAATTGGGATTGGAGATATAAATGGAACTTTTCGAAGCTATTAAAAACAGGAGAAGCATTCGGCGTTATACCGCCGACCCGGTGGACGATAAAAAAATAGAGGCCATCCTGGAAGCCGGCCGCTGGGCGCCCTCCTGGGCCAATACCCAGTGCTGGCGCTTTGTGGTCGTGCGCGACCCGGAGATTAAGGCTGGTTTGGCCGGGACGCTGATGAAAATCAAATTGCCGGATAAGGAAGTTGAAAACCCCGGCGCTAAAGCCCTTAACACCGTACCCGCCGTAATCGTGGTCTGCGCGAACACTGGCAAGTCCGGCACCAAACCCGGCCCCGGCGGCGCCGGCGGCGATTTCGTCACCGATAAAGGCGACTGGTTCATGTTCGATGCCGCCCTGGCCGTGGAGAACATGGTCCTGGCGGCTCACGTTCTGGGCCTGGGCACGGTAATCATCGGCGCTTTCGACGCGCGGCAGGCGGAAAAGGTGCTCGGCGTGCCCATGGAATACCGCGTCGTGACGATGTTCCCTGTAGGGGTGCCGGCGCAGGAAGCCAAAGTCCCGCCACGGAAAGAGCTGGCCGAGATAGTTATCAAAGACAGGTGGGGAAAATAGCCCCGTTAATCCCGCTTGCACCGTGCCTGTGAAAAAGGCTTTAAGGCTCGGCAGACTCATCAAGAATTTAATCTTAGTGCGCTTGCCGTATTCGGCGGGCAGCGAGTATAATAATAGCGGAAAATTCCTTGAGCAGGTGGTGACATGCAGACTTACGGACTCGATAGCATCCATAATGTGGTTCTCCTCTCTCATGGAGGTGCTGGTAAAACTTCTCTGTCCGAGGCGATGCTTTTCACCACCGGAGTAATCAACCGGCTGGGTAAAGTCGATGAAGGCTCGACGACGTCCGATTATGACCCCGACGAGATAAAACGAAAAATAAGCATTAACCTTTCGATTATTCCCTACGAGTGGCAAAAAAAGAAAATCAATATCCTCGATGCCCCCGGCTATGCCGATTTTGTCGGCGAGGTAAAGGCGGGGATGAGAGTCAGCGAAGGCGCGGTTGTCGTTTGCGCTAACTCCGGTGTGGAAGTGGGCACCGAGCTGGTCTGGGGATATTGTGAAGAAGCGAAGCTCCCCCGAATGATTTTTGTCAACAAGATGGACCGCGAAAACGCCGACTTTTTCAAAGTGGTCGATGAAATACGCGCTAAACTCGGCAACCGGTGCCTCCCGATACAGGCAGCTATCGGCTCTCACGTCACTTTCCAGGGAGTGGTGGACTTGCTGGCCATGAAAGCCTATACCGGCGCCGGCGCGCAGACTAAAGAAACGGAAGTCCCGGACGCCGTTAAAGCCCAGGCGGATAAGTGGCGGGAAAAGCTTATCGAGTCTATCGCTGAAGTTGACGATACCCTGCTGGAAAAGTACCTGGGTGGGGAGCAGCTTAACCAGGATGAGCTGGTCAAAACACTCCGTAAGGCAGTCATCGAAGGCCGCATCGTCCCCATATTGACCGGTTCGGCTCTCCAGAATATCGGCGTCACCCGTTTGATGGACGCGATATGCTCCTATCTGCCGCTGGCCAAGGAACAAAAGGTGGCCACCGCCGGAGGCGCCATTGAACCGAGTGAAACAGCGCCGCTCGCCGCGCTTGTTTTCAAGACCACGGCCGACCCCTACGTGGGCAAGCTTACCTATTTCCGTGTCTATAACGGCGTCATCAGCAGCAATTCGCAGGTCTGGAACGCCAACCAGGGCGCCAACGAACGCATCGGCCAGCTTTTTATGATGCGGGGCAAGACACAGGAACCGGTGCCCCAGATAAAAGCCGGCGATATCGGCGCCGTGGCCAAGCTCAACGTCACCGCTACGGGGCACACGCTCTGCGCCCAGGACAAGCCTGTCAAGCTGACGCCGATAGTTTTCCCCAGACCTATTTTCCGGAACGCCGTGCATCCCAAGACCAAGACCGACATCGATAAAATGGGCGCCGCGCTGACCCGCTTGACGGAAGAAGACCCCACCTTGACCATTCACCGCGAACTGGGCACCGGCGAGACCATCCTCTCCGGCATGGGCGATACCCACCTGGCCGTAGCCGCGGAAAAAATGCAGCGTAAGTTCGGCGTCAACGTGGAGCTCGCTATCCCCAAGGTGCCCTACCGTGAGACGATTACTTCATCGGCCAAGGCCGAGTATAAACATAAAAAACAGTCCGGCGGCCACGGCCAGTACGGGCATGTGCTGATTGAGATGGAACCCCTTCCTACCCGCGGTGAAAATGAGTTCGGGGAAAGGGTAGTGGGCGGCTCGGTGCCCAGGAACTACATCCCTGCCGTGGAAAAAGGCGTTGTGGAAGCCTATCAGGAAGGTGTGCTGGCCGGTTACCCGGTTATCGGCATCCGGACAACGCTTTATGACGGCAGCTTCCATCCGGTCGATTCTTCGGAAATATGTTTCAAAATTGCTGGTGCCGGGGCTTTTAAAAAGGGGCTGTCGGAAGGCCGTCCGATACTGCTGGAGCCGATTGTGAACCTGAAGGTCACCGTGCCCGGCGATCTCACCGGCGATATTATCAGTGATTTGAACACCAAGCGCGCCCGCGTGCTGGGCATGACCCCGCAGGGTGACGTGAACATCATTGAGGCGCAGGCGCCGCTGGCTGAAGTCCAGCGCTACGCTATCGATTTAAAATCGATGACGCAGGGGCGGGCGACCTACACCATGGAGTTCGACCATTACGAAGAGGTGCCGGCGCAGATTACCCAGAGGATAATTACCGCCAGACAGGCTGAAAAGACCGAGAAGAGTTAAGTAGCAAGTCACAAGGGGGGAAAGGTTTGATACTTGGCGGTTGTAACTTGCTACTTGTCAATAGTTATGTCGCTCTGACTTCCTGCTTTATGAAGACGATATAGCTTATCGCGAAGAAGACCACCATCAGGCTAACCAGCCCAATAATATGCGGCCAGATTTGTAACAGACTCTGACCAAGGCTAAGCGGGTTCCCCGTTAAATATTGCGCAGCTTCTCCCGTCATCACGCCAAGTCCATAAGGCATAGGATTAAGCAGGACCAGGAATGACTCCTGGAACAAATAAGACGGAGACAGCCTCAACAGCGTAATCTCCGTTTGCACGCTTCGTATCTGAACGTCTACCGCCGCCGATGTATCAACAGTAACGAGTTTGGGCACCATAAATATCCAGGCGAATAAAAAGATGAAAAGGACCAGAGGGACCAGCAGCGAGCCGGCGGCCCGCCGGAAAAGCACCGAGCAAAGCATAGCCAGGCCCATCCAGAAAGCACCATAGACTACGGTAATTACGAAATACAGGAACAGCCGGATGATTTCCTCTTCGTTCGGCGCGACGCCTATCATTTTAATACCGAAACCGGCCATGAGCGCCAGGCTCGTACCCACCATCATGGCCAGGATAATAAGACCGGCGAGGAACTTCCCGTTGATAACGCTATCGCGGTAAACCGGCTGGGCCAGCACGCGGCTCATGGTGCGGCCGGTGCTCTCGCTATTGATGGCGTCAAACCCCAGCGAGATACCGATGATAGGCACCAACAAGCTGAATGGAGTTAAAATAGCCACGTTACCTTGAGATAGGTTGAAGTTCGGCGTGAACATAGCCAGGAACACAAAACCGGTATTGGTAATCGATATATTCTGGGCGATGATAGTGCGGATGGTCTGCTGTATCTCGTATAGGCTCCAGGCGGCCCCCGCCAGGACCAGCAGGAACAGGATAAAAAACCTTACGCTGTTAAAACTATCGGCCAGTTCTTTACGTACTATCGCTAACATTCTGTGTTTCCTGGCTTTCCTTAAAATACTTCATATAGATATCGTCAAGAGAAAATTCTTTCACTTTAATCTGCACCAGGGGTATGTTGCTCTGCACTACTGTCTTGGCTATCTCGCCGCGTAAATCGGTCTCGGTGGTGATGCTCATATTATTCCCCCTGGCGTCCACCCCTACCACCCCTTTCATGCTCTTTATCGTTTCCACCAGTCCGGCAACCGGCGCTGCCGTTTCCACCTCGATGATGTACCTGCCCCCGGCCACGGCTTCGCGGCCCAGTTTGTCTATCGGACCCTGTATTACCATCTTGCCCTTGGAAAGGATGCCGATGCTGTTACACACCCTTTGCACCTGGTAAAGCTGATGCGAAGAGAGCATGACTGTAGTGCCCATCTTGGGCAAGCCGGCGATGAGGTCGAGGAGCTGGTTGATGCCGGCAGGGTCGAGGCCAGAAGTAGGCTCGTCGAGGATGATGAGCTTTGGCTCTTTTATCAGGACATCGGCGATGCCCAGGCGCTGCCTCATGCCGCGGGAGAATTTCTTGACGGCCATGTTTTTCTGCTCGGTCAGTCCTGCCATCTCCAGTACCCGGTCAGTTCTCTTCTTTGTCTCCGCGCGGTCAATGTTATTCAGGTCAGCGATAAACTCCAGGTTTTCCGCGGCGGTGAGGTCTTCGTAGAAGCCGACAGATTCCGGCAGGTAGCCCGTGATTCTTTTTATTTTCAATGGCTCACGCTGGGGATTGTAGCCAAGGACTCGTACACTGCCGGAGTCCGGCTCGGTAAGGCCCAGCAGCGTGAGGATGGTGGTCGTTTTACCGGCACCATTAGGCCCGAGCAGGCCGAACACCTCGTTTTCCCTGACCTGCAAATTCAGGTGGTCGACCACGATGACCTTATCGTAGCGCTTCGTCAGGTCCTGTGTTTCGATAGCGTATTTATCGTTCATTTTCTATCGCCGACCAAACCGCATGATTATCACGAACAGACCCGCCACAACGATGACGATGATGAACACACCTACCCATCCCCAGATAGTGGGCGTCTTGACCAAAACGCGCACGTCCATGTTGGTTGCGGAGGCTTCCTTGCCCGACACCTGAAGGCTAATCATGTAATCGCCGGCCACAGTTTTCGCCGGTGGTTTGATACTGACGTCAACCGTCTTCGTATCGTTGGTGTTAAGCGTGAGGTGAAGGTGATATTGGTCAGCGTGGCAGTCCCGATGTTATTGAGCTCAATGGAATAGATATTGCTTTTTCCCGCCAGGGCGCTGGTATTATAAAGCTGGTTTTTAGGCGCCGCGGTCAATGCGTATTTGGCGGTAATTTTTGAAATCAGCTCGATTGAACCGGTGACATTTCCGGATGTCGCTGTCAGGAGCACTTTATAGTTACCCGGGTCCGGTACGGGGTAAGTGGGCGCAGTGATAACCGCCGTGATCTGCTTGCTCGTGCCGGAATAGGATGCTTGGATGGTGATAGAGGAAATCTTCTTGCCCGTCTCATATTGAGGCTGGATGTATACATCCCAGCCGGATGGCGCCGAAGTCTTAAGGTCGAAAACGCGGTCTACCTGCCCTGTGTAATCCATGTTAACGTTAAACTGCAGGGAACCGGCAGCAACCGCCTCCAGAGTGGGATAATCCGTGGAAAGAACGATGTTATCCAGCGTAACAGGTCCCGTTCCAGAAGTGGTAACGGTGCTGTTATCACTCGAGGTAGCAGTGCCACTGTCAGCCAGAGCAGTGACAGGCAGCCATAGAACCGATAGCACCAGTGCCAGAAAGGCCAGTAATGAGATGAATCTCATCTTTTTCATGGTCACACACCTCACAGCGACAAATTTCTTTTAAACATAATCATCTGGTCTACATGATAATAAAAGTTACGATGCTACCAGCTCTTTCACCCTGGCGGTAAAGGCCGGCAGCACTTTCTTCCAATCACCCACTACACCGAAGCGCGCATAGCGGAATATGTTCGCTTCCTTATCTTTGTTAATTGCCACAATTATTTTTGAGCCGGAACAACCGCTCATATGCTGGCTCGAGCCGGAGATAGCTATGGCTATATAGACCTCCGGGGCGATAATTTTACCGGTAAGCCCCACCTGCGCGGTGTCGGGCATCCAGCCGTTATCACAGGGAGGGCGGCTGGCGCCCACGGCCCCCTTGAGCAGCCTGG
>JBEKDL010000062.1:0-11362 GCA_050014355.1 Dehalococcoidales bacterium | reverse complement strand
AAAAAGGAAGGGGCATTAATGAAAAAATTGATATTTTTATTGTTAGCCACCATCCTGGCAGTTACGTTAATCCTCGTCGGCTGCGGTCAAAAAACCACGACCACAGCCCCCGCCACCACAACCGCCGTAACCACGGCACCCAAACCGACTACCACCGCACCGGCGGCTACGACAACAGCACCGCTACCTACTACGGCTGCGCCTACGACTGCCGCCAGCGCGCACCCGGTACAGGGCTCCATTGTGCGTATCATGAACCAAGGACCGACGGTTCTCGGCTATCCCCCGGAAATGGGACCTAATGACAACTATTCCGGTATATACACTATGGAAACACTGTTTGTCTTGAACACTGTAACCGGTATATATGAAGGCGTCATCGCCGAAAAATGGAGCATCGACCAGAAAGCCATGACGATGACTTTGAACATCCGCAAGGGTATCAAGTTCCATGACGGGACAGTATGCGACGCCAAGGCAGTTGCCTGGAACATGCAGCTCAACAAAGATGCTAAAATTCAATACTTTACCTATATAGCATCCATGGACATTGTCGATGATTATACCCTCCGGCTGAATTTAAGCAGCCTTGACATCACCACCATCACCATGATGTCATCCACGGGCATGATATCTCCGACAGCCTACCAGAATTCCGGCACCACCGATGATGCCAGGAAAGTCTGGGCCCGCGCTAATGTTGTGGGAACCGGCCCGTACAAGCTCGTTGATTATAAGCGCGATTCTTACATTTCGTTTACGAGATTTGATAACTACTGGCGAACCGGTCAACCTTATATTCAGAACGTTAAAATACTTATTATCCCGGATACCATGGTATCTTCGGCCTTATTGCAGTCCGGTGACGCCGATTGCTGGTGGAGCAACGCTAATATCGCGCCCACGGCAATCGACCTGGAGAAAAAAGGATTCGGAGTTAACTGGTGGGTAAGCGGCATAGCCTACCATCTGCTGTTCAACTCCGCCGACCCGGCCAAACCCTACAGCAACGTGAAAGTCCGCCAGGCAATAGAGTACGCTATTAACCGCCCGGAATTGGCAGCCCTGGTAGGCTATGGCAAATATGTTCCTCTTACCTACTTAGCGGCGCCGGGTTCTATGGCCGACCCGGGCGGCGACCCCCATGCGTTTAACGTGCAAAAAGCCAAAGACCTGCTGAAAGAAGCGGGGTATCCCAGCGGTTTCAAGACCCAGCTACTCACCAACATCACGCGTGACGCCGTCACCGCCGCGGCCATCCAGGGGTATTTGAAAGCGGCTGGTATTGATTGTACCATAGACGCGGCCGATGTCTCTCGTTACTACAACCAGATCTGGACGACTACCGGATGGTCCGACATTGCTTTTGTCATGATGCCGCTGGCAACAAACAACAGCGAAATTATCTTCCAGATGGGTTCCAAACCGCTGAACTTCAAAGCTGCCTGTTTCTACAAGACTCCTGCGTTCCTGCAGATGGCCGACCAGGCTTTGACGTATCCCACTTATGAATCCGCCAAAGATATCATGACCAAGATGGTCAAACAGTGCAGCGACGATGCCCTGTGCGTCCCGCTTTTCAACATACCCTACTCCCTAATCTACTTAAATATCCCCGGCAAGACTTACCACACTGGTTTTTGTACATCCCAGACTGGCTCTAACTGGAGAGTCTGGGAAGACTGGACCGATAAAACTAAATAGGGTTTAAAATTGATTTCCGGGTGGCGTATCACGGTTGATTTTAAGCGAATACGCCACCCGGTAAGTATCCAAGGAATTTTAAGGTAATACATAACCTTCCCGCAGGAAAGATTTGATTCATGGGAACGTTTATGTATACTGGTTTATAGATAATTTTTTTAGCCGAGGTTCGAGAAATGTCAGCGTTTATCATCCGCCGATTACTGCAGGCTTTACTTGTGCTGATAATGGTGACGGTCCTCGTCTTTTTAGTCATGCGATTGCTGCCCCTGGACCCGATAACGTTGTATGTTATCGGCACGGGTAACATGGACGAAGCGCAAATCATATTTCTCAAACATCAGTACGGCCTTGACAAGCCGTTATACGTGCAATACTTCGACTGGATTTCCAAAGTGGTACGAGGGGATTTAGGACAGTCGTTATTTTACAAGGATAGTGTTAATAAAATCCTGGCCCAACGCGTTCCTGTTACGATGTACCTGGGCATAACATCTATGCTCATTAGCACTATCGTAGGCATCACGATAGGTATGGTCGCAGCTATCCGGCGGGGAAAATGGCTGGATAACATCGCCTCCCCTTTTAGCATTGTACTGGTATGCTTGCCCAGCTTTTTACTGGGGATTTTCCTGATTTATATCTTCGGCATGAAATTACACTGGCTGCCATTTCACGACCTCGTTCTACCGTGGCAAAATTTTGGATTGAGCGTCCGCGAGGTAATCATGCCGGCCATCTGCATGTCGGCGCTGGGTTTAGCCATGAATGCCCGCCAGATGCGTTCCAGCATGCTGGAGATTATCCGCCAGGACTACATCCGCACGGCATGGTCTAAAGGATTGACAGAACACGTCGTCATTTTAAAACACGCTCTGAAAAACAGCCTCATCCCGGTAGTCACTTTGGTAGGTATGAGTGTAGGCTTCGTCTTTGCCGGGGCGGTAATTACCGAGACCATTTTCTCAATACCTGGCATAGGCAGGCTATTCGTGACCTGCATTCAGGGACAGGACTATATCGTTGTCCAGGACCTGGCCGTAATTTTTGGAACAGTAATCTTGCTGGTGAACCTGCTGGTTGATATATCTTACACCTGGATTGACCCCAGGATACGTTATAACTAGGAGCTGGAAGATAATGGCCATCGAAACAAGTGATGCCACAACGATAATGGAAATAGCGCCACGGGTCAGTGAATTCCGCCGTTTTACCCGCGTGTTTTTCAAGCGCTGGGTCGTCGTAGTCGGCCTCACAATTTTACTTCTGGTTGTCATAGCTGCCATCTTCGCTCCCTGGATAGCTCCCTATGACCCTTATAAAATTGCGACCGGCAGGTCACTGGAACAACCAAGTGCCAAACACTGGCTGGGCACCGACCGCATCGGCAGAGACAACCTAAGTCGTGTTATCTACGGCTCAAGAACGGCCCTGGAAGTAGGCTTTATTACCGTGGCCATTGCTTCCATCGCCGGTATTGCACTCGGCATGCTGGCAGGTTTCGCGGGAGGTTGGTTTTATACCATCATTATGAGGGCCGTAGATACGCTGATGTGTTTCCCCGGCCTAATCCTGTTCATGTTTTTATCCGCTATCCTGGGAAATGGTGTACGGAACGTCATCATCGCCTTGAGCATCGGCACGATTGCCCAATATGTCAGGGTGATGTGCGGTCTCACCTTGAGCCTCAAACAAAATGATTATATTATGGCGGAAATGGCCAGCGGCGCCGGTAATTTGCGCATTATGCTCCGGCATATCCTGCCTAACGCATTCCCGCCCCTTATCGTACTGATGACGATGCAACTGGGTACGCTGATTCTGGCTGAGGCCGCCCTTGGCTTCCTGGGGATGGGTATTGTACCCCCAATGGCCGCCTGGGGTTCGATGGTAAACGAAAGCTATGTCTATTTACAGACTAATCCCTGGCTCTGTTTTGCGCCCGGTATTTGTATTTTCCTGGTGGTGTTCTCTTTCAACATGGTGGGCGACGGTTTAAGGGACGCCCTCGACCCCAGGCTAAGGGGTTTGTTATAAAGGCAACCGAAATTAGCGAGGCTTGATTATTGGATGAAAAAGCCGTCTGACCCTGCCAACCAGGCGGCTTTCTGATTTAACCCTCAATCTAACGACAAAGTTATATTTTTACAGCCATGTCTTTCAGTACGGAGTCCAGGTCCAGCGCTTTGAGTTTATCGGCAGCGGGTACGCCATCTTTCGTCCAGCCACGCAGCTGGTAGTATTTGTCCAGAAATTCATCCTGGTGACTCACCATCTGCCCTTCGCCTTTGGCCTTACGTGTATGGAGCGGCTCGGTGCGTATGCGCACCGGGAGGGTATCATCTTTCCGGTTGAACCCTTCCCGCACGTTGAAGGCGCGCTCCAGGTTGAAAATACGCTCGCCCACTTTGTTCAGGTAAGCGTTATCCGCCAGGATATCGATACCCCTGGCAGCCTTGAGCATCTTACCGAATAGGCCGGGCACCCAGCCCCAGCCGCCGGCAAAGGCGCAGATTATGCCTGTTTCTTTATAAGCCGAGCCGTCCTGATTGAAAATAACCACATCGGCGTTTTCCTCCGAAAAGCGGTCGGTCGGGTGTGGGAAAGGCGCCCCGAAGATATCCTGGGCGGCATACCCGTAGCAATGGCTGGCCCCGATGCTGGCGGTGGCATAGTTATATCCCTGCGACTTCGCCCCTCTCGGCTCGTAAGCGGGCAACTCCAGGCCCTTGACCTGTATCGCGCCTGCCTCTGCCCCTTTTCCTATGGAAGCCGCCGCCCGCTTCGTGCCTTCCGCCAGCAGGTCGCCGATGCCCTCGCGCCGGCCGATTTTCTTAATCATGGCAATCATCGGCTCGTGCCGGCCGTAAACCAGCTCCAGTCCGTCAGTGTCTGATTTCTTGAGCAGTCCTTTTTCATACAGCTCATACGCAAAACCTATGGAACTGCCCGTGCTTATCGTGTCCAGTCCCAGGTCATCACAGAGCTGGTCGGCGGCGATGCTGGCCTCGATGCTGTTGCTTTCAATCGGGCCGGTAAAAGCCCAGATAGACTCGTACTCCGGGCCTTCGCTGTGAGCGCCGGCATACGTTCCCGAGGTGACACTATGTACCTTGCCGCATCTCGCGGGGCAGGAATAGCAGCCAATGTCCCCCGTCCTCAATTTACGGTATTGCTCGCCGGAAATCTGCTCGTAATCGGTCTGCTGTCCGTAGCGGAAATTCCTCACGGGATAGATACCGATTTCGTTGGTGACATCCTGGGTGCCGGTGGTGCCCCATTCTTTATGATTTTTAAATCCGTCATTCCCGCGAATGATATTGACCTGTTCCCTCGCCAGCTTATCATACGCGTCGGGGTCGGCGAGGAAAGTTTTACGCTGGGCGGTAATGGCGATTGCTTTGAGATTTTTAGCGCCCATGACGGTACCGGTACCGCAGCGCCCGGCCGTCCGGCGGTCGCTGACTATAGCGGCGTATTTCACCAGATTTTCCCCTGCCGGGCCGATGCAAGCCGTCCGGGTGTTTTTACCATGGCTCTGATTAAGCCAAGATTGCGCCTCTCTGGTATTTTGACCCCATATTTCACGGGCATCGAGAATTTGGCATCCATCGCCCGCCAGGTGTATGTAGACCGGCCTTTCGGCTTTGCCTTCTATGATAATGATTTCATACCCGGTAAATTTCAGCCACGCCCCGAAGTCCGCGCCGCAGACCGAGCGGGCAAAGGCGCCAGTGAGCGGGCTCCTGGTGCAGACCATCCAGCGGGAAACACCCTGCGCCATGGTCCCGGCTATCGGGCCGGTAATAAAAAGCAGTTTATTCTGTTCGCCAAGAGGGTCAGTGCCGGGAGTCAACTCATCATAAAGATACCTTATACCGTAACCCCTCCCCCCGATAAAATCCGCCGCGACGGTCCCGGGGATATCTTCCGAACTAATCCTGCCGCTTGAAAGATTCACCCTTAACAACCTGCCTGCGTTTATCGCCATGTTTTCTCCTTTGTGCCCCACTTTTCAGCCGCCCATAATAATAGAAGTGATATAGATTTTATCAGCGTCCTGCAGCGTCCTGTCCCGCTCTCCAGGATATGCCGTCTTTCCGTTGATAAAGATATTAATGCTTTTGCGCAATTCGCCTTTGCCGGTAAAAAGACGCGTTTTCAGCCCGGGATACTGCCTGACCAGCTCACCAAGGCACTCGCTAACTGTAATACCGTTGACATGGACTGTCCCGGCATCACCTGCCAGTCGCTGTAAAAAAGGCGGAATAATGATCTCGATGCTCATACGCTCTCTAATTCGATTATAACACGTTTAGCGCCGGCCAAGTAGAATCAAAACGGTTTAATGGGACAGATGGATTGCGATACCTGGATAAACGAAAGGAAGATACCTGCTAACGTTGAAAAGGGTGGAGCGGGAAACGGGATAAACCAGCGTTGTAAGAGTATGGTTACATATGAACACTATTGGGCTGGGACTCCCGTTGATTATGTAAAGTGACACCTAATACTAATTTTTTGTTCTAGTGTTAATATTCGGTCATGTCCGTAGAATTTCCTGCTATTCTGCAAAGGACTTCCTTATCAAGCACGATAATCCTGCGGCGGGATAATCGGATACCGCCACTGTCTTCTAACACCTTTAGAGAACGGTTGACCATCTCTCGGGAGCTGCCGACAAGGCCGGCCATATCTTTCTGTGTAAGAGTCAAACCGACAGTTATTTCTTCGCCGCCGTATCGGCCGATAAACAACTTGGCCAATCTTTGCAGTACCTGTGTCGAAGATAAATCCTCAACCAGATTAGAATCGCGGCGGATACGCTGTGCCAATGATTTGATAACATTCATCATGATGGGAGGATTTTTCCATAGAAGCTCGATAATATCATCTTTTCTTATCGCGTAGAGGACGGCCGGAGTCATGGCCACCATACCTGCGGCGGTAGGGCCACCATCAAAAAGAGAAACATCATTCAATGAATCTCCCGGCGGCGCAATATGCAGTACCTGCTCTTTTCCGCCGCTGGAAGTCTTGTAAACTTTGACCAGGCCGGAGACGATAAAATACAGATAATCCGATGATTCGCCTTCAGAAAGGAAGTGTGCTCCTTTTTGAACGTGTGTCTCTTGAATAAGGGATTTGATGGATTCCAGTACTGCGGAATCCATCCCCGAGAAATAGGCCGTTGATTTTAGGAGTCCCACATCAATAGCCATTTCGCCTCTCCCTGCAATACAAATCAGACGGATAATATATTATACATTTTTTTCAATCAGTAGTTAATTTTATAGATTAACCCCCGTCAGGAGCCTTGGATACCTTGCAAAGGAGCGCGGTCAGGTCCGGGGAGCCGTACATCGGGTCGAAATGGTTGTTGCTGGTTAACACGTTCGGGTTAGAGCGGGTCAGCCCGTGGAGCGGCCCCGGGTCTTCCGGGTAGAAGCAGTTAGCCGTCGCCATGACCACGCCCTGTAGTATGCCCGGGAACAGCCGTGCTCTCTGTTTTATTTTTCCCCGCGGCGATTCTATCCAGGCCCAGTCACCATCTTCGATGCCGTACTTTTTAGCCGTATCCGGGTGTATCTGCATAGTCGGGTCTGGCATGAAACTCCGCAGCCACGGGATGTTACGGTACTGGGAAAGGAAGTAGAACGGCTGCCGGTACCCGGTGGAGAGGACGAGGGGGTATTCCTTCGCCAGTTCCGGCGTGGAGTAAGGGCTCTCGCCCGGCTCGCGGAAATAGGGCAATGGGTCATACCCCAGTTTTTCCAGCACGGTAGAATAGAGCTCCATCTTACCGGTCGGTGTCGGGAACCCTCCCCCCTTTCTCCAGTAGTCGGTCTTGTACTTGTAATATACCTGGTCTTTGCCCATCCGGGCCAGGAAACCCATTTCGCTGAACTGTTTCCAGGTAATGTTGGCCTTCCGGAGCTGGTAGTCCAGCATTTTCTCGACGTTCTCGAACCAGTACTGCGGCGCGATGCGTTTGCCGATTTCGTTGAATATTTTGCTATCCTGCCACGCCTCGCCGGGCGGCTCGACTACTTTATTGTGAGCTTCAATCATGAAGCGCGGGTGCATATCATAGATATCATCGATTTCCAGCCAGTGGGCGGCCGGCAGGACGATATCGGCGATTTCGGCCATCGGGCCCATGAACTGGTCGGCATGAATCAGAAAGTCCAGGTTCATGAGCGCTGGTATTACCTCTTTGGTATTGGCCAGATGCACTATTTGTTGCCCGCCGACGCTGAACCACACTTTGATGACGGAATTGCCATTCACCAGCTGCTTGATGACGCTGTCAGAGTGGGCGGTGCGGGCCGCGCCCATACGAAACTTACCGGCTCCGACGATGCCTTGACGCATTTCGTCGGTAATCGGGATTTCTGTGAAGAAGTCCTCACGTAGTCCGGATGCCGGCGGCATCCAGCTCATCATGCTGCCCGGCCTCTCGATGTTCCCCGTCACGCCCAGCAGGCAGATTACCGCCCTTAATGTCTGGCCGCAGTTGGCCTGGCGCTCCAGGGAGCTGCCGAACTGGATGCAGCCCGGTGTATCGATGGCGAAAAGACGGGCGGCTTTGACGATATCATCGGCCTTAAGCCAGGTTATCTTAGCTACGCGTTCCGGCGTGTATTCCTGTACCCTCTCCTTTAATTTTTCGAAGCCGTACGTCCAGTTTTCCACGAAGTCCTTGTCCCACAGCCCTTCGTTGACGATAACGTTAATCATGGCCAGCGCCAGGGCGGCGTCGGTCCCGGGCCGGAGTTGAAGCCAGAGGGTAGCCCGGGAAGAAAGGGCAGTTTCTCTGGGGTCGATGACAATCAGGTTTTTGACATGCCGCAGCGATTCCAGGAACCAGACCGCCATCTCGGAATCGGCGCTGCTTATCTCAAGCTGCTTGGCCCAGGATATCTGGGTCTTGGGATACTCCCCTCCCCAGCCGTGATAGTCGCAGTAGAGCCGGCCGTTACCCGTAACCAGCCCGTACAAGCCCAAGCGCGGACTGTGACAGACATAGCCGGGGGTGATGATATTCGCGGTGCCTATAGAGCGGGCGAACCGGTGGGTGTACTCGTTATAGCCGCGGCCCGTCCCCTGGGAAACAGCAATGGACGACGCGCCGTACCTGGCGATAGAATCCTTCATCTTGGTTTCGATGATATCGAGCGCCTGGTCCCAGGAAAGACGCTCCCATTTTCCTTCGCCTCGTTCTCCGGCACGCTTGAGAGGGTAAAGGAGCCGGTCGGGGTGGTTGATGTGCTGGATGCTGGAAAGGCCCTTCGAGCACATTGTCCCGCGGGTTGGGGTATTCGGGTTACCCTCGATATGCGTAATCACACCATCTTCAACAGTAACCATAACACCGCAGCCGCCGTGGCAACTTTTACACGTTGTTTTAACAATTTTCTTAGCCATATGACATCCTTGTTTGAAAAAGACTCTGATATTAATGTACAGGACAGCCGCTTCTAGCTGGGCCGGGCAACCAGTGGTTTATAGGCGCCGGCTTTCAGGACGCAATAGCGCAGGGTCAGACCGCCGATAATTTCGCAGGCGACGCCGGTGAGGATTAGAGACGCCGAAACATTCGCGGTAAGGTGAGAAATCAGCGCGACGCCGAGCGGTACGACGATGCCGAGGATGACAATCCCTATCCAGAAAAACGGGGCCAGATGACCGCGTATTTGCTCCAGCACTGATTTTTTCCCGGTTATCTCGCGGTTGGCGGCCATCCAGAGATAAATGCCGATGAGGAAAGCATTGATAATAAGCAGCCAGCGGGCACCCGTCTCGGCAGTCTCAAGGTTGATACCGCCTCCGTTCAGCGCGATAACGACAGACAGCCCGAAACCGCCCAGGATGCCGCACAGGATGAACAGGACAGGCAGCAGCCTGGAGTTCCAGAACGGTACCGCTTTTACCGAGTTAAGGACGAAGCCTGTATAGGTCGCCACGGCTAATGCCGCGGCACCGGCCAGCACTTTAAAGACAATTTCCGCCGCCGAGCCGGGGGCCCAGCGCGTCAGCGCCATCTGGATGGCGCCGAACAGCGCGAATGTCAACACGAACAGGATACCCCTTGACAGCCATGAAGAACCCGGCCTGAAAACGATGCGCCAGGCCCGTAATGGTCTCCCCAGGAAGATAAGGTGCGCGCCCCCCTTGATACCCGCAACTATCAGCCAGCCGATGAGCATTCCCCAGAGGCTATTAAAGAACAGCGAAACCAGGTACAGACCGCCGCCGAGACCGCCGGCATAGAAGGCCAGCCAGAGGAAGAGTCCCCGCCGGTCAATCCACTCGGTCTGGCGGGTGTATTTAATCATCCATTCATGTACCTGCATGGTAGCCATCGTTAATTAGAACCTCCTGTGGCCATAGACTCCTCCCGAATTTGACTCGAAGGCTGCTGCTCCTGGTTAGACCCTATCGGTCCATCGATAAAGTAAATGGACGGGTCGGTGTCATACTCCGGATGGAGCTGGAAACCCTTGTTTTCACGGATAAGTTTACTAATTTCGCTGTCAGGGTCATCAAGATTTCCGAATGTAAGAGCGCGGGCCGGGCAGGTATTAACGCAGGCCGGCGTGGCATCTCGGTCTTGACCGGGTACCAATCCTTTCTTCGTCCCTTCGTCGATACGTTCCACGCAAAAATTGCACTTTTCAGTAGTGCCCGCCTGGTGCGGGTATCGCTGTTTGCCGGCCTTCTCGAAGTCGGTCTGAATCCTGCCAGGAAAAAACCCTCGGTCTTTGTCTTTGGAGACAAAAGTGCGGTTCTGGTAGGGGCAGGCAATAACGCAGTACCGGCAGCCGACGCATTTATTCTGATCAATTATAATGATGCCGTCATCCCGCTGGTAGGTCGCCCCAGTAGGGCAGACACTGACACAAGGCGCGTCATGGCAGTGGTTACACCGCATGGAGTAGTTGGATACGGTGGGACGGTCGGAGTTGGTTTCCAGCGCCATGAGCCGCGGCCACGAAACGCCCATGGGAAGATAGTGCTCGATGCGGCATGCGGCGATACAGGCATAACAGCGTACGCATTTTGATAGATTGACGACCATCCCCCATCTCATTTGCATAAACCTCGTTTGTTATAATATCATAATCCAGACTATTTGTCAATATTTTAGTATGTATGCGCAGTATTATCCTATTATTGTTACGCAGTGATTATGATACATTCTTAATATAAAGATGTTTGCTGATAGTGCCATAATTCAAGTATACGGGTTGATTTCATGTCTTGTCAGTGAAATAGTTCACAATGTGATATTGTTCATTGATTCACATTTCAATACGTATGAATATCTTTACAATGGTCAATAAAATAGGTACCCGCATTCGGGTCCTATGTTTATAGTTTAGTTTAAACCTGGAAAGAGCCGAAAAACCCCAAGACCATCGAAATAGATGTCACCGCCATCTTGGTTTAAGGAAAAAATTGCCCAGGCAGGTCGTTAAAAGCCTTATATGAGCTTGGTGGAGCGGGAGACGGGACTCGAACCCGCGACAGCCTGCGTAGATACCCACGGGCAGAGCCCGTGGCACTTTGTAACTCAAGCTTTGCTGCACGCCCTTCGGGCGGTTACGCATTCACCCACGGGCAAAGCCCGTGGAACCCTGCCCTTCGGGTTTAT
>JBEKDL010000061.1:0-18878 GCA_050014355.1 Dehalococcoidales bacterium | reverse complement strand
TCGAAGCGGATTTCCTTCAGCGAATCGGTGGTGGCGCGCGCCAGCTTGGCGCGGATGGCGTCCGGCTTATCCAGCAGGTTGATGGCGTGGTTCGGGGCGGTCTCGCTCTTGCTCATTTTCTTGGTAGGGTCGTCCAGGCCCATGATGCGCGCGCCGACGTCCGGTATTACCGGCTCCGGCAGTACGAAGGTCTCCCCGTAAATGCTGTTAAAGCGCTGGGCGGCGTCACGCGCCAGCTCGACGTGCTGTTTCTGGTCTTCGCCCACCGGCACCACATCCGTTTTATAGAGGAGGATATCGGCGGCCATCAGCGCGGGGTAATCGAACAGCCCGGTGCTTACCTGCTCTTTCTGTTTCGCTTTCTCTTTGAACTGGGTCATGCGCTGCATCCAGCCCATGGGAATAAAGCAGTTTAAAATCCACGCCAGCTCGCTGTGCTCGTGAATGTGGGACTGGAGAAAAACAATCGACTTACGCGGGTCGATACCGGCGGCCAGCAGCAGGCCGGTGACCTCGCGGATTTTAGCTTTCAAGACCTTCGGTTCCTGCGGTATGGTGATAGCGTGAAGGTCGACAATGCAGAAGACATTATCGTAATTATCCTGCTCGGCTGCCCAGTGTTTGGTCGCCCCCAGGTAATTGCCGATATGAATATTGCCCGTGGGCTGGATGCCGGAAAAGACGCGTTTTTTCATGGAAGCCTCCTCGCTAGAAAAGTGTAGCATAAATGCGAGAATAGCCACAAGGCGGAACAAGCGTGGCCCGCACCCGCGCCCTTTCCGGCATTTTACCTAGCCCTTTATCATCTCCAGGAAAGCTTCAATCCTGGTTTTAAGCTGGCCGGTATCATCACCGTAATCAGTCTCGATGCGCAATAACGGAATGTTTTCGTCCCTAAGCTTCTTCTCTATCTTAACCGCTTCGTTGGCATAAGTATGGCAGAACTGGAGATTATAATGCACCACTCCATCTACCTGATACTCCTTTGCCAGGCGCACCACGTCGTCCAGGCGTTCATCATTCGGCGTAAAACAGGCGCAGTGAATGTTCATGTAACGGTCGGCTATCGCCTTGAGTTGCGCAGCGAGGTTGTTTTGCGTCGGTTCGACCAGATCACTGAAAAAGCGGGTGCCGGTGCAGGACTCTTCGCAGACGACGACCGCACCTGCCGACTCAAGGAGGTGATGCAGCTTCCAGTTGGGGATAGCCATGGGGCTGCCGGAAATCAGGATACGCGGTGCTGAAGCAGGGGCCACACCCTGTCCAGCCGCGACTCTCTTATCGAGCTCATCGCAGAGTGCATTCAACATTTGGGTGTCCCTTTTGACATCGTCGTAGAACGATACCTGGACAGCTAATAATGCGTCTTTACCGCTGATGGGCGCGGGCCGGATTTTGCGCAGGTTGAACAGGCGCTGCAAGGCCAGGCGGCGCTGGTTTACCAGGTCGATTGCCCGGCCGAGGTTTTTCGCGGTGATTTTATTTCCGGTCAGCTTTTCAATGACATCCCTGAAAGCCAGGACTTCGCCGAGCCATAGCTCCCGACTCCGCTCGGTCTTTTTATTCGGCACTTCCATAACATAAACCGGCTGGTATTGATTCAGAATCTCGAACATTTTCTTTTTACCGTCACACGTGGTCTCACCCACGATGAGGTGGCTGGCCTGAATGTAAGGGCAGACACGCCCCAGTTTGAAGCCAAAGGAAGATTTGATGAGGGCGCAGGTATTTTGAGGGAGGACAGCTTCAGCCATGGGTATCGAAAACTGCGTCCCGGCGCAAAGCCCCACCGGAATTCCATCAGCCGCCCACACAAGTTCTTCCGGTACGAAGACGCAGTAGGTCGCGACTACTTTGCCGCCGTTGAAAGCGTGCTCCTTGAGCTCTTTTACCCTTATGCCGTGGATATCTCCGACCACAAAATCGTAAAAGCCCATCCCGGCCGGGCGGTTTATTTGAGAAAGGTACACTTCCTGGAACAGCGTCCCTAAGGCGTTCAGCAGCATATTATGTTTTTCCAGGTCTATTCCAAGTTCGGTCCACATCTGGATGTTATCGTTTGCCATTTGATAGTTACCCCCTTTCTAATTTTTAATAAAATAAAAAACGATGGCTGGAAAACCCCCGCGCCATCGTCAATATCCTTCTTTGAAAGAACGACAAAACTAAAACACCTTATTACTCCGGCGCTTTCTGGAGGCGGAGGACTTTCGAGCAGATTGTTGATGCAAAACTTGCACCCGTTCTGCCGGCTCAAACTCAATTGAAGCGACGAATAGCTTGACCCATTGCCTGCACCTCCTTAGTTTATTTTAGATTTCTCTATTACCTGATTATATAACAAGATAAGAATTAAAGGTAAAGTTCCTTTCACCTCTGGTTTCAAGAAGTCGCTCGCTCACCCCCCTTTATCCCCCTCTCAAACCTTATGGTTTTACAGAAGCTTAATAAGAATGTTTGAGGGGGGAAGAGTTTTGAGAGGAAGCTGCGGCGGCGGGTTGTAGGAGAGAATACGTCATGGTGTCGTCGCATTTGACGAAGTTGGAACTGGCGCCGGAGGAGTTATATCGAAGGGGTCGCTGACCCCTGACTTCAGTCCGCTGCTCGTCGCCGTCAGCGTATAACCCGTTCCTACTTTATCGATAGAAAGACCTTCGAAATCAGCGGCACCAGTTACTGCCTTGATTTTCGTCACTCCAGACAATACAGCCCCGTTGGCACCCGTGTTAGGCGTGATAGTCAACGTGATTTCAGCCGATGAGCTGGTCGCCGTGTTACCATAGTCATCCTGTACGAGCACGGCAATAGCTGGCGGTATAATGGTCAAGGGTGACCCCACGGCAGCTGTTAAGGGCTGGGTATTGAAAAAGAGCTTTACGCCCGTACCGGGAGTGATATCGAAGG
Organism: Dehalococcoidales bacterium; assembly: GCA_050014355.1. Taxonomy (GTDB): domain Bacteria; phylum Chloroflexota; class Dehalococcoidia; order Dehalococcoidales; family RBG-16-60-22; genus Fen-1077. Next base: position 15,974 of record JBEKDL010000061.1, on the reverse strand, counting down.
AGTTGCTATAGACCGGAGTTAAACCACCGCTCGTCGCCATCAGCGTGTAGGTCCCTACCTTGTCTACAGAGAGACCTGTGAAATTAGCGACGCCGTTCACAGCTTTGACTTTTATCACGCCGGACAGGACACCTTCAAAAGAGTCGGGGGTAATATTAATAAGGCTTAAACTTACTTCAGCCGTCGCACCGGGCACTGTATTACCATACATATCTAATACCGTTACCACAGGTTGAGTAGCGAAAGCTGACCCGGCAGAAGCCCCAACAATCTCTTTGCTGAAAACAAGCCTTGCGCCTTGGATTGGAGTTATATCGAAGGGACTACTGACGGCGGAAGTTAAGCCACTGCTCGTCGCTGTTAACGTATAAGTCCCCGCCCTATCGATAGAAATCTCTTTAAAATTGAATACTCCATTTAATGACATCACTGTTGTTCCGCCGAACAGGCTGATGTGGGAATCGGCGGTGATACCGGTAATAGACAGAGTTACCATTTTTCTGGGACCAGCGGCCACATTACCGTTAATATCTACCGCCGCTACCACCGGTTGAGTAGCGAAGGGCGACCCGGCTGTAGCTCCCACAGGCTGCGTGGTGAAAACGAGCTTAACGGCAACAGGTTGAGTTCCTGTGGAAGAAGTTGTTGGCGGAGACTTTGAAGAGCAGGCTATTAAGGTAACTGCTAATACAACCACTAAAGCTGCAGTTAGCGCACAAAGAAGATGATGTCCTGTTTTCATGGGAAAATCTCTACTACCAAAATAATGACAATAAAATATTAATATCTGGTTAACAATAGATTAATATCGTGTTTCACTTCAATAACCAGAGCCGAAATAATTTAAAGTTTGGCGGCTGCCAGGATTTTTGCAGGCTACATGCTGTCCGGGGCGGTCATGCCCATGAGGTTGAGCGTGCGGCCCAGGACGATTTTAGCGGCCTTGACCAGCTTTAAGCGCGCACCGGTCAGGGCTTTATCTTCCGTGACCACCCGGCACTCTTTATAAAAAGCGTGGAAAACGGTGGCCAGGTCCTGCGCGTAGTAAGTCAGGTGGTGGGGCTCCAGCGTCTGCGCTACCGTCTCGACGATTTCCGGAAGGAGGAGCATCCTGCGTATTAAAGTGAGCTCCGGCTCGGTGGCCAGCAGGGAGACGTCGCCGTCAATGTTTTCAACCCCTCTTTCCTTGGCCAGGCGCAGGATACTGGCGATACGCGCATGCGCGTACTGGACGTAATAGACCGGGTTATCCGCCGATTGCTTCTTGGCCAGCTCCATATCGAAGTCCATCTGGGCATCGGCGGTGCGGGAGAGGAAGAAAAAGCGGCAGGCGTCCACGCCCACCTCATCGATAAGCTCCTTTAACGTGATGATATCCCCGCTGCGTTTGGAGATTTTCACCACCTCGCCGCCGCGGCGCAGGGTGACCATCTGCGAAATAATCACGGTAAAGCGCGAGGGCTCGATGCCCAGGGCGCTGACCACCGCCTTCATGCGGGAGACATGCCCCATGTGGTCGGCCCCCCAGATATCGATAACGCTATCGAACTTGCGCTCGATGAATTTGTCATAATGGTAAGCGATATCCGATGCGAAGTAGGTAGGCGTGCCGTCCGAGCGCACCACCACGTTGTCCTTGTCTTCCCCCAGCGCGGTGGAGACGAACCAGGTGGCGCCTTCCTTTTCGGCGATATAGCCGCCCCGCTTCATTAACGCCATGGCCGTAGCGTACTGCCCCTTATCGTAAAGGCTCTGCTCGCTGAACCAGACGTCAAAGGCCACGCCGAGCAGCTCCAGGTCGGCTTTAATCTGGCCTATCATCTTTTCCAGCCCGATTTTCCCGAGCTGTGTCTCCAGCTTTTCGCCTTCCAGTTTGGCGAGCTTTTTGCCCTGTTCTTTAATGATTTCCTTGGCCAGGTTGACCATATACTCGCCGACATAGCCATCAGCGGGCAGCTGGGCTTCGTGGCCGAGGGCCTGCTGGTAACGCGCGTAAAGAGAACGGCGGAAAGTGGCTACCTGGTTGCCGGCATCGTTGACGTAATATTCCTTTTCTATCCGGTAGCCGGCGGAGGAGAGGATATTGGCGAGGGCGCTGCCGAGGATGGCGCCCCGCCCGTGGCCCACGTGCAGCGGGCCGGTGGGGTTGACGCTGACGAACTCAATCTGCACGCGCTTACTCTTTCCAAACTCGATATCGCCGTATTTTTCGCCCTGCTCCAGGATGGAGTCCACCTGCTGCTTGAGCCAATCGTTCTTGAGAGTGAAGTTGATGAAGCCCGGCGGGGCCACGGTAACGCTTTCGATTTCTTCCGAAGGTTTAATAAAAGCGGCGATTTCCCGCGCGATGGACATGGGGCTGGTGCCGATAGCGCGCGCCAGCTTGAGGGAGATGCTGGAGGCATAATCGCCGTACTCGGCTTTTTGCGGTTTCTCGATAATAACGTCCGGCAGGGTAACGTCCGGCAGCTTACCGGCCTTCTGCGCCCCGGCAAAAGCCTTTTTAATGATTTCAGCGATTATCTGCTTGAGCATTAACGAATTGATTCCAGTCTATTAAGAAAAACGTACGGAAAAATTATAGCACACACCGCATTGTCATTGCGAGCGCAGCGAAGCAATCCGTATCCCCGCCTTTTCCCCCCACCCCATTAATTAAGAATCCCCATCCCCCTTCCCCCTTCCCGCGGGGAAGGGGGAAGAAAAAGAAAGAGGGGCTGGCGCCCCTCTTAGACACCCTATCTAGGGGTATCAGCGTCCCTCCTTCGTAAGGAGGGATAAGAGGGAGATTTTTGTCTTCCCCTTTGCCCCCTCTGGCTGGCGCACTCTGTCTTGGGGAGAAGGGGGGAGAGGGATTTTTAAGCGCCCGTCATTCCCGTGCAGGCGGGAATCCAGTAAATTACTTATTGATATATTTAATCTTTAAAATGGGACAAAGTTGAAAGTAGCTTTTTCTTGATTTCTTCGCGTTTACTTGGGTCTGATTTAGATATGTCCCAATCCCAAATAATATTCATTTTATCTTCAATGCTTATAGGAAGTTGAGCTTGTCTACTGTAATGAGTTAATTTTACTAAATTTGTCTTCATACCAAGTTCTTTTACTAATTTTCCCATATAATGATATGAAACATTCCCAATGCATAGTATGGTTTTTGGTTTAATGATTTTAATTTCTTCTAAAAGTATGTATTTGATGCAATTTTTAAATCTTTTTTTCAAAACATTCTTATTTTGCTGGTTAGCAACTCCGCATTTGGCTAAGTCCGTGAAATAAGGAACAGTTCCATAACGACAAGCTGCCCAATCTCGAAATGCAACAACGGGGCTTTCTGAATTATCTTTCCATGATACAAATCGTCTTCCCATATGCATGCCGATTCCTTCAGACGCACTCGGTGCTTCACCTATAGCCATAATGTCAAAATTATCGTTACCTTTCTTATTGCTTCCAATTGCCGCGGTCCAAGTAGGTTGTTTATTAGATTTCACTTTACATTCAGAGATATATTTACAGGTGAAAGAAATAGTAAGTCTACCGTGGTGATTTAAGAAATCCGCTTTTTCAAGTTTGTTATTAAACATTTTTTCAGAAAATAGTTTAAAAATTTCGTCAGTTTTATTCATAATTTATCCTTCAGCGGGTATTTTTCCGGGTTCTCAAGATTATCAATTTCCAAGTCTACATCCAGGTCTGGCCAGTACAGATGAAAACCATGTAGCAAATGGATATTATGTATTGAACTTATGGTCTGGTTTTTAAAATATGGATAGTCTTCGTAACTAAGGAAATATTCCTTTTCTTTTACGTACAGCCATATACATAAAGGCGTGATATTTTCAACGCTTACTAAAGTGATTTTCATGCGGTTACAATTTAACGCATATTTTCCCTTTTTGCAAAATTAATAATATTGTCATTGCGAGCCATCCGCCGCAGGCGGAGGCGTGGCAATCTCTATCATTGGATAAAGTAAGTCCTCGAGATTGCCGCGTCGCTACGCTCCTCGCAATGACAGTCATGCAGCTAGGAGGAGAGTTCCTAAAGTTCTCCCCAAAAACTTCCCTCAAACACCATTGACAAACCTTTTTCGCTGTGCTATCCTTATACTTGCATATGACGAAGGCAAAAACATAGTAAGCAACACTGGTGGTAAATAGCCAGATAACGAGGTCTGGCGGCTAAACCGCCAGACCTTTTCTTTTGCCTTCCGCACCTTAAAAACTGAATACTCGGACATGTCTAATATCAAACCTGAAGCAGGTCAAGCGTTAAGGGCATACGGTGAATGCCTTGGCATCAAGGGCCGAAGAAGGGCGTGGCAAGACTGCGATAAGCCCCGGTTTGCTGTCTAGCAAGCTTAACCGGGGATTCCCGAATGGGGCAACCCATCCCGGTATATCCGGGATACCCCCGGCTGAACACATAGGCCGGGTGGAGGTAAGCGGGGGAAGTGAAACATCTCAGTACCCCGAGGAAAATAGAAAGACATTGATTCCCCTAGTAGTGGCGAACGAACGGGGAAGAGCCTAAACCTGGTAAACCTAACGGCGTCAGGGCCTATGTTTACCGGGTGTCGTAAGACAGATAAGACCGAACCTGGAATAGGTCAAAGAGTCAAAAACCGAACCCTAGTTAAAGGCCCCTGGAAAGGGCCACCACAGAGGGTGATAGTCCCGTAAACCAAAGGGGGTAGGCTCTTTATCTGTTCTTGAGTACCACGGGACACGAGAAACCTTGTGGGAAGCCACCCTGACCACGGGGTAAGGCTAAATACCCTTGATGACCGATAGTGAACCAGTACCGTGAGGGAAAGGTGAAAAGAACCCCGAGAGGGGAGTGAAATAGTACCTGAAACCGTATGCTTACAAGCAGTTAGAGTCCCGAGCAATCGGGATAATAGCGTGCCTATTGAAGAATGATCCGGTGAGTTGATCTATGCGGCTGGTTAAGTCACATTAGTGACGGAGCCGGAGCGAAAGCGAGTCTGAATAGGGCGTATTATAGTCGCATGGATCAGACCCGAAGCCGGGTGAGCTATCCATGGCCAGGGTGAAGCTCCGATAAAATCGGAGTGGAGGCCCGAACCGGTTAACGTTGCAAAGTTATCGGAGGAGCTGTGGATAGGGGTGATATGCCAAACGAACCCGGTGATAGCTGGTTCTCCCCGAAATGCATTTAGGTGCAGCCTCGGGTGTTAGTTAATGGAGGTAGAGCTCTGGATGGACTAGGGGGCGAGTAGCTTACCAACTCCAACTAAACTCCGAATACCATTAACCCACAGCCCGGGAGTGAGACAGCGGGGGATAAGCTTCGTTGTCGAGAGGGAAACAGCCCAGACCATCAGCTAAGGTCCCCAAGAGCAGGCTAAGTGGGAAAGGAAGTTCAATCGCACAGACAGCCAGGAGGTTGGCTTAGAAGCAGCCACCCTTTAAAGAATGCGTAATAGCTCACTGGTTTAGTGGTTCTGCGCCGACAACCCAACGGGGCTCAAGTCTGCCACCGAAGCTATGGCTTTCTCCGTAAGGAGGAGGGGTAGGGGAGCGTTCCCCGAGCTGTGAAGCTGTTCCGTAAGGAATGGTGGAGCTAAGGGAAGTGAGACTGCCGGAATGAGTAGCGCAAGATCGATGAGAAATCGGTCCACCGAATACCTGAGGTTTCCTACGCAAGGTTAATCCGCGTAGGGTTAGTCGGCCCTAAGCTGAGGCCGGAAGGCGTAAGCGATGGACAACGGGTTATTATTCCCGTACCGTTCCTGTAGAGGCAAAGGAGTGACGCAGGGAGGCAAGCCAGGCATGCGCAATGGACATCGTGTGTCCTCTATCCGAGGTGATGCCGGGGCAGGCAAATCCACCCCGGATTTTAGCTCAAGATAGAGGGAAGTTGAGGGGTAACCCGAGGCGACCCGGCCAGGCCCATACTGCCAAGAAAAGCTTCGTTGCCGTTGAAACAGGAGCGCCCGTACCACAAACCGACTCTGGTAGGTAGGGATAAACGTCCCAAGGTGATCGATAGAACCCTCGTTAAGGAACTCGGCAATCTAACCCCGTAACTTCGGGAAAAGGGGTGCCCTTCGTAAGAAGGGTGGCACATAATTGGCTCAAGTGACTGTTTAACAAAAACACAGCTCTCTGCTAAAGCGTAAGCTGAAGTATAGGGGGTGATACCTGCCCAGCGCCGGAAGGTTAAGGAGAGAAGTTATCCCGATTTATCGGGAGAAGCCTTGAACTGAAGCCCCGGTAAGCGGCGGCCGTAACTATAACGGTCCTAAGGTAGCGAAGTCCCTTGTCGGGTAAGTTCCGACCTGCACGAATGGTGCAACAACTTGAGCGCTGTCTCAACGAGGGGTTCGGTGAAATTGAAATGGCCGTGCAGATGCGGCCTACCCGCGGATGGACAAAAAGACCCCGTGGAGCTTTACTATAACTTGGCACTGAGTCTGAGTTTATTTTGTGTAGGATAGGTGGGAGGCTTTGAAGTCCCGGCGCTAGCCGGGATGGAGCCGCCGTTGAAATACCACCCTGAATAAATTTAGCCTCTAACCCTGGTGCAAGCCAGAGGACCGTGCCAGGCGGGTAGTTTGACTGGGGCGGTCGCCTCCTAAAAGGTAACGGAGGCGTACAAAGGTCCCCTCAAGGTGGATGGAAATCACCTTTAGAGTGCATTGGCATAAGGGGGCTTGACTGCGAGACCTACAAGTCGAGCAGAGACGAAAGTCGGTCAAAGTGATCCTACGGCACTGTGTGGAAAGGCCGTGGCTTAACGGATAAAAGCTACCCCGGGGATAACAGGCTTATCTTGCCCAAGAGTTCACATCGACGGCAAGGTTTGGCACCTCGATGTCGGCCCATCGCATCCTGGGGCTGAAGTAAGTCCCAAGGGTCCGGCTGTTCGCCGGTTAAAGCGGTACGCGAGCTGGGTTCAGACCGTCGTGAGACAGGTCGGTCTCTATCCTCCGTGGGCGTCCGGAGATTTGAGGGGAGCTCTCTCTAGTACGAGAGGACCGAGAGGGACAGACCTCTGGTGTGCCAGTTGTTCCGCCAGGAGCATTGCTGGGTAGCCAAGTCTGGCAGGGATAAGCGCTGAAAGCATCTAAGTGCGAAGCTCGCCCCAAGATAAGATCTCCCATCCTTCCCGCAAGGGAGGGAGTAAGACCGCAAGTAGACTACTTGCTTGATAGGCGGCGTGTGTAAGTGCAGTAATGCATTCAGCTAAGCCGTACTAATGGTCGAGGGCTTGACCTGCTTCAGGGTTGGTATTAGATAAAGAAGAGTGTTCAGTTGAAGTGATTGAGTATGCTAAAGAGGCGCCTAAAAAGCGCCTCTTTTTGTTTTGGGGGGCTGTCATTGCGAGCCATTCCCGAAGGGAAGGCGTGGCAATCTCATCGATTGTTGTAATATTATCTTAAAACCCACCACACCTTTTCACCACCACTGGATTCCCGTTTTCACGGGAATGACGGAGGGTCGAGAGGCGTGTAACAGCGCCTCTTTTTGTTTTGGGAGAGTTGTTTCGGCTGTTGATTGGCCTTATAATGTGCTGGTGTGAGGTTAATATGGACAAAGATATTGAAAAACTTTTTAAAAACCTCCAGATTTCTGTCCATGATCAAATTGGTGCTCTTAAAGCAGATGTGCAAAAATCTTCCGCAGATACACAAGCAGCTCTTGATATTTGCTCTGAATTAGAAAAAAGTGTGAATTTAGATATATCCGATAAAAAGCGTATTCAGCGGCTATCCGATATCGTGAATCAGATTGTTGAAATCAGTATAGAAGAAGCTAAAGAAAATGATCTTAATTTCAAACGCCTTCGAATCATTTCTGCAATAAATTATGCATATTCTCGTTTATCTGTATTGAATCTTATTATATATAGAATCTGCTCAGAAAAGACACAAGAATTGTATAAATGTATCCAGCCGTTATATCATCTCAATGAAGCACGTGATGGTTTTATAGAAAAAATATATCTTGCAAAGAATACTCAGGAATTGCAAGGTGTAATCGAAGAATTTGCGGGAAAATTTAAGACTATACAAGATGAAATTAACGAATTGAATATAAAACTTATTGACGGATGAGAATAAATTGTGTTTGCAGTATATTCTTGTCAATAAGTCGTATAGTAAATATTACTGATTGTTTTTTCGCCTCTCTTTTTTCCCATACAAAATCCCTCTCTTATCTCCCTTTACCAAAGGGAGAGGATGATTGCCCAAACTTTTAAATCTGCGCTTTAACCAATTCTTTCCCTCCTTCGTAAGAGCCTGTCCTGAGCGGAGCGAATGGAAGGGACTAAGGGAGATTTAGTAAAGTCCTTTCCCATTTTAAAAAAGGGGGACATAGGGGGTGAGGTCTTTGACTGTGACATTTATTACATACATCGCCCTATCGCTGGGTTATCCTTTAAGTGTAGTAGAAATTGCCATGCCTAAAAAAATAAAAAACCAACCGTAGCGCTCACGCCCTCCGTCGAGGAAGGCCCCTACTATAAACCGGGCTCGCCGGAGCGCACCGTTATAGCTGCGGCGGGTACGCCCGGCACCAGGCTGACCGTCCGAGGGAAGGTGTTGAATATCAAGGGTCACCCGATTCCGAATGCCTGGCTCGATTTCTGGCACGCCGATGGCAACGGCGCTTACGACAACGAGGGCCTTAACCTGCGAGGACACCAGTACACGGATAAAGACGGCCGCTACCGCCTGGAAACCGTCAGACCGCACCAGTATCTTTTCCGCGCCCCCCATATCCACGCCAAAGTCCGCGCCGCTAAAGACTCGCCTGTCTTCACCACCCAGCTCTTTTTCCCCGGTGAAAAGCGCAACGAAAAAGACCCTATCTTTGAAGCGCGCACGTTAATGGAAATCGTAGATACGCCGGGCGGGCAAAAAGCCACGTTCGATTTTGTGGTGGAAGAGGATTAAGAGTAATTTCTCTACTTCCGGTATTTCTTCACAAACCGCCCCATGCGGTTCAGCGCTTCCTCGATATCCGCCAGTGAAGTGGCATAGCAGCAGCGCACATGGCCCTCCCCGCACTCCCCGAAAGCGGACCCCGGCACCACAGCCACCTTCTCCTCCTTGAGGAGAGTCTCGGAGAACTCCTCCGAACTCATGCCGGTGCACGCTATCGAGGGGAACGCGTAGAAAGCCCCCTTCGGCTCGAAGCAGCTAAGCCCTATATCGCACAGCCCCTTCACGATGACCTTCCGCCGCCGGTCATAGTCCTCCACCATCTCCACCACGTCCTTCTCTCCTGTTTTTATCGCCTCGATGGCGGCCACCTGCGCCGGGGTCGGGGCGCTCATAATGGTGTACTGGTGTATCTTGGTCATCGCGGCGATGATTTCCGCCGGCGCCAGCGCATAGCCCACGCGCCAGCCGGTCATGGCGTAGGCCTTGGAAAACCCGCCGAGCAGAATCGTATTTTCCTTCATGCCCGGGAGTCCGGCGAAGCAGCAGTGCTCCGCGCCGTAGTTGAGCCGGGCATAAATTTCATCGGAAATCACGATGATATTGCGCCTCCGGGCGACCTCCGCGATGGCTTCGAGTTTCTCCCGCGGCATGACCGCGCCGGTGGGATTCGAAGGATAGCCGATGAGGATGGCGCGGGTCTTCTTCGTAATCCTTTTCTCGATGTCGGCGGCATTCACCTCGAAGCCGCTTTCTTCATAGGTCGGCACCATGACGGGCACGCCGCCCGCCAGTATCACGCACGAATCGTAAGCGACGTAATGGGGGTCGGTCATGATGACCTCGTCCCCGGGATTGACGATAGCGCGCATGGCCAGGTCGAGCGCCTCGCTCACGCCGACGGTTATGAGAATCTCCCCGTAAGATTTATAGTCCACGCCGTATTTTTCCTTGATATAGCCGGCCGTCAGCTCGCGCAGCTCCGGGATGCCGGAGTTCGAGGTGTACATGGTGTAGCCCTTCTCCAGGCTCTTTACCGCCGCCTCGCAGATGTGCCAGGGTGTGGCGTAGTCCGGCTCGCCGACGCCCAGGGAGATAACGCCCTCGATGGACGCCAGAAGGTCGAAGAACTTGCGTATCCCGGAGGGCGATAGCTTGTTCGCTCTCTCCGAGATAATCTTTTGATGTTTAGCTTTCGGTATGGTTTTTTCTGCGGACATATGACTCCTGATGCTTTGACCGGCTAGAGAATGACCGACTGCCTTTTGACCGCCTCGCCGCCTTCCAGCACCTCGCCGTCCTCTTTATAGCGCTTGAGCACGAACTGCGTCACCGTTTCCTGCACGCCGTCGATGTGCGAAAGTTGCTGCGAGACGAAATCAGCTATCTCGTGGTTCGTCTTGCCTAATGCCAGGACAAGCAGGTCGTAGGTGCCGGAGATGAGGTACACCGAGTGCGCCTGCGGGAAACGCTGTATGCGCTCGGCGATGGCATCGAACCCGACGTCTTTCTGCGGGGCGACCCTCACTTCGATAAGCGCCCAAACCTGCTCCTCACCCACCTTGTCCCAGTTCACGACCGTTTTGTATTTCAGGATGATGCGGTCTTTCTCCGCCTGCTCGATGAGTTTATGCACATCCCCGGCGGGCTGGCCGGTCATCGTGGCAATCTGCTTGACGGACGTGCGCGCGTCATTTTCCAGTATCTTTAAGATGTCTTTTAGCATTATTGCGCCTCCTCACCCGTTTACCCCACGATAAAAATAGATACCAACAGGATAGCATTTTCAGATAAGGGAATTCAAGCCCCGGCCTCGCCTGTAAGTGCGAAGACAGCAAAGCAAGGCGTACTCCCTGTCATTCTGAGTGAAGCGAAGAATCTGTATTTATTATTGTCATTCCCGTGAAAGCGGGAATCGAGATTTTATTTAAGAAGCCCAATGAGTTCATCTACCGACAAATCAGCCCCATCTATTATTGAAGCTAATGTTCCGGTATCTATACTTTTATGGTCAGGGACCACCACCTGGGCGAAAGGGCTATCTCTCCTTAAAATGATGTGGCTACCCTTGCGGCGTTTGATATAGAAGCCCGTCTTTTTTAAAGCAGCTACTACCTGCTTACCGGATAATCCCCTGGGTAGTCTGGTCACTTGGCGGCAACCTCAAGCTCCACTGTGTCGCGGCCTACTTCAGTCGGAAGTGGGAGGCCGTCCTCCATGAGCGCTTCTATATATACCTCTATTGCCTCTTTAATATTTTTTTGTACTTCGGCTTTAGTCCTGCCCTGTGACACGCAGCCCTTCAAAGCAGGCGCGTAGGCAACGTAGCCAGATTCCCGCCCTTTTTCAATGATTACGGTGTATTTCATTTTTACCACCTCTGTCTATATCTTAACACATTAAACTACCGCCTTTTTCCTCCACCACCCCGTCGCCTGCTCGTACGCGTAGGCCACCCGTAACAGCGTCTCCTCGCGGAAGTGCTTGCCGATTATCTGCATCCCCACGGGCAAACCGTCTACAAAACCGGCGGGGATGGATATGGCGGGCACCCCGGCTATATTAATAGGTAAAGTGCAGACATCGCTCAAGTACATGGCTAGCGGGTCGTCCGTCTTTTCCCCTATCTTAAACGGGACGGTCGGAGAGGTAGGGGTAATCAAAGCGTCGTACTTTTCAAAAGCGCTATCGAACTCCCGCCTTATCAGCGTCCGCACCTTCTGCGCTTTCACGTACCACGCGTCGTAGTAGCCGGCGGAAAGCGCGTAAGTGCCCAGCATGATGCGCCGCTTTACCTCCGGGCCGAACCCGTGCTGCCGCGTCTTTTCCATCGAGTCCCACATGGTATCGCCGTTATAGGAGAAGCCGTACTTAACGCCGTCATAGCGTGCCAGGTTGGCCGATGCCTCTGACGGTGCGATGATATAGTAGACGGCCAGCGAATAGGGGGTGTGAGGCAGGGACACCTCTTGAAGCGTCGCGCCCAGCTCCTCGAGCTTTTTCAAAGCCTTTTTCATCAAATCGGCCACGCCCGGCTGCATCCCTTCGACGTAATACTCTTTCGGGACGCCTAGGCGCATACCTTTCAGGTCGTTTTTCAGGCTTTTAGTGTAATCGGGCACCGGCTCCGGCACCGACGTCGAATCTCTTTTATCATGCCCTGAAATCGCGTTCATTATCAGGGCGCAGTCGGTCACGTCCTGTGTCAGCGGGCCTATCTGGTCGAGCGATGAGGCGAACGCCACCAGCCCGTACCGGCTCACCCTGCCGTACGTCGGTTTCAGCCCGACCACGCTGCAAAACCCCGCCGGCTGGCGGATGCTCCCGCCTGTATCCGACCCTAAAGCGCCGCAGGCTTCCCCCGCCGCCACCGCTACCGCCGAGCCCCCGCTCGAGCCGCCCGGCACTCTGTCCAAATCCCACGGATTATGCGTCACGAACAGCGCCGAGTTCTCCGTTGACGACCCCATCGCGAACTCGTCCATGTTGGCCTTGCCCACCATCACCGCGCCGGCGGCGTTGAGCTTTTCCACGACCGTGGCGCTATAAGGGGGTACGAAATTTTCGAGCATCTTCGAGGAGCAAGTTGTCCGCACGCCTTTAGTGCAGATGACGTCCTTGATGGCCAGCGGTATGCCGGTCAGCGGGCCGGCTTTGCCCGCAGCGATAGCTTTATCCGCCTGCTGCGCCTGCTCCAGTGCCAGCTTTTCGGTGACCGTCACAAAAGCCTTGACCTTCGGCTCCGCCTGCCGGACGCGCTCCAGGTGCGCTTTAGTGAGCTCTACCGAGGAGATTTTTTTATTCTTTAATAATTCGTGCGCTTCATGAATCGTGTATGGCATTTTCTTACCTGACTTTCACTCTTCCAGTACCGCTTTCACCCTGAAGCAATCGTCCTCGCGCCGCGGCGCGTTGGCCAGGACATCTTCCGGCGAAAGCGACGGCGCAATAACATCGTCCCTCATCACGCTTTTCATCTCCACCGATTGCGCGGTCGGCGGGACGCCTTCCGTATCCACCTGCTGGAGCACCTGGAAATGTTCGAGTAGATTGGACAGCTGCTCGCCGAAGCGTGTAATTTCCGCTTCGGTCAGGCCGAGCCGGGCCAGGCGGGCGATGTGCAGCACTTCTTCCCTGTTCAGCTTCATTTTCCACCCCCGGAACGGTAATTATCGAACGTATTTTACCCGCCAATTATAACATTCACGAAAGCTACAGGCAAACGGGCGCGACACCGATGTTTCGGGGGAAAAGGCAGGAGCAACCGAACGTTATTTCTTATTTGAAGAATGAGAATTTATACAGGAAGCGAAAAACGCTTTGATAGCGACCGGGCAAAATTGCGTACGAACATGCCGGTTCAACTCTATTAAAGCCTGCTTGATGTCCAGCGCGTCGCGGTAGGCGTGGCTGGTAGTCATGTTATCGAAAGCGTCGGCGACAGCTATCAGCCTGGCACCGATAGGTATCGCCCGGCCTTTGACATGGCACGGATACCCCGTACCGTCAAACCTTTCATGATGATAAAGGACGAGGTAGCTGGCTTGCTCAAGGAAAGGAATGCCTTTTATCAAATTGTGGCCTATCTGTGGGTGCTGGCACATTATTTCCCGCTCCTGGTCGGTCAGGTTAGATGGTTTGTTTAATATTGCGTCAGGAATGGCCAGCTTGCCGATGTCGTGGAGAATGGCGGCGTATTCAATCGACTGTTTAAGTTCTGCAGGAAGAGAGAGCCAGTTGGCTGCCTTGAGCGCGTATTCCGCGACGCGTTTCGAGTGCCCGCAACCGGTTATTTCTTTGGCGTCAGCGAGGGACACCAGTGCATTTACCGTGCTTTTGTAATATTCCTGTAAACACTCGTTTAACCGGACGTTTTCTATCGTCAAGGCGACGGTATTGGCGACACCGATGAGTATTTGCAAGTCCTGCTGGCTGAAATCGGGCTGGCTGGCTTTATTAGCTACTTCGATGACGCCTATCACTTTACGGTGGACAATCAGGGGCACACAAATCAGGGACTTCGTAACGAAGCCGTAAACTTTATTGGACAATCGGCTATAGCGCGGATTGCCCACTACGGCATTGGTGACTACGGCCCTACCCACCCTGGCAACCCAGCCCGGAATGCCTGACTGGGAATCTATTTTAAAGCGCACCGGCTGTTTTTGCATCCTGCCGCTGGCAAACTTTAAAATCAGTTCCTCGCTTTCTTCATTGACGAGGAATAGCCCTGCGGCCGAAGCATTGAGCGCTCGTCGCGTCATGCGCATAACGCCGCCAATCAGCGAGCTCGCTTGCTTGTCCGAACCTATTTTGCTCCAGATTTTGTCAAGCAGGTAAATGGATTTCTTGCCGGCTCCTATCTCTATGCCCGAAGCAATATCTAGGTCATCTTGATCCAGCGTAACCATATATCTCCAGCTTAACAATAATTATTACTGGAAAATAGTAAAGGAACGATAAATTTACGCTGCCTAGGGAGTAAATAAATATAAACATTCCCCTCGCCGTGTCGCATTTCGTACCTGAAAGCTATATAATATAAATATAACTTAAGAAAGGAGGTGAGATAGATTGGAGAGAGTAATGATATTTATCGATGGGAGCAACTTATACCACTCCCTGAAAAATCATTTCAACCGGACTGACCTGGATCTCGGCAAATTCTGCCGAAAGCTTTTATTTAAAAGACAGCTTATCAGAATTTACTATTATAACGCCAGGGTCGGGCAGAAACAGGAGCCCGAGCTTTACAAGCAGCAGCAGGCCTTTTTCAATGGCATCAAGGCGATTCCGTACACCGAGCTGCGCCTGGGACGCTTGGTCTATACCAACTGGCCCTCGGTCCCGCCTTATGAGAAGGGCACCGATGTCCAGCTGGCTACCGACATGTTGACCCACGCCTTTAAAAACAACTACGACGTGGCGATACTCGTCGCCGGGGATAACGATTTCGCCGGCGCCGTCCAGGCCGTTAAAGATAACGGCAAGCACGTCGAGGTGGCCCTTTTCGGCAAGCAGGGTACTTCCCAGGAGCTAAGAAGCGTCGCCGACATGGTCATCCCTATCAGCGCCCGGGTGCTAAAAGACTGCTGGAAATAGCCCGCCTGTCGTTGCAGGAAGTGTAAGTGACGTGGCAATCTCAATCTCTGTGGTTCGCTCTTTCGGGTCTTCCTCTCATTCAAGCGGGAAAGCTCGAAGGGGTGTCAACCCCTTCATAATTATTCCCCCTTCCCTTAATCCCCAAGGGAAGGGGGTCAGGGGGATAGGTCACAAGTTTCTTTATGAGGTACGAGGTCGGTAAAAGTAAAAAAGGAAGCCCCCGCGAAGACGGCGTTATCGTCAAGGACTGGGGCGGGCGTCTGCCCGTCGCGCTTATCTACCCCAACTCCTATTACCTCGGGATGTCCAATTTGGGGATTCACGCTGTCTACAAGCTCCTGAACAGCTATTTGAGAGTCGTTTGCGAGCGGGTCTTCTACGACCCTTCGGATAGGAAACCCCCTAAAGCCATTGAGTCGGGTCGGCCTTTGACGGATTTCGCTGTGCTCGCCTTCTCCATCTCCTACGAGCTCGACTACTTCAATATAGTCAGCATCCTCAAGGCGAGTGGGATACCGCTTTTCGCAGCCGATCGCGATGAAAGCCATCCCCTAGTTATCGCCGGCGGCCCCTGCGTCACCGCCAACCCCATGCCCCTGGCGCCTTTCTTCGACTTCTTTTGCATCGGCGAAGCCGAACCGGTACTGCCGGGAATCGTCCCGGCGCTTTTAGAAGGAATTGGCGGCCCGCGGGACGCGTTGCTTCGAGCGCTGGCGGCGCGGCCCGGCATTTATGCGCCCGCTTACCCCCCGGAAAGACCCGTCACCCGCCAGTGGGCCAAAGACCTGGACGCTTTCGATACCAATTCGGTCGTCCTGACGCCGGATACAGAGCTTGGCGATTTATATCTCATCGAGGTGGAGCGGGGCTGCCAGCGCGGCTGCCGCTTTTGCCTGGTGAACACCAACTACGCCCCCATGCGCTTTCGCTCTGTCGATAGGCTGGTGGCCTGCGCTAG
>JBEKDL010000060.1:0-11875 GCA_050014355.1 Dehalococcoidales bacterium | reverse complement strand
GCCAGTAATGAAATGGCCTTCCTGCAGCTGGCATTGCCCGGGTTGCTGCGCATGGCCGGGGAAACCAGGCATCCTTTACAGACGGTGCCCGCCGGGCTGACCGAGAATGTGAAAAGCCGCCACAAGGCGTGGACGGAATTTAAAGATGCTGTGCTATCTCTTGAAGAAAGCGGCTGCTATACGGTGGCGCTTTATAAAAACCGAAGCCGTTTACAGGCGATTGCCAGCGCCAGCGGCCTTATCTGCATTCCGGAAGGAAAAGAGTCCTTGCGCCGCGGCGAGGTTGTCCCGGTACAAATACTGGCGCCCCGTCTGGATGATTTATAAGCGGCGTTTTTCTGCAGACTTTCTAATTAACCAGGACATTCCAGCCAGGGCCGGAATCCAGTCCGCATAAAGAGAGAGCCCCGACATTTCGTCGGGGCTCTCTGACCTTCTTGAGAAGGTTGTCCTTCAGGTCAGTGTTAGACCGAACGTCTGGTCCTGACAATCAGGACGATTACCGCAATCACCAGAATAGCGCCGATGATGATGATCGCCCAGATGTAAGTAGGAGCGATCTTCTCAACGGGTTGAGGCGCCAAGGTGTAGGTAGGTGCTGGTGCCGGCGCGGGTATGGTGATGGTAGGAGCCGGGACATTCGTCACCGTTACCGGCGGAGGCGCGGCGGTGGTGGGCAATGCAACGAAGAAGTTGGCCACGGATGACCAGTCACCCGTTACCGGTTGATTGGCTCTGACTCTCCAGAAGTACTGCTTGCCCTGGTCGAGTTTGATGGTGATGGGCACAAGCGTGCCGGCCGTCGCGGGCTGGTCGGTGAGTAGTAACGTGCCGAAGGACGGCGTGGTGGAGAGCTGGAAGTCGTACAGGGTAGTGCCGGTTACCGGCGCCCAGGAGAAGGCCGGGTTCTGGTTAGTGATGGTGGAGCCGTTAGCCGGTGAATTGACTACAGGCACCGGCGCCGCGATAGACTGGATCGTTAACGACAGCATCGGTGTGTACTGGCTGGTGACCGGTGAAGTTGTCTTGACCTTCCAGTAGTAGGTCGCGCCAGGAGTGAAGTTGGAGACGGATAGCGACGCCGCAGACAGCGACAGAGTGCCCGAGGTAGTCGCGGCGACGCTGCCGGTCGAATACAGTATCTTACCGGCCGAATCCAGGTAGACGTTCAGGGTGTAGGCGTAGGTCTGGGCGCTGGAGACCGCGCCGTTCTGGTTGGAAGGCTGGGTCCACTGGAAGACGAAGTTGTTGGTGTAGCCGTTGATGCTGTTGACCGGGACCATGTAGCCGTTCGCCGGGAAGGTGGTCGCGGGTGCGTTAGCGGCCACGGCCAGGTACTCCGTCCAGCTATAGAGTTTAGTGGCGGTTACGCCCCACAGCGTGGTGCTCAAGGCTGTCGTGCTCGCTTGGAGGGCGTTGATGGGATAACCGCCGGCACTGGAGTTAAGGAGGGCAACGCCGGTCGTCACGTTATCGCAGAAGGGGGCAGAGATGCCGACGGCAGGAGTAAGGTCTCTGGTCGTGATGTTGGAGGTTGTTGCCGAAGCCTCCTGGACATACAGGACACCATTGGTCAGCTGGATACCGGTACCGGCGGCAGCCAGGGCTTTGCCCGCGGTCCATCCACTGATAGGCGTGTTGGTGCCGATTATCCATTTGTAGATAGCGTTGGTAAGGTTATCGGTGGCGTAGAAGGTATCGCCGGTGCCGAGGCCCGAAGCGGCGGCTACCACTGAGCCACAGGTAGAAGTAGACAGGTTGACGAGTTGTGACCAGGTGGCGCCGCTGTCGGAGGAGTAAGCCACGCCGCCGGAAGAACCGCCGACCACTAACTTGCCGGCCGCGACGAGCGTGAGGCTGTAGATGGAGCCGCCACCATAGAGGCCGATGTTGGTGTTAACACCCGCACCCCAGGTGAAAGCGCCGTTGGTGCTCTTGACAACGTTGTTGCCCGTGCCGCCATAAACGATGGAAGCGCTTTCAACCGCGAAGTCCTGTATGGCCTGGGAGCAGGAGCGGGCGGTCCACTTGGTCTCGCCAGAGTCGGTCGAGATGAACATGTTGGTGGCGCCCTTCTTGCCCAGGAAAACGGCCGTCGGGTCGCTGGCCGCGGCGCGCAGTTCCCAGATCTGTGTACTGGCGTTGGCGCTGACAAAGACGCGCTGCCAGGCACTGGCCTTGTAGCGCCAGATGTTCAGGTCGATGCCGTCATCGGCGAGGACATAGATAACGGTGCCGTCCGGGCTGACCCAGAAATCATTGACGGTGGTCCAGCTGGTGTTGGCCAGGGCGATACCGTTGAAGGATTTGCCCAGGTCGGCCGAACGGGCGACTGCGGCGTTGGTGCCGCGGGAGATGCAGAGGAGGTTACCGGCGTTCCAGAGCAGCTTCGGTTCAAAACCGGTGCCCGGCGTCTTAGCCCCGGAGCCGGGCGCGAAGGTAGGAATGCTGCTGCTTAAGGAATCGGCCGAGCGATAGATGGTGATGGCTGCAGTGGGAGTGAGCTGCGCGGTGATAAGGGGCGCGGCCGCCAGGTTGGTGCCGTCCCACGCTACGTAACCGATGGCGGTGGCGGTCATGATTTGCGTCATGGTGACCACACCGGAGGACACTGTGTAGGTACCGATGCGGAACACGCCGCCGACCTCACCGGTTGCGCTGGTTAAGCTGGCGCCGATGAAGCCGATTTGCGAGGCCGCATCGCCCATGTAGAACGTGGGGTCGAGAGCGATGCTGGCGCGATTAAGGATCGCATCTGATCTAAGGACTCTCGGGAAAGTGGCGTCTACCGCGGAATCATAGCCGAGGACGTTGTAGCTGTAGGCATGAAGAGTGGTCACGTTGGTAGTAGTGTTGTTGCTTACGAAAAGCACGGTGTTATCGGACGGGAAGCTCGGGGAGAAGGCCAAAGCTCCGACGTTCATACCGCTTACCGTGCTGCTCTTGTCACTCCAGAGGGGAGCGGCGCTACCGTAGGTCCAGGAACAGAGCTTACCCAACCCGGAGCCGTTGTTACCGGCTACTGCAATATAGCGATAAGGGCCACTGGGCGCGGAAATGGCTATATCGTTGACCGTCGTGATATATGTGGACAACCCGGTGAGATTAGAGAAACTGGCGCCGCCGTTGGTCGATAGATAGACTGCAGGGGCGACTGTCCCATCGACGACGACAACGATGTTCGGGTCGTCAGGCGCTACTGCGATAAAAGTCCAGTTGTCGGTAGTAGCATTAGGAAGAGCGGCGGTAAAGGGGGAAGCGGCAGTGCCGCCGGACGGTTTCGACCAGGAGACGCCGCCGTTGGTTGACTTATAGAGGTAGTTGGGAAGGGTACCGCCGGCGGTGTTATCAGCGACCATATAGATGTTAGCGCCGTCGCTGGTAGCGGCTATATCAGTGTAACCGAAGGTAGCCGCTTGTGTAGGAGCGAACAGGAGGTTTGTCGCGGTAGGCTGCGTCGTATCCTGTGACCAGGAGTAGATGCCAGCCGAAGCCGGAGCAGCGCTCACGAACATGGTGCTAAGGAGGAGGATGATTAATCCCACACCCCAGAACCTTTTAATTGCTTTTTTCATCGACTTTTATTTTTCTCCTTTAGCTTTTCAGCTATTTTTATGACATATCCCCGCATATAAGTACCTTGCTTGCAGGGGATATATTCCCTTATAAGCAGTTAGCAGAGCTTCATAACTCTGTCCCCCTTGCGGGATAGCCTCATGGCATCACCTCCTTTTCTAAAGGCATACCAAGGCACAGCTACGCCAAGGTACACTTAATACATAATGTACCATATATCACTGGTTTGTCAACCCCTTTCAAGGTAAATTAACATAAATATTTCACATTTCAACCTCTTTTAACAATATACGCGCCTGAAAACAATGGACACCTGAATTATAAAATAAAATCGTTAACGAATTATGAAAGCACAATTGGGGAACAATTAGAGGTAGACCTTTTCCCGTTCCAGGCTATGACGACTGTTTCAGCCGCGCACGCAAGTCTTTCAAGGCGATGGTCTCCTGGCTGGCGCCGGCCATGTCCCGCAGCGCGGCCGTGCCCGCTTTAACCTCGTCCTCCCCGATAATAACCGCAAAGCGCGCGCCGAGGGCATTGGCCTGGCGGAGCTGGGCTTTAAGGCTTTTACCGCCGGCGGCGGTGACGGCGCTGATGCCCCCCTGCCGCAGGTCCGCGGCGAGCTTGATGCTTAAATCCCGGGCGGCATCGCTCATCGCCGCGATAAGCACTTGCAGCGGAGGCGGGGTGGGTACGCTGATGCCCTGCTTCTTGAGATTGAGGACTACCCTCTCGATGCCGATGCCGAACCCGATGGCGGGGGTGGGCTTACCGCCCAGCTCTTCGATAAGGTTGTCATACCGGCCCCCCGCCCCGATGCTGCTCTGGCCGCCCTCTTCCTCCGGCTGAAACTCGAAGACCGTGCGCGTATAGTAGTCCAGCCCGCGCACCAGGCGGTGGTTTATTTTAAAAGGTATAGCGAGCAGGTTGAGATATTTCTGAAGGCGGTTAAAATGCTCTCTACAGTCCCCGCAAAGGTGGTCCGCGCTGGCCGGGGCGGCGTCCGCTATCGCCTGGCAGGAAGGCTGTTTGCAATCGAGGAGGCGGAGGGGATTTTTAACCAGCCTGGTCTTACAGTCCGCGCACAGTTTCTCAACCTTACCGGCATAATATTCTTCCAATAATTTAAGGTAAGCGGGACGGCACTGCCGGCAGCCGATGCTATTTAATTGTAAGGAAATATGCGCCAGTCCCAGAGACTTATAAAACCGCCAGGCCATATCGATCACCTCGGCGTCAATAGCGGGGTCATCATCACCGATGCACTCGCAGCCGAACTGGTGGTGCTCACGGAGCCGTCCGGCTTGAGGGCGCTCGTAGCGGAAAATAGACGCTTGGTAGAACAGCTTAACCGGTTGGGGCAAATTCTGCATACCATGCTCGAGGTAAGCGCGGCATACCGGCGCGGTACCTTCCGGACGGAGAGTTTCCGAGTTACCGCCCTTATCCTCGAAGGTGTACATTTCTTTTTCCACGATGTCAGTCCCCTGGCCGACACTCCGGTTGAAAAGGCCGGTGTCTTCGAAGACAGGCGTATCGATGCGCTGAAAACCGTATAGCCGCGTGATTTCGGAGATTGCCTTCTCGATATAGCGCCTTTGAGCCTGTTCTTCGGGCAGGATATCGGTTGTACCGCGGGCTGCCTTATACATTTTTCTTTGCCTTCCTCAACTTTTGGCGTCATTCCGGCGAAAGCCGGAACCCGGAGGGCGGTCTGGATTCCCGGGTCAAACCCAGTAAAGACATTATTTTTTCTTAATCGAAGGATACAGGATTACCTCTCAATTTGTAAAGTCTTAATTTTACACTACAGGCCTTTTGGGCTATACTGAAAATGCAGATTACTTATGTTAACAAAAGAGCCAGAGCTCCAGGGTTCCGGACTGCGGAGCGGCGCCATGGATTACATTAAACTACTGGAGAAGATAAAAAGCTATCTTCCCGCCGAGAAAATAGGGGTGGTGGAAGAGGCCTACAAATTCGCCTCTGAAAAGCACCAGGGACAGGTGCGTCTCTCCGGCGAACCTTTCTTGGAACACCCGCTCCAAACGGCCTATATCCTTGCGGAGCTCCAGTTCGACGCCAGCTCACTGGCGGCCGCCCTTCTGCACGATATCCCGGAAGATACCGGGACGCCACTTGCTGAAATCGAATCGCGCTTTGGTCAGGAAATAGCCGAACTGGTTGACGGCACTACCAAGATGGGTAAAGTAACGCTGACCAGTACCGTGGCCGCTGCCAGTGCTACACAGGCGGAAAACCTGCGCAAGATGCTTTTAGCCATGGCCGAGGACCTGCGGGTGGTATTCATCAAACTGGCCGACAGATTGCATAATATGCGTACGCTCCGTTATTTACCCCGGGAAAAGCAGCTGGCGATAGCTCAAGAGACGCTGGAGATTTATACTCCGCTGGCGCACCGCCTGGGGATATGGGAGCTGAAATGGCAGTTGGAAGACCTGGCATTCAGCTTTTTGCAACCGCAGGAGTACCAGCAAATCGCCAAGCTAGTGGATGCCAAGCGTACAGAGCGGGAGAAGTTCATTGACCGCGCGATTGAGCTTTTAAAAAAAGAGTTTGAGCAGGTCGGCCTGATGGCGGATATCTCCGGGCGACCGAAACATATCTTCAGCATTTATCAAAAAATGCAGAAATACGACACCCAGGGCAAGCACTTTGATGAAATATACGACCTTTTCGCTTTGAGAGTGCTGGTGGGCACGGTGACGGAATGTTATAGCACCATCGGTATCATTCACAGTCTATGGCACCCGTTGCCGGATACCTTCGACGATTATATCGGTAATCCTAAACCTAACGGCTACCAGGCTCTGCATACAGCGGTAATGTGTTTTGGCACCACTCCTCTTGAAATTCAAATTATGACCCGTGAAATGTATCATATCGCCGAGTACGGCGTCGCCGCGCACTGGCGTTATAAAGAGGGCAGCAAGACGGATATGCAGTTCGAGGAGAGGGTTGCCTGGCTGCGCCAGCTTATCGAGTGGCATCGCGAGCTCTCCGGCGCTGAAGAATTCCTGGAATCGGTCAAGACCGATATCTTCATCGACCAGGTTTTTGTCTACACTCCCAAAGGGGAAATCAAAGACCTGCCCAGGGGGGCCACGCCGCTCGATTTCGCTTACCGCGTCCACACCGACCTGGGGCACCGCTGTATAGGAGCGAAGGTGAACGGTAAGCTGGTGCCCTTTAACACAGAATTAAAAAACGGGGATGTAGTCGAGGTCATCGCGGCTAAAAGCGGCCGGGCACCGAGCCTGGACTGGCTGAATCCCAACCTGGGTTACGTCAGGACTTCCCATGCCATGACTAAAATCAGGCAGTGGTTCAATAAAGAGACCCGGGCGGAGAACATCGAGCGGGGCCGGCAGATGCTGGATAAAGAGCTGCGCCGGCTGGGCGTTAAGACCGAGCGTGAGGTGCTGGCCGGGCTTTTTAGCTATTCCTCTCTGGATGACTTTTATGCCGCTATGGGCAACGGCAGCGTCACCTCGAACCAGATTGTCCTGAAACTGGCGGCCCAGGAGGAGAAGGTCAAAGAGACCACCCAGGTCGTTCTTCCCAAGACGGCGCCTTCCGGGGTGCAGGTGCTGGGCGTCGGCGACCTGATGACAAATATTGCCCAGTGCTGTCATCCTGTCCCCGGCGATAAAATCATTGGTTACATCACGCGAAGTCGCGGGGTCAGCATTCACCGCGCGGACTGCCATAACATTATCAACGAGGACGAGAAAGAACGTTTGATACCGGTAGAGTGGGGACAGAGCGACCTGCTTTACCCGGTGAAGATTCAGGTTGACGCCTGGGACAGAGTCGGTCTCATACGCGATATCACCACCCTCGTGGCAGAAGAGAAAGTAAACATAGCTTCGGTGAACGTGGCTAATGGCAATGGCCGGAACACCACCATGTTTTTAACCCTGGAGACCAAGGGCCTGGCGCAACTTAGCCAGGTTCTCAAGAAGATTGACGGCGTGAAAGGCGTCCTTAGCGTCAGCCGCGTCGGCACGGAGCCGCCCAAACAAAGCGCCGCGGAAGCTCCTGCCCCTGCGCCCGGAGCCGGCGAAACCGATAAAGGACAGTAAGGAGTTATTGCCCTAGAAGTGCTTTCCGTGGTATTATTTTCTGCGGACATCAATAAGGGGAGGTAAATCTTGGGAAGTACATCGGCACAGAAGGAAGCGCGCGTCGCTTTAAAGAGGCATGAGAGGAATAAATCTATCCGCAGCCAGGCAAAAACAGATATCACGAGGGCGGAGAAACTGATATTTTCCGGTGAAGTTGAAGCAGCCAGGGAAGCGGTGACCGCCGCCGTAAGCGCTCTGGACAAGGCAGCCGGGAAAAAGATACTCCACGGTAATAACGCCGCCCGCCGGAAATCGAGGCTGCTTAAGAAATTAGTCCAGACCAAGGCCCCGCTACCTGCCGAAAAAAAGCCGGAAAAGACCGCCTAGATACTTGGTTTTATTTAATTAAAAACATACAGCCTCCCCAACTTAGAAAAAAGGGAGGCTGTCTTATTGATTAAGACTAACTTTAGCTCGCAGCTAATAAATTTGCTTTTTAATCTGAAGAAGGGATGGCTTTAGCTTCCTGGACTTCCATCGGCTTGCCGTCACAGGTCAACTCGCCGTCGCCGGCCTTGGTGCACAGCGCTTCGGTTCCGCAGACTTTACAGCGATATCTTTTACCTAATTGGGTTGCCACTTCATGACCTCCTGTAGCGGGGTTAGTTACTTTTTCTGCTCCATGGGCTGGCCGCAATGGGATATGGTGCCGGTGCCGCCCTTGGTGATAATCATTTCGGCGCCGCACTTGGTGCAGCGGTACCTTTTACCTACCTGGTTAGCCATATCTTCTCACCTCTTCGCGAGACATTTCCAATTAATTATTATATGCCAAAATATAGATTATGTCAAAGCTGATAAAAGGTCAATTGTAATGGTAATGTGTGATAGGAAAATCAACGAATAAAAATAACACCAAAAATATTTAGACAATTGTCATTGTATTTTGTGTAAATATTGGTTAAAATGATAGCATAATTATTGCACTTCCGATATAAAACGGAGGTAAAAAGATGAGCATATTAACTGACAGACAAATAAAGGAATTTGTCCACAATGGGCTGCTAAAGATAGAGCCTTTTGATGAGGCACTGATTGAACCGGCTACATATGATTTACGCCTATCTTATAAAGTGCTAGCAAGTCCTGTTGGTGAAAATCAATTAGGACGAGTTATCGATTTAAGGGAAAACCCAGATGGATGTAGTGTTTTACCTGGTCAAATGGTAGGGATTCTGTCTTATGAAAAGATAGAATTGCCTCTCAACATGTCAGGCAGATTTGGTATTCGGTCTTCGCTTGCCAGGAAAGGCATGAATGCGTTTGGTGGTGTTCAATTAGACCCTGGATTTCGTGGTCGACTTATAATGAATTTAATCAATGTCGGGCCAGAACCAATTAAAATTAGATATAAAGAGACAGTTTTTTCTGTGGAATTTAGTAAATTAGATGAGATGGCTGAGACAGGATATAATGGTCCCTACCAAGACCAAGATGATTTCCCTGCAGACCAATATAATTATATTCTTTCAGCGCGAACAACAAGTTTAGCGGAGATTCCTACTTTGCGTTTGGGTTTAGGTCGTTTGACAGGGTTGCTTGAGGAATTTGAGGAGAGATTACCGGATCCTGACGCGGGGCTTTCTTTAAAACCTGATGTTGAAAAAAGATTGCTATCATCTTCGCAACGTCCTCGCGAAACCCTTCTCAACCCTAACCAAATTAATACTAAGTTAGGGTGTTAATGGTGTAATATAATGTCTCTGTTATATGACCCTGATTCCTTCTCTGGTATTCCAAAACAAGACTATAAAAGGCTAACGAGCAAAGCTGAGTGGCTTTGGGTTCATCGCAAAGAAATTATTCATCATCCCTTGAGTAGCAATCTTAGTGGCTTTTTCAAGCGAACTGTAGGAACATATCGGATTATTTATGACTATGACAAGGAGAAAGATGACATAATAATTCGATTGGTTGGTCTTCGCGATACAATATACGAAATAGCAGGTAAAAAACTAGGTTAAATAATTCTCACCCCAAAAACCAACAATGTCCTCAACCGGCCAAATACGCTTAGAGATTTAAGTTACCCTCGCGGGCGTTCTCTGATACCGATTAGCTAATATCTTGTTTCCCCCATTCCACCTCCCCCATTTCGAACACCGGCCCGTCTTTACAGACCTGCTTCACGCTTTTTTTAGTTTTAATCGTGCAGCCGTAGCAGACGCCCGTACCGCAACCCATCATTATCTCTAAAGAAAGCTGGACAGGCTTACCTTTCAATTCAGGCATCTTTGCCATCGCGCGGTACATGGACGCCGGCCCGCAGGCGAAAACCTGGTCCATGTTCTTGACATAATGTGGTACCAGGCCCGTGGCCATTCCTTTAAACCCTTCCGTTCCGTCCTCGGTGCAGTTGAACACCTCGAAATTAGCCCCCATGACCCCGCCGTTATAGATTCTTTGCGGGGCGGAAACGGGGAAAAGGCAGCTACCCGTCCGCGCGCCTTGGATAATTATTACTTTTTTTCCTTCCCCTAAAGCGAAATCGGCCAGAAAACACAGCGGCGCTATCCCCATGCCGCCGCCCACCAGAAGAACATTTTGAGAATCCGGGGAAATAGTAAAACCATTGCCGAGCGGCCCGAAAATATCGAGGTTGCCGCCTTTTTTTTGCTGCGACAGCCAGCGTGTGCCTTTGCCGACTACTTTAAACAAAAGCGCCACCTGGCCGCCATCGACGCGGTGGATGCTGAAGGGGCGGGGCAGGAAGGTGTCATCACCGCAAGGCAACATGACGAACTGCCCCGGTTTAGCAGCCCCCGCGATATCCGGTGCCTCCAGCCAAATCAGGTAGGTCTCCGGCATGGCCTCCACGGCGGATACAATCGGCGCTTTGACCTGTTTCACGCCGGACTCCGGTTGCGGTAATCGGGGAGGGGCTGGACGGTATGTTTCTGGACGCCGTGAGAAATCGTCTCCGTTGCGGCGCGGATAGTGTCCAGCGAGGTAAAGCAGGGGATACGCTTTTCGGCGGCGGCGCGGCGGATATAAAAGCCGTCCTGGATGGGTATATGGCCACCGGTGATGGTATTGACGACGCCGCTGATGGTGCCGTCGTTAATCAGGTCGATGATGTTGGGATGCCCCTCTTTGAGCTTTTTGCTCGTCATCTTGACCGGCAGCCCGGCTGCCTCAATCATGGCCGCCGTGCCCTCGGTGGCGTAAAGCTTGGCGCCCGCCGCCGCGAGCTTGCGGATGATGGGCAAAGCCTCGGCTTTATCGCGGTCGGCGATAGAAAAAAGCATAACGGGGTTGGGCGGCAGGGCCAGTCCCGCCGCCAGAATCGCTTTCGCGAGCGCCGCCTCGAAGGTGTAGTCGATGCCCATGACCTCGCCGGTGGACTTCATCTCCGGCCCCAGGTGCGTATCCACGCCGGTGAGCTTCGACATGGAGAATACTGGCGCTTTTATCGCTACGAGCTTGCGGACCGGCCAGAGGCCACTTTCGTACCCCTGCGCTTTGAGGCTCTGGCCGAGCATGACCCGCGTGGCGACCTTGACCACCGGCACGCCGGTGACTTTGGAAATGAAGGGGACGGTGCGGCTGGCGCGGGGGTTTACCTCGATCACGTAGACCTGTGAGTCTTTGCCGTCCTTACCGGGCATAATGACAAACTGGATGTTCATGAGGCCCATTATTTTCAGTCCCAGGCCGATACGGATAGAGTAATCGACCAGGGTATTGATTTCGTGGCGGGTGAAGCTCACGCCCGGATAGACCGCCATGGAATCGCCGCTGTGCACGCCGGCGCGCTCGATGTGCTCCATGATGCCGGGGATGAGTACGCCCTCGCCGTCGCCGATGGCATCCACCTCGCACTCTTTGCCCTGGAGATATTTATCGATGAGTACGGGGTGACCTGTGTCAAGCTCCATGGCCAGGCCCATGTAGCGCACCAGCTCTGAAGCGTTATAGACGATTTCCATGGCGCGCCCGCCGAGGACATAACTGGGGCGCACCAGCACCGGGTAGCCGATAAGGTCGGCCACCTTGAGGCCTTCGTCAAGGGAGGTGACGCCCGCACCCGGCGGCTGGGGTATGGACATCTGCTCGAGGAAAAGCTCGAAGCGGCGGCGGTCGCTGGCGAGGTCGATGGCGTCGGCGCTGGAGCCGATAATGGGCAGGCCGGCGCGGGAGAGGGGCTGCGA
>JBEKDL010000059.1:0-11668 GCA_050014355.1 Dehalococcoidales bacterium | reverse complement strand
AAAAGTATCTGCTTGGGTTCATAGGGCCGGAAGACTTTACTCACCTGCGCCTCCTCAACTTAGTTTTACCCTATTATATCTTCTCTCTCAGGCCAAGGCTATTACCCACACAGACTCCTAGGGTAGAACGCGGAAAAACAGAGAGGGGGCAGTTCGCCCCCTCTCGGAATCTTGTATAGAATTAGCCCAATCTACCCTAAAATGAATGAGTTAATATTTGCTGTGCCTGATGCATTAAAGAATTGGATGGGAGGAATCAGCGCTTTTTGCCTTTCATTCTCTCCTGGAATCGAAAACTTGGTTGCAAAAACCATTTCGTGCCTGTCATACTGTCTTGAAATCGAAAACTTGGTTGTTTGAAGCGTGTTATCAGGAATGTCCGGCGCAAAGGAGACGTGGGAAATATCAGACATCCCAGGAACCAACCCAAACACACCGACAGTTGTAGTAAAAGCAATATTAATCCAGAGATCGTTTTTCATCAGTTACACCTCTCTGAACTCGCCCTCCACGGTGCCTTCGTCTTTGCCGCCGCCCTGGCCTCCCTCACCTCCCGGAGGTGGGGGCGGAGGCTGCTGGCCGCCGGGTGGAGGAGGTGGCGGCTGCTGCTTATAAATAGCCTCGCCGATTTTCTGCATGGTCTGGTTCAGCGCCTGCGTAGCGTTCTTGATGGCGTTAATGTCCGTGCCCTTTAAAGCTTCTTTGACCGCCGCAATCTTGCTCTCAACATCGGCGTTGAGTTCAGCGGGTATTTTATCCTTGTTATCGCGCAGGGTCTTTTCCGCCTGGTAGGCCATCGTGTCGGCCATGTTCCTGGCCTCGATTTCCTCGCGGTGCCGGGCGTCCTCGCTCGCGTGCATTTCCGCCTCTTTCTGCATCCGGGAGACCTCATCCTTGGAGAGGCCGCTGGAGGCGGTTATCGTTATTTTCTGCTCCTTGCCGGTGCCCTTGTCCTGGGCGCGCACGTTCAGGATGCCGTTGGCGTCGATATCGAAAGTGACCTCGATTTGCGGTACGCCGCGGGGAGCGGGCAGGAGGCCGTCGAGCATAAAGCGCCCCAGCGTCCGATTATCGTTTGCCATCGGTCTTTCGCCCTGGAGGACGTGGATTTCCACCCCCGGCTGGTTATCCGCCGCCGTGCTGAAAATCTGGCTCTTCTGGGTGGGGATGGTGGTATTGCGCTGGATAAGCGACGTAGCTACCCCGCCCAGCGTCTCGATGCCCAGGGTCAGCGGCGTGACGTCGAGCAACAGTACATCCTTGACCTCGCCCTTGAGCACGCCCGCCTGGATAGCAGCGCCGACGGCCACCACCTCGTCTGGGTTGACGCTCTTGTTCGGCTCCTTGCCGAAGAACTGCTTCACCTTGTCCTGTACCAGAGGCATACGCGTCTGCCCGCCCACGAGGATGACCTCGTCAATTTGAGCCGTGGTCTTGCCGGCATCGGTCAGCGCCTGCTTGCACGGCCCCAGGGACTTCTCCACGAGGTCCATCACCAGCTGTTCGAGCTTGGAGCGGGTCAAATTGATATTAAGGTGCTTCGGGCCGCTGGCATCGGCGGTGATGAAGGGCAGGTTGACGTCCGTCTGCTGGACGCTGGAAAGTTCTATCTTGGCTTTTTCCGCGGCTTCCTTGATACGCTGTAAAGCCATTTTATCTTTCGAAAGGTCGATACCCTGGTCTTTCTTGAACTCGGCCATGAGCCAGTCCATAATCCTCTGGTCGAAGTCATCGCCGCCGAGGTGGGTATCGCCATTGGTGGACTTCACCTGGAAGGTGCCTTCGCCCAGCTCCAGGATGGAGATATCGAAAGTGCCGCCCCCCAGGTCGTAGACGGCTACCGTTTCATCCTTCTTTTTGTCGAGCCCGTAAGCCAGCGACGCCGCGGTGGGCTCGTTGATGATACGCAGCACGTTCAGGCCGGCGATGGCGCCGGCGTCCTTGGTCGCCTGGCGCTGGGCATCGTTAAAGTAGGCCGGTACGGTGATGACGGCGTCGGTCACCTTTTCCCCCAGGTAGGCCTCCGCATCGGTCTTCAGCTTCTGTAAAATCATCGCCGATATTTCCGGCGGGCTGTATTCCTTGCCGCCCATCAGCACCTTAACTTCGTTATTCGGGCCGCGGGTCACTTTATACGTCTTGCGCCGGGCGTCCTCTTCGACGGGGAGCTCGCGTCCGGCGGGCTCGCCCCATTTCCGTCCCATAAAGCGCTTGATGCTGTATATCGTATTTTCAGGGTTGGTGATGGCCTGCCGTTTGGCTATCTGGCCGACCAGCCGCTCGCCGGTCTTGCTGATGGCCACTACGGAAGGGATAAGGCGGCTGCCTTCCGAGCTGGTGATGACCACCGGCTCGCCGCCCTCCATTACCGCTACCTCGCTGAAAGTTGTCCCCAGGTCGATACCCACTGTCTTTCCCATTTACTTTTCCTCCTATTGCTTCACACAATATGATGAAACAAATTTCTGAATAAAGATGTAATAAATATCTATATTAATATCAAGTTCTTCCATTATTCCGCGGCGTTAGACGGTTCGTCCTCCTTGCCGTTACCCACCACTACTTTGGCGGGACGGAGAAGTTTACCGTTTAACGTATAGCCTTTTTGAAATTCCTGTACCACCATGCCTTCCAGCCCCTTGTCCTGCCTGACGGCTTCATGGAAATTGGGGTCGAAGGCCATGCCCAGGGCCAGAATTGGCTTGACGCCCTGTATTTCCAGGGCGGCCCGGAACTTGCGCTCCACCAGCCGGACGCCTTGCACCCAGTCGCGGTCGGCGTACTCCGGCGGTATCGCGGCGAGCGCCCTCTCCATGTCGTCAAGGACGGGCAATATCGCCTGGAGCGCGCTGGCGCTGGCGAACTTGTTGAACTCCAGCCGGTCCTGCTCCATGCGCCGCTTGTAGTTAATGAAGTCGGCCTGCGCCCGCTGCCAGCTGGCCAGGTAATCTTCGGCCCTCTTCTTTTCCGCGGCGAGGGACTGCTCCAGAGCTAACGTTTCCGGGGCGTTTACTTCCTCCGATTTTTCAGGAATAGGTTCGACGTTACTCACATTTTCATTGTTATCCAACATCATTTGAAACAGACAGTCCTTTGTTTTTAGTCCTATCCGGCGGACAGGTTCTGGCCGTATAGGGTGGCGACGAGCTGGCCAAGCACCGAGGACAGGTAATATACGGTAGGGATGGTGCGCGAGTACGGCATTCGTGTGGGGCCCACTACGGCTATAGTGCCGTTGGCCTGGTCCGGGACGCCGTAGTTGCAAATGACCACGCTGCAGTTCTGGATGGCCTCGTCCTGGTTCTCTTTGCCGATGATAACGTGGACGCCCGGCTGGTCGAGCCGTCCCGGCATGATAACTTTCAGCAGGCCGCGCTGCTCGACGAGCTCCATCAGGACGCGCATACGCTCGCTCTTGGCGAACTCCGGCTGGTTCAACATGAAATGCCAGCCTTCCAGATACGGCTCCTGGTACTCTTTACTATCTTCCGCCTGCATTATCCCCACCAGGTAATCGGTGGCCTGCTTTTCCAGTGGAGAAAGCTCGCTTTGTTTTTCGGCAATCTGGCGGCTGGTCAAACTGTTGTAGAGGCTGTTGAGTTTGACGCTGATGACGGCCAGCGACGGCTGGTTGACGGTTTCATTGAACGTAATCAGTTTTTCTTTGACCACGGCCCCTTCGAGGACGGCGACCACCAGCGTCCGGTTATCCTGTAAAGCGATAAGTTCCAGGTGCTTTAGCTTGCAGTCGGTCGACTTGGGCAGGCTGACGATGGCCACGTTCTGCGCCAGCCGCGCCAGGAGCGTCGCGGTGAGGCTCACCCATGCCTCGACCTCCTTTTCCACCTGGTGAAAGGTGTGGCTTATCATACGCTGGTCTTCCCGCGGCAGCCGTACGTTTTCAATCGACTCCACGTAGCGGCGGTAACCTTTGTCTGAAGGGATGCACCCCGCCGAGGTATGCGGCCGGACGAGGTAGCCTTCCTTCTCCAGAAGTGCCATCTCGTTGCGGATGGTGGCCGGACTGACCCCCAGTTCGGCGTTATCGGCGATAAACTGGGAGGGCACCGCCACCGCGCGCGCAATGTACTCCCCGACGATATAATTTAGTATCCGACTGCCTCTGGCAGTAACCATTTAGCCTCCGTTAGCAGTCTAAGCGCCCGACTGCTAATAATAAATTTTACCTTTTAACGGCTTATTTGTCAAGAGAAAAAGCTATTTGTTAGTGACTAAAAAGATATTAATGTGCTAGAATACATGGCAATCGAAATATCCCGAAAGTCACTATGCAAGCATAGCAGATTGCAAAGGCAATAAACATGAAGTGGAATGACTTGATTGAACTAATAATGAGTAGAAACAATGGGATAGCCTCTCTCAATTTTTTGTATCAGCAAGCTGCCAATCATAAACAATTGCCCTCGGGTGACTGGCAAAAAACGTTAAGAGGCGTTTTATATAGAGAAGTGCATAGGGGTCGGTTCAAGAAAATTGGCTTGGGTGTTTATGCATTATCAAGTTATGAAGATGAAACGGCTGCATATTCTTATGCCTTAAAAAACAGACCAATCTCCGAATATATGAAAGATATAAAAGATTACCACAGCACAATTGAAGGAATGTTGATTGAGATTGGAAACTTCTTTGAATATATAACATATACAAGCGACCTTAACAAGAGTTTTGATGGTAAAAAGTTGAGAGAGCTATGCGCAGTAACAAACGTACCAGAGTTTACATATCCAGAACTAAGGGCGCTTATTTCAAAGTCCGACACAATTTGGTTTTCAAAATCTAGGCTTTTATTCCCAAAGTATATTTATGAGGTTGAATCGACTACAGACTTCACAAGCTCCATGCTAAAGATGTACCAATTGTTGAATTTCGATGCAAAATTCATTCTTGTTGCTTCAGAGGAGAGAGAAAAAATATTCCAAGATCGGATTAACAAAGAACCTTTTGCCAAAGAGGCGAATAAATTTTGGTTCCGCTCTTTTAAAAACGTAATAGAACTTTATTTCAATTCTGTTGAACATTATGAATTAAAATCCAGATTTCTTTCGTAGGAACTTGGAGTTAATATGAAAATTTTAAAAGAAAAGCAACCACAGGCAGAAAAATCAGAATGTTTAACAGTAAGAGTTAAGTTCTTTTATGTTAAAACAAGTAAGCCAGATGAGTTTGTAGATGAACTTGAACAGCTATGTAAAAAATACTGTCCTTTGGATGATTTCTTCTTTAATTACAGTGTTGAAGATTAGCACCAGTAAATAGATTCGTCTCTCCTTGACCTCTAAAGCTAAATTGTGTTAAATTATGTACGTGGATATTACCTGGCTGGGCCTTTCCTGCTTCCGCATACGGGGCAGTCAGGCCATCATCATCACAGACCCTTTCCCGCCGGAATCGGGCTATACTCTCGGCAAACAGACCGCCGATATCGTCACGGTCAGCCACCAGCATCCCTCGCATTCTTACGTCCAGGGCATCGGAGGGCCGCCGCGCATCGTCAAAGGCCCCGGCGAGTATGAAATCAGCGGTGTGCTGATTCTGGGCCTGACTACGTATCACGACGCTGTAAAGGGACAGTCGCGCGGTAAGAATACCAGCTATCTCCTGGAAGTCGACGGTATGACGATTTGCCACCTGGGCGATATCGGGCACGTAATAGGAGATGAGCCTCTGGAGGAGATGGGTAAAATCGATATTCTCATGCTGCCGGTGGGGGGCGTGACCACGATTACGGCCGATATGGCCGCCGAGACCATCCGCAAGGTGGAGCCGAAAGTAGTGCTCCCCATGCACTATAAAACACCCGGCTCCAAACGCGAGCTGGAACCGGTAGAGACTTTCCTTAAAGAGATGGGTCAGGGGGCGATTGAGCCGAGACCCAAGTTGAATATCAACAAGAACAGCCTGCCGCTCACCACGCAGGTAGTTATCTTAAATATTTAAGGCCTTTTCAATCCTCGTTCAGGAAATCCAGCAGCAAGCGGTTAAAAGCTTCGATGTTTTGTTTACTGGGTGCATGCCCGAAGCCAGGCAGTATTTCCAATCGAGCGCCCGCAATCAGATTCGCCGCCCGGTGTGCCTGCGAGACCGGAAAATACGGGTCATGGCGTTTCCACATTATCAAAGTGGGGTTTTTCAGGGCGGGCAGCGCGTCCACACAAAGCCAGCGGGTGTCTTCGCCTTCTTTCACTAAAAACCGGGGGTAAGGTTGAGGCCGGTGGAACAGCTGGCGCAGCGTCCAGAAGACTGTCATCAACGAGGAGCCGAACCTGGTAACTTTACCGAGACCGGAGGAATCGACTAGGACAAGCTTGCGAGTTTTCACCCTGCCCCTTAAAGCTATGCCGGCGCCGACCCTCCCCCCGAAAGAGTGGCCGATGATATCGGGGTTATCCAGTCGGAGGGCGATAATGAAATCCTCGATAAATTCTATGAAATCAGAAAGATAGTAACCCGCTTCGTCTCTTTCGTTCCGGCCAAAGCCGATGAGGTCGGGGGCGTAGCAGGTGAAATGTTGTGAAAGGGCAACCATGGCCCCCAGCCAGTCTCGTGAATCGCTGGCGCCGCCGTGAAGAAGCACCACCGGCGGGCCGCTGCCCGCTTTCAGATAGTGCGCCCGCCGGCCGTTGATTTCCAGCTCGAGGCTGGTGATGCCCGCGGTTGTGTCTTCAGTCAATTTAGCTAACAAAAAGCTCCTCACTTATGATAGGATGAAGCTGATGATATCACTACCGACGTTTATTTTAAGGTATCGAAAGTAAATCATCAAGAACGAGGTGAAATATGTCGTCCAAGGTAATCTTGATACAGGGGCAGGGCCTGGGCCGGGGTGATGAAGAACTTGGCAAGTTGCTTATGGCCAATTTTTTACGCCTGCTCGGAGAGAGTGATAATAAGCCGAAAACCATCGTGTTCTGGAACGGCGGCGTGCGTCTATTGTGTGAGGGCTCCCCGGTCCTGGAGCATCTGAAAAGGCTCGAAGGACAGGGAGTGGAGATACTGGGTTGTGCCACATGTCTGGAATATTTTAAACTAATGGATATAATCAAAGCAGGCAAAACGACCAATATGTTAAGGTCCATTAACTCGATGTTAGATTCGGAAATGGTCTGTCTCTAAAAACCCGCGATGCTTATTTTGCGTTGCCACTGGATGCGTAGTAGAATATCGCCGGAAAGGAAAGCATGAGTAAAGAGCGTAAATTGCGCCTTACCGAGACAGTGCATGGCGCGGGTTGAGCTTGTAAGATAGGTCCGGGCGACCTCTTTCAAGCGCTGGCCGGCCTCAAGTTCCAGTCCGACCCCCATATCATCGCGGGCATGGAGCGGGCCGAAGATGCCGGCGTCTATAAGCTCAACGACAAACTGGCTCTTGTCCAGACGGTTGATTTCTTCACGCCGATTGTCGACGATGCCTACGACTTCGGGCGCATCGCTGCAGCCAACGCGTTAAGCGATATTTACGCCATGGGCGGCAGGCCCCTGACGGCGCTGAATATCGTCTGCTTTCCTAAAGATACCATGGACATTTCCGTGCTGCGGAACGTCTTAAGAGGCGGCCTGGACATGCTGCACGAGGCCGGGGTGATTCTCCTCGGCGGGCATACCGTGGACGACCCGGAGCTCAAGTACGGTCTGGCGGTCACCGGCACCATCCACCCGGATAAAGTGGTGCATAATAACGGCGCCAGACCCGGCGACCGCCTTATTTTGACCAAGCCGCTGGGCACCGGCATCATCAGCACGGCCATCAAGCGCGGCGCGGCGAGCAAAAAAGCTGTCGCCGCCATCGTGAAGTCCATGACGACTCTGAACAGGAAAGCATCGGAGCTCATGCTGGAGGTGGGAGTAAACGCCTGCAAGGACGTTACCGGATTTGGCCTCCTGGGCCATGCCGCCGAGATGGTAGCCGGGACGGAGGTAGGCATGGTTATCGATACGTCGGTCATTCCTGTTTTCCCGGAAGCCAGGGCGTATGCCCGGCAGGGCATGGTCCCCGGCGGAACAGGCCGGAACCGCGATTTCCGTAAGAACATGGTTGATATCGGTAAAAAAGTACCTCAATATCTGCAAAATATTCTTTTCGACCCGCAGACTTCCGGCGGCCTGCTTATCGCCCTGCCGGAGAAAAAGGCGCCAAAGCTCCTGGAAAAGCTCCGTAAGGAAGGCATGAACGAGGCGGTGATAATCGGGGAGGTTGTCGCGGAACCTAAGGGGAGAATTAAGGTCAGATAAGCTTGAAAGCTAAGCTGATAAAAATCCCCCATCCACCGCCACCAGGGCGCCGTGAACGTAGCTGGACAAATCACTGGCCAGGAACAGGGCTACCCGAGCAACCTCATCGGGCTGGCCGCCGCGGTTCATGGGCAGCCTGGATTTGAAGTCATAGCCGGTCTTCAGCAGGCCGAGATTAAACTGTGTAATTTCCTTGGCCACGGCCCGGGTCCCCGGCGTCATGATACCCCCGGGAATCATCACGTTAATCCTGAAACCGCGCCGGCCGTACTCCTTGGCCAGGCCCCGCGTCAGCCCGATGACCCCCGTCTTGCTGATGTCATAGGCCACCAGTCCTTCGGCGAAGGGCATGATTGCCTCGATAGAGCTGACGTTGATGATCACCCCGCCTTTTTTCAGCCTTCGCTGAATCATGTGGTGGCACATGAGGAACGCTGATTGCAGGTTGATATCCATCACCTTCTTTAGGAAATCGGTATCCGTCTCCAGAAAGCTTTTAAATGGGTAAATGCCGGCGTTATTAACCAGGATATCCGGCTCTCTGCCGCGCAAATCATCCCACAGGGAATCGATAGCTTCTTTTGAGGAAATATCGACCTTGTGGGTGTTTACTTCGTGGTGGAACTGCGCCAGCTCGTTTTTCACCACGCTCAAGCCCTGGGCATTGATATCTACCAGTTCCAGGTCAGCGCTGGCTTCGGCAAAGCGGTGCGCTATCGCCCGCCCGATGCCTGCGGCGGCGCCGGTAATCAAAGCCCGCTTCCTGAAAAGGGAAACGAGCTCGGTAATCGGCTTGTGTGTGATGTGAGGCTTTTGTTCAGCCATGCCCCCGCTTCTTTATGTTAATTATAGCACCCGTGTAAAGAGGAATATTGACAAAATTGACATAATATTGTATAGTATTGACTGGAAAGTGGGGGGCTCAAGGTGCGAAGTATTAAGGGTTTGCTTAATATCAGCACGCAAAGGGAAAAGAACAGAGGCAATCTCTGGGCGGCCGTTCAGGCGCGTCGTATTATCGAGTTCAAATACCACGGCAGCGACCACATCGTGGAGCCATTCGCCATCGGTATCACCCGGTACGGCAATCCGGATAACGAATCACTCATCTGCTATCAGACTGGCGGTGCCGAAGGCACGAAAAATTCGGAGGGTTGGAGGATTTACCGCACCTCGGAGATTAAGGGTTTAAAAGTATCGCCGGAGCAGTTCACCGGAGAACGCCCCGCCTATGACCCGGATAACATCGATATGGTGAAAGTGTTCTGCTGTGTCCGGCCGCAAAAACCGGCGAAAGACAAAGCCTCAAAGACACGCCCCCCGCCGGAGGTAAAACCACTGCCGGTATGTATCAAGTCCCTGCCGCCGGCCCAGACCTCGTTATCCCACAACGAGCTGATGCGGCAGTTCCGCTTGAAGCACCCCGTTTCTGTTTCGGCTCTGTATAAAAACCTGGTCATCCAGTCCCCCGGCCAAACCCCTGCGAGAACGCCCAGAATTCAAAAATAACGCCTTTAAACCATTAATATTATGAAATCTATATCCCCCCACTTGAAATACGGTATAGAGCCTGATATTCAGGCCGTCTTCCTATCCCCAGATTTACTGCCTCACCTGCGCCGATAGCCGGTTTAAAAGCTCCTGTTCGTCCTTAACGCCGCGCACGTCCAGGTCGGTCTTGCGGAAGGCCCGCACCATGGCCTCGATGAGCCTGGTCTTGGAGAGCTTCTTGCCGCCGCTGAACTTGGCCGTCGAAGCTAAGCCTTCAAGGTAAGCATCCTCTTCCCGGTTGAGAAAAACGGAAAGTTTAATCATCGGCGATTTAGGTAAAACGGGCGTCGCCGGAACGGCCGGCCTGGTCTCCGGAGCGACAACCGGGTGGTCGCCGCCGGTAAGGCGGTCCAGCGCATTCCCGTAAGCAAGTTCCTCGGTAATTTTAGCTCTTTTCATGAAGCACCTCTTCTGTAAAATGTCGGTAGGCATCGGCCCCTTCGGATTTCGGGGCGTAGGTGAGTATCGACTCCCCGGCCGCCGGGGCTTCTTTAAAGCGGACGCTCACCGGGATGGTCGTATCAAAGACCCTGATTTTATCGCCGAAAGCCCGCTTGGTAACTTCGATAACCTCGCGGCTGTGCAGGGTACGTGCATTGGTCATGGTGAAAAGTATACCCAGAATCTCCAGCGATGTATTGATTCTCTCTTGAACGCGGATAATAGTGGTCAAAAGCATGGCCAGCCCCTTCATCGCCAGGAAATCGGCCTGCAAAGGGATAAGGACGCTATCGGCGGCGGAAAGGGCGTTAATGGTCAGCAGCCCCAGGCTCGGCAGGCAATCGATAAGGATGTAATCGTAGTCTTTCAGCACCGGCCGGAGCATTTCTTTAAGCATGAGTTCCCGCGTGAAGGCGTTCACCAGGTCCAGCTGTGCCTGCGAGAGCTCGATATTGGCTGGTACCAGGTCGATAGCGGGGACGTTCGTGGGAATGATGACTTCGCGGAGCGAGACCTTGCCATTATTCCTGATGGTGCTCGTAAGGACATCGTAGCCGGTTGCCTTGAGCGTCTCCGGGTTTAAACCCAGGCTGATGGTGAGGCTGGCCTGCGGGTCCCAGTCTACCAGGAGCACACGCTTTTTATGCTCGCTTAGACCATGGGCGAGGGCGAACGCCGTGGTCGTCTTGCCGACGCCGCCTTTTTGATTGGCGATGCAGATAATGGGCATGGCTGAAACTCCCGAAAGATTATAGAGGAATTGCGCAACTGCGTCAATGTTTTACAGTTTAGGTCGTCATTCCCGCGAAAGCGGGAATCCAGGTAAAAAAGTAATTGTCTTAAGTAATGAAGAAAATTTACTTTCCTGAACCGTTTTATAAAAATAATTAAGAAAACTATTGACAAAATCAATATATTGCGTTATAATAGTTAAGAATATTAAGTTGGATATTAATTAAATTAAGGTTAATGAAAAATGGCTAAAGAATGGCTTGAACTGACGAAGATGACCCAGGGCAAACCGGTCACGGTGGAGCGCGTCCGCCTGGTGGAAAGCAATATCGCCATAGAGGGGAGCTTTACACCGCCGCCCCTGGCGAACCTTTCCGCCGAAGACCAGGTCTTCGTGATGGCTTTTGTCCGGTGTAGCGGCTCCATTAAGGAAATGGAAGAAATGTTCGGCATCAGCTATCCTACCGTAAAAAACCGGCTCAACCGTATCGCCGGGCAGCTCGAGTTCGTCGAAATCGTCAAAATCTCGCCGCAGGAAGAGGTGCTCTCGGAGCTGGAGCGGGGCGAAATATCCGCCGATGAGGCGATAAGGAGGCTGGGACAATGAACTGGCCACCCATGTTGATGCACATTAAATTCCAGAACGAGGAAAGGGATTTCGGGCTATGGCTGCCGCTTTTCCTCCTCCTGCCGC
The DNA here is from genome assembly GCA_050014355.1 of Dehalococcoidales bacterium. Lineage (GTDB taxonomy): Bacteria > Chloroflexota > Dehalococcoidia > Dehalococcoidales > RBG-16-60-22 > Fen-1077. The sequence goes on along the minus strand of JBEKDL010000059.1, from coordinate 1 downwards.
T
>JBEKDL010000058.1:0-11714 GCA_050014355.1 Dehalococcoidales bacterium | reverse complement strand
TCTTGTTTGATTTGGTAACGATTTCTGACTATATACAACGAAAGCGAGCGGGTGTAACTCATCGGTAGAGTACCTGCTTTCTATGCAGGAAGCAATGGGTTCGAATCCCGTCACCCGCTCCAGAATCAGGAAAAACCCCTTACGATATGCACGCGAACACTGATAATAAATTATGGAAATAACGATTTGAGCAGCGGGAATTGAAACCCAATCTATTCCAGCGGAAGGCAGAAGCTGAAGACGCTGCCTCCGCCGGTACGGTTGCTGGCCCAGATTTGACCTTTGTGGCTTTCCACAATCATTTTACTGATATACAGACCGAGGCCAAATCCGGGAATAGTGTGCATCAGTCTGTTATTCACTCTGTAGAATTTATCGAAAATGCGGTCAATGTCCGCTTCGGGAATGCCAATGCCGCTATCGGCGACGCTCACCACTACGGATGGAAATGCCGGCTGCGCCGGACAGTTCTCTCCGAATATTCGGTTAAACTCCAGGTCAGTGCGGACCAGTCTTAATTCGACCTCGATGTCGCCCCCCTGCGGCGAATATTTAATGGCGTTGCTCACAAGGTTGGCGACCACCACGGCTATTTTCTCCGGGTCAGCAACTATCCGCGGCAGCGGCGCGCAGGGGCGGAACAGGATAACGTGTTTTACCGCCTGGTCCTGTATCTCGGACAGCACCCCGCGAAGGAGGTCGCGCAGGGAAACGCGCTGGGCGTTGATGTGCCCGTTTCCTTCGAGCTGGGTGACATCTCTAAGCTCTTCCAGCATGCGCACCATCCGGTCGCTGGCTGAATCGATACCGCGCAGGTATTTACCTCTTTGTTCCTCGGTGATAGCTTCATTTAACTGCAACATGGTGGAGGTGTACCCTTTAATCAAAGTAAGCGGCGATAATAATTCATGCCACAGTATGGAAATGTCACCGGACGAGGCCTGCGCCACCATCGTTCGCTTCGGTGTGTCTTGCGCGACCGCAATTTTCTTTGGCTCCGGCTGTGGCACGAGCCCGGGTGAGTCGTTCGTATTCAATTCAGCCGGGACACGCCGGGCTGAAGGTTTCTCATCGGGTAAGTGATGACCCGGCCTTTCGTCGGCCAGCCATTCTACCCCGGATGGCGCGTCTGCCCGGTTCTTTACCTGGCCGTTAGGCAATCGCCGGTTCTGTGAGGCCTTTCGCATCTTCAATATGTCCTTCCTGCGGCATATCTGGTTCATCGTGGCGCATGGCAAAGTAATACCCTACGCCGCGTTCGGTCATTATCAGAGTGGGATTATGCGGATCGGCTTCGATCTTTTTACGTAAATATCTGACGTACAGCTTGACGAAGGACTTGTCACCGATATAGTTCGGTCCCCAGGCTTTTTCGAGTATCTGTTCGTGGGTCACAATCCAGCCCCGGTTCTTAATCAGACAGGCCAGAATCCTGAACTCCAGGGGCGAAAGTTTGACCTGTTTGCCTCTGACCCAGACCTGGCGGCCCCGCCACTCCACCTCTATTTCTCCGTCGTGGAAGGAACTCTGCTCGTTATCCTGCGAGTCCTGCGCCGCCCGCTTGAGAACGGCCTGAACGCGCGCTAACAGCTCCGGAAAGTCGACGGGCTTGGTGATATAGTCGTCCGCCCCGAGGACGAATCCTCTTAAGCGGTCATCCTTCTGGCCTTTTACCGTGACCATCACTACCGGGATATCGCACATTTCCCGGATGCGGCGGCACACCTCCCACCCGTCCATCTTGGGTATAACGGCGTCCAGCAGGACGAGGTTGGGCCGGCTGCTGAAGACACGGCGCAGACCCTCAACCCCGTCAACGGCGGACGATACCTCATACCCGGCGTTCTGGAGCCACATCTTGGTCAGTTTGGAAAACTCGATGTCATCATCAATCTGTAGAATTTTACCTTTAACGCGCATGAGCAATCTCCCTGATGTATATTTTCTTTATCCTGGACTTCCGGCTGCTTTTAAAAATCATTTTTACTAAAATTGGTAGGAATTCGGTAAAAAAGCTATTTAAAGGATAATATACATAGTAGGGAACGTCAACGTCACTTATCCTACATTTTCCACCCGATTTTAGCCATTTAGTCACTAGTAATATAGTACTATGCCGAATTCAAAAGCGGAATTTTTAAAAAATCTATTTTCATGAAATTTGAAGGTTGGTAATATTTTAACTTTTTCCTACCTTAATCTTATCTAATTTTAACCTTCGAAATCAGGCGCTTTACAGGACTTTAACTGTCCGGATAAATGACGCGGATAGAATACTGAACTGACCGGGATTGCGAAAAGCGAAAAACGGGATAAGCTGCGCCGGCAAATGGTCACGCTTGATTTAGCCCCTGGTTAAAGCGACGATGAGAACCAGAGCGGCCAACATCCAGCGATAGTAAACGAAAACATCGGTTGAATGTTTCTGGAGAAACCGGAGGAGGAACTTAATACAAAGGTAGCCGCTCAAGGCTGCGGCGAGAAATCCCATCCCCATATTGAGCAAATCAGACCGGAGCATGGTGCCGGCAGATAATGCGCTTAAGACTTCGAGAAGACTCTTTACGCCCGCGCCCAGGATAATCGGCGCCGAGAGCAAAAAGGAAAAGCGTGCGGCAGTCTCCCGCTGCAGTCCCATGGCCAGTCCGGCGGTGATAGTGCTCCCGGAACGGGACACGCCGGGGAAGATTGCCAGCGCTTGAGAAACCCCGACTATAACCGAGTCCTTAAGTGATAGCTGGTTCATACCGCGGGTGTGCCTAGCGAGGCGCTCGGTGATGAAAAGCGCCGCTCCCAGCATGGCGATGATAGCCGCCATAGCCTCCATCGCCCCCGGTTGATGCACCGCCCCGGGTTGATGGAACAGCTCCTCGATTTTACTCTCCGCCAGCCAGCCGGCCAGAGCGCCGGGAATGGTGGCGATGACCAGGAACCAGGCCAGCCGCCGGTCGTTATCATCGCCGATTTTCCGCTCGATAATGCTGGCTACCCCCGCGCGCACCAGCCTCACCCAGTCCGACCAGAAAAACCAGAGAAGGGCCATTAGAGTGCCCAGGTGCAGCGCAACATCGAAAGAGAGGCCCGGGTCGTTCCACCGGAATAGCCAGGGGATAATGATAAGATGCGCCGAGCTTGAAATGGGGATAAACTCGGTGAGTCCCTGCACGATGCCGAGGACCGCGGCTTGAAATAGAGTCACTAACGCTCCTGTTGTCCCGGATTAAAGAAACCGGTATCGCTTACAAACACATTATTCCCGGCCATACGTCTGATATTAATAATATATGCTGCAGGTCAGATAACGGTTTGATACCAGTGAGAATAAAGTGAGAGTCTGACGGGATGTCCTTTAATCGTAAGAAGAAAAAACAATGGTTACCTGCAATGCAAGTTTGACGGTCCAGGGGAAATTTGTTTAAAAGCAGATGACGACCAGGAAGAAACAGGTAGATACTTGGCCCTACTCCAGTCTTAGAATTCTGCCGCACCGAGGGCAGCGGATAGCAGGTTCACTAATTGAGGGCGGCACTCTTATCCTGGCGCCGCATTCACAGTCTACCGTGCGGTAGTTCCCCATACGCCATAATACGTCCGATGTCTCTCTTGCTCTATTGATATCGTCTGGCTCCGGCTTGGTTTCCGCTGAAGCGCTCCGTATAGCTACGACACCGGCGCCGGCCAGTGCAGAAGCCGGGACAACCCTATTCCCGCCTTTGACCTTTTCGTAAGCGGCTTCGTAATCGGCAGGAGAAGCGCCGGCCATAGCGCGAAGAATTTTAATACGTTGGGATATGGGGGGGTGAGTGCTTGTAAGGTCGCTGGCCGCCCGCCCCTTTTCCCGGAACGGGTTGACCGTATACATGGGAGCGGTGGCCTGGTTGGCGGCCTTCAACTGGTCGGTGGAGGAAGAGATTTTCTCCAGCGCCGAGGCCAGCCCTTCCGGGTAGCGGGTGTACAGCGCGGAGGAGGCATCCGCCAGGTACTCCCTTTTTCGTGAAATGGCGAAGTAAAGCAGCTGCGCGGCTATGGGGGCAAGAATCATCAGCACAATGCCCACCGCCAGGATGATTACCTGGCCGCCGCCACTCGAACGTGAGCTTCTCCGGTTGCCTCCCGTCATGCCCGTAAAAAATAAAGCACGGGTAGCGTACCAGGCCAGGATGACGATTGTCCCCAGGATAATGCCGGCGACGGACATGAGCAGCACATCGCGGTTTTTGATATGGGATATTTCATGGCCGATAACGCCCTCCAGCTCATCGCGGTTGAGCCGCTGGAGGAGCCCGGAGGTAACCGCCACCGATGCCCTGTCCGGGGAGCGCCCGGTGGCGAAGGCATTAGGGGCGGGGTCGTCAACGATGTAGATATCCGGCATCTTTTCCAGCCCGGAGGCTATTTTCATCTCCTCGACGATGTTGTAAAGGCGGGGATGGTCGTCACGGGCGATTTTCTTCGCGCCGGAGACGCCCAGCAGGATGCTTTCCCCCTGAAAATAGGCCAGCAGGTACATGAAAAACCAGATTACCGCCGCGATAACCAGGCCAGCGATGGAGTTGCCGAAAAAATACAGGCCGATGACATAGCCGAGCACGAGGAGTAAAATCCCCATGCCGGCTATCAGCACGAACGACCTTATGCGATTAGACCTTATCTGCTCCCACATCTTATGTCCTGATAAACCAAGCGTGACTTAGCTTCTTGAAAAAGCCTGTTATTACGCCCGCCAGCGAAGTAATTGCTTCGTGGCCACGCTCACCAAATGTCACTTTTTTATCTTTATCAATCTACTGCTGTGGCGGAGGCTGGGGCGTCGGTGGAGGCGTGAAACTTACCTTGACCGCCTCCCTCTCTTCCGGTGCCTTGACCTCAAAGAACGTTTCTGCCTTGAACCCCGTCATTCCCGCGATGACATTGGAAGGGAACATCTGGGTCTTGTTGTTATAGTTCAGGACGGAATCGTTATAATACTGGCGGGAGAAACTTATCTTGTTCTCCGTAGAAGTTAGCTCTTCCTGTAAAGCCAAGAAGTTCTGGTTCGCCTTCAGGTTCGGGTACTGCTCGACGACGACCAGCAGCCGCGCTAGAGCGGAGCTCAACTCGCCTTCCAGCTTGGAACGCTCGCCCACCGGTTGGGACGCACCCTGTTGTGCAAGATTGCGCGCCTTGGTGACCGCTTCCAGCGTCCCGCGTTCGTGGGTCATATAGCCTTTTACCGTCTCCACGAGGTTGGGGATAAGGTCGTGTCTCCTTTTAAGCTGTACGTCAATCTGCGCCCAGGCGTTTTTCACCTGGTTTCTTAGCCTGACCAGACCGTTGTACGTCCCCCAGAATATGAAGAGAAGAATGACGATTATACCCAGAATTATCCATAACGCTAGCATAAACCTACCTCCTCATTTATCTTACTTATGCAGTTCCCCGGCTTGAAAAGTGTCACCGAGAAAGGCCGTAATATTCCCTATCATGCCCTCGTTGGCGATAGGCCCGGCGGCGGCCTGCTTTAAAAGCTCCTGGAGCTCTCCGCCGTCGAACCATATCCCGTCGCCATGGCGGCAAATATCAACCTCAATTAGGGGCTGGCCGATGGGCACCTCTTTCATCTTTTTACCGCAGATAGGGCATTTGCGCTTCCCATACGATCTCGTCTCTCCAGTCAACCCTTCGAGAGGCGGTGTTGGTCCCGCGCTGCCCGAGGCGCTTTTTTTTAATAAAAGCTCCATCTCGCCTCTATCAAACCAGATACCGGAGCACCTGTGGCAGAAGTCTATCTCTATCTGCCGGTACTCTATGACCATCATGTCTATCTTGCAAACAGGGCAAATCATCGGTTTACTCCCGCTGTCCAGTAATTATATCAAGGTAACCCGGTTAACACAATATTCAGGCTTTGTCGGACACCTTGATACCGGCCTGCTTGACTTCGCACTCTCTGGACACCGGGCAGTAACAGCACTCACGTTTTCCTTCGTTGCAGAGGAAAGAACCGTAACATCTGGGGATAAGATAGAGGACGTTGGTATCGAAACGGACGTATTTGACCGGCCGGGCGATAATCTCACTCATAGCTCATGTTCTTTCTTTGTACCGTACCATCGGGTAAGAATAAAACTTCATTATATTTATATTTTAACCTGAAATTGTTAAGGAAACATTATGCTGAACCTGACTACCGTGGGTCACAGGACGTTTCCTGCCCGGCAGGTTTTTATTGTATACTGATAATGGCTGTATCAGGAACAAATTTTCCCGGGCAGGTATTAAATGGCCCAAGAAGAAAGCGGACTCGACGAACTAATGCGCCTCTCCCGGCAGTTCACGCGGCAGAAGGCCGAAAACGAGGCCAAAGAGCGCCAGCGTGAGGAGCAAGGGAAAAAGGTGCGGGGTGTGCTCCAGGGTCTACAGGAGCTGAACATAAATATGGCCATCCAGCAGCTTAAACCGGTGGCCAAACCCGATGTCATCCGGCAGGTAACGGCGCTGAAAACAAAAGGGGGCACGGAAGACCTGCGCAAGATGATTTCCGCCCTGGCCGATGAACTGGAGAGAAACCTCGGCGCTAATAAAGAAAATACGCCGCTGGTGAACTCCATGCGCACGCTCAATATCCTTTTAGACCTGTATTTTTCTTTCCATTAGACACACCCACCCAACCAAGCTATAATGAAATTAACTGCATCTTTGACTTCTCCAGCAGAATGAAACCTTTTTAAGGGATGAGTCTTTAGTATGAAGCTCGGTATCGATATCGGCTCGGTGACCGCCAAAGCGGTCGCGCTCGATGATGCCAGTAATATTATAGAATCGAGATATGTCCGTACCAGGGGGCAGCCCGTCGAGACTGTGCTGGCCATCCTGGACGATATTCTGTCGAAATACCCGCCGGATAAATTTACCGTAGCCGCCGCGACCGGGACCGGCGGGCAGCTTATCGCCGGGTTGCTGGGAATCCCGTTCGTAAGTGAAATAACCGCCCAGGCCGCCGGCACCACCCGCTTTCACCCGGAAGTCAAAACCATCCTGGAAATCGGCGGCGAAGACTCCAAGCTTATCGTGCTGAAGAAAGACCCCGCCGAGGCCCAGCCTAAAGTGGCCGATTTCGCCATTAACGGCGTCTGCGCTGCTGGGACCGGCTCTTTCCTCGACCAGCAGGCTTCCCGCATGGGCATCCCCATCGAGCAGTTCGGCGACGTCGCGCTGAAATCGGAGCACCCGCCCCGTGTTGCCGGCCGGTGCAGCGTTTTCGCCAAGAGCGATATGATTCATCTCCAGCAGGTCGGTACGCCGGTTCACGATATCGTCGCCGGGCTGTGCTTCGCCATGATACGCAACTTTAAAGGCCAGGTCATCCGCGGGCGCGACCTCGCCCGGCCGGTCTCCTTCCAGGGCGGCGTGGCCGCCAATAAAGGCATCCGCCGCGCCCTGTTAGAGGTGCTGGAGCTTAAAGACGGGGACTTAATCGTCCCGGAGCATTTCGCTGTCCTGGGCGCGCTGGGCGCCGCCATCGTCAGCAAAGAAAATACCCTGCCCGCAGATACCTTAAAGCGCCTGCGGGACTATATCTTAAAGCGTGACTACACATTTGTTACCCTGCCGCCTTTGCAGGGAGATAACTACCCGATTGTTATTGATACCGTAAAAATCGACGCTGAAAAACCCCTCGAGGCGTATATCGGCGTGGATATCGGCTCCATCAGCACCAACGTCGTCGTCATCGACAAAGACAATAACGTGGTGGCCCGGCGCTACCTGATGACCGCCTCCCGCCCTATCGAAGCCGTCAAGCAGGGACTTCTGGAAGTCGGCCAGGAGCTTGGCGAAAAAGTCATTATCAAGGGCACCGGCTCCACCGGTTCCGGGCGGTACATGACCGGCGAGTTTTTCGGCGCGGATGTCATCCGCAACGAGATTACCAGCCACGCTAAAGCGGCGGCTTTCGTCTGCCCGGAGGTGGACACCATCTTTGAAATCGGCGGGCAGGATGCCAAGTACATCAGCCTCCAGAACGGCACCATTATCGATTTCACCATGAACAAAGTCTGCGCCGCCGGCACCGGCTCTTTCCTGGAAGAGCAAGCGGAAAAGCTCGGCATCAATATCAAAGAGGAGTTCGGCGCGCTGGGGCTGGCCGCCAAACACCCGCTCGACCTGGGGGAGCGCTGTACCGTGTTCATGGAGTCGCAGCAGAACTACTGCAAGCAGCGGGGGGCGGCCAAAGAAGACCTGGTAGCCGGCCTCGCCTATTCCGTCGTGAAAAACTACCTTACTAAAGTTGTCGAAGACCGTAAAATCGGCGACCATGTCCTCTTTCAGGGCGGCACCGCTTTCAACCGCGCCATGAAAGCCGCCTTCGAAGCGGTGCTGGGCAAGAAAATCACCGTGCCTCCCCAGCATGATATCCTGGGCGCGGTCGGCGTGGCCATGCTGGCTAGAGAAGAGATGGAAGCCGTCGGCCAGAAGACACGCTTCCGCGGGTTCGACCTTGCCAGCCGCAATTACGAGCTTTCATCTTTCGAGTGCCAGAGCTGTTCCAACCGGTGTGAAATCCACAAAGTGACCTTCGAGGGAGAAAAACCCCTCTTCTACGGCTCGCGCTGCGGCAAGTGGGACAGCGCCGAGAAGAAAGAGAAACGCCAGTCGTCAAAAATCCCGCGTCTCTTCGAAGAAAGAGCTAAAGCGCTCATTGACACCTACGCTAAAGAAAAACCGGACAAGCCCAACGGTAAAACAATGGGCATCCCGCGGGTGCTCTTTTTCCACGATCTTTTTCCTCTCTGGAAAGCCTTTTTCACCGAACTCGGCTTCCAAGTAGTGCTCTCCGACCCCACGAACCGCCAGATAATACGCCAGGGCGTGGAGAACATCGTCGAGGAGCCATGCCTGCCCATCAAGCTGGCCCACGGCCACCTGCTCAACCTGCTGGAAAAAGAGCCGGATTTCATCTTCCTGCCCGTCCAGTGCACCATGGAAAAGCTCTCCGGCGATTTCCAGAAGTCCTGGAACTGCCCCCTGACCCAGAGCCTGCCCTACATTATGTTAAGCTCAACCCATATTAAAGAAGCCTTGATTACACCTAAGGGAAAAACCCCGAAAGTGCTTCGACCGGTTATCCACCCCGACCGCGGCCGCCCGTGGCTGAAAAAGGTGTTAACCAGAGCCGCCAGAAGCGCGGGAATCACCGACAGCGAACACATTAACCGGGCCATCGAGGCAGGGTTTCAGGCTATCGACGCTTTCAACGCCTGGCAGCAGCAGCGCGGCCGCGAGATTCTGGAACAGCTCAAACCCGGCGAAAAGGCCATCGTCGTCGTCGGGAGGGCTTACAATACTTACGACGACGCCATGACGCTCAACATCCCAGAAAAGCTCCGCGACCTCAATATCCTGGCCATCCCCATCGATTTTCTACCGCTCCAGTCCGTCGCCGGGGAGGTCAGCGCCGTCCACCCCAATATGTACTGGAAAGCCGGCCAGAAAATACTCTGCGCCGGCCATATTATAGCCCATGACCCCCGCCTCTTCGGGCTTTATGTCACGAATTTCGCCTGCGGGCCTGATTCGTATTTAACAAAATTCTTCAGCAAAGAGACCGAGGGCAAACCTTTCCTGACGATAGAAATCGATGAGCATTCCGCCGATGCCGGCATCATCACCCGTTGCGAGGCTTTCATCGACACGATACGTAACGCCCGCACGCGCGGCACGAGCAAGCATATCGCTTTGGTCAGTATCTCTTCCAACCACACCGGCAGCCGGCGCGTTTACGTGCCTTACATGATTGACCACGGTTACGCGTTGGCCGCCGCGATGCGCCACTGCGGCGTCGATGCCGAACCTCTACCGGAATCGGACGAGCTTACCCTGGAAATAGGCCGAAAATACACCACGGGCAAAGAATGTTACCCCAGCATCATCACCACCGGAGACATCGTTAAGAAGACCATGGCGCCGGACTTCGACCCGGAGCATGCGGCTTTCTTCATGCCCGCCGCCAGCGGGCCTTGCCGTTTCGGGCAGTATAACCGGCTCCACCGCCTGGTGCTGGATGAATTAGGACTGCAGCAGGTGCCGGTGCTCGTTTTCGACCAGACGGGCGGCTACCACAAGGATATGGCCGCCCTGGGGCGGGGCTTCCGCCTTCACGCCTGGCGGGGCATCGCCATCCTGGACTCGATGCATAAGCTGGTTTTAGAGAGACGCCCTTACGAAGTAAATATCGGTGAGACCGATGCCGTTTACAAAGAGCAGCTTGATTTACTGATTAAGAACATCGGGCAGGACGCTGAAGTCCTGAAAAATTTCTCGCATAAGGCCAGGCAGACCTTTGAAGCCGTTAAAATCGATACAGGTTCGCGTAAGCCGCGCATCGGCATCGTCGGGGAAATATTCGTCCGCAGCAACCAGTTTGCCAACGATTCGCTTATCCGGCGCCTGGAAGCGCTCGGGGCGCAGTGCGGTGTGCCGCCGCTGGAAGAGTGGCTGGACTACATCGACCACCAGCGTAAGCGCCGCAACCGCCTGCACCTGGAAGGCGGCTGGCGCGATTGGGCCAGGCAGAAGCTCACCGAGGTTGTCCAGGAAAGGGTAGCCGAGCCCATCCGGCAGCAGTTTGATAGCTCGATAGAGGCGTTTGCCCGTGAGCTGCCCACCCAGGCGATTCTCGATAAAGGCCACACCTACCTGACACCCGCCGTGGAAGGCGAAGCCATCTTAAGCATGGGGAGAGTGGTGGAATACGCCGAGCACGGCTTTGACGGTATCGTGAATATCATCCCGTTCGGGTGCATGCCGGGGACAATCGTGAGCCTGCTGCTGCACCAGTTCCGCCAGGACTACGGCCTGCCTGTATTAAACGTAGTGGTGGAGGGGACTAAAGACCCCGCGCGGGAGATACGCTTCGAGGCCTTTTTACAGCAGTGCAGAGAGCATATGAGGGAGAACAAGGGGAGCCACAAAAATAGGTAAAAATCCCTATCCCTTGACGATTATCGGCGCGAGGACAATTAAATCCCCTATTATTCCTTTTTACGAAAGGGGCCGCAGAGTTTTAGAAATTTCTGCGCTGTTGTATAATGACACCAAAACTCACCGGGTAATGGAGATATGAAGAACACGTACTTCATTACTGGGACAACTTCAAAATTTAACGTAACATGTATATTTCATAGATGAATACGTAGACCTGATATATCTGATAGGGCTATATTATGTCGGAAAAAACTTTAAAAGTATTTATATGCTCCACTTATTCCGATTTAATTAATGAACGAAAATCCATTTTAGAAGTTACCCGACAGCTACAATTGTTACATGCATCTATGGAATTCTTTGGTGCGAGACCAGAAACTCCATTAGAAACCGTTTTAGACGAAGTTAAAACAAGTGATATTGTGGTTATTATTATAGGTTATCGATATGGGACATTGGTTCCAGGTAGAAGAGTCTCATATACGGAGGTAGAATATAAAGAAGCATGGAAAAATAAAAAACCTTGCTTAGTCTACATTCGCTCAGACGACTTACCAATTCTACCATCACACATAGAGCGAGAACCTTCTAAAATAAAATCATTAGAAAAATTCAAGACTCTACTACGTTCTAGCAGGGTGCTGAAAAAGTCTCTTCCGGGTAACTGACTTTATGGGCGGAATATGGTAGATTAGAGCCAACGTAGTAAACGGAGGCTTAGATGAGAGGGAATTCAGAAATACAAGTAA
>JBEKDL010000057.1:0-12063 GCA_050014355.1 Dehalococcoidales bacterium | reverse complement strand
AGGAGAGAATCCATGAAACAGGAAAGCAGGCTGGCCGGGAAACTTACAGGTAAAGACTTTATTTTTACCGCGGAATACCTGCCTGTGCCCGATGTTGACCCTTCGGGCATAGAGTCCTGCGCGAGATTTTTCGGCCGCGGGATTGCCGCCGTAAATGTCGCCGATAACCACTACGGCGTGGCCGTATCCAGCCTGGCGGCTTCGGTGGCTCTGGGCCGGGCCGGCATCGAGACTGTTTACCAGCTCGTCACCCGCGACCGTAACCGCATTGCTCTGCAATCGGACCTGCTGGGAGCGGCGCTCCTGGGTATAAAAAACGTGCTATGTCTTTCCGGATATCACCAGACGCTTATCGGGAATCCGGAATCGGCCAACGTCTTCGACATCGATTCGATTCAGCTGGTGGCTCTGGTCAAAAAAATGAACTCGGGACAGCTGCTGGACGGCACCAAAATCAAGGGAGGGTTTTCGATGCTTGTCGGCGCGGCCGCTAACCCCTATTTAAAACCTATCGAATTAAATCTACTACGCCTGGGCAAAAAAATCGCCGCCGGGGCAGACTTCATCCAGACCCAGGCCGTATTCGATGTCGCCGCTTTCAAAGAATGGCTGGAGGCGGCGCGTAAAAAAGGCCTCACGGAAAAAGCGGCCTTCCTGGCGGGCGTCATGCCCCTGCAGAGCGCCGCGCAGGCCAGAGAGCTATCGGAAAAACACACCGATTTCAACATCCCGCCGGCGGTCATCGACCGCCTTAAAGCCGCCGGGGATGCTGTGGCGCAGCAAAAAGAAGGTCTGAAAATCGCCGTGGAAACGATTAAACAGCTTAAAGGCCTACCGGGGCTTAAGGGGGTCCATATTCTCTCCGGTGGTTGTGAAAACGTAGTGCCTGAATTAGTGGCCGCCGTTTCGTAGGTAGAAGTGATATGCCTAAAAAGTATCATATCGAGACTAAAAAAATAGCCCGTCGTCTTCCGCCCGTCGGCAAGTTCGGCATCGTGGACTGGCGGGAAGACTGCGCGCGCTGCCACAACTGCGTGAAGAAGGCCTGCGTTTATGACCGGTACCGCCAGGAGATGGACTATATTAAAGACCTGAAAACGGTCGAGTCCCTCTTCTTCGAGTGCATGGGTTGTTTTTCCTGCGTCCAGAGTTGTACCAAGGGCATCCTGGCGATGACCGTCAACCCGATGTACGAGCGCATGGGCAACAGCTATTTCACGCCGGACATTATCGCCACCACCTGGAACCAGGCGGATACAGCCGCCATACCGGTCTCCGGCGCGGGCTACCGCGGTAAATTCACCGGCCCCGGTTTCGACGCGATGTGGACGGATATGTCGGAAATCGTCCGCCCCACCCGCGATGGCATCCACGGGCGCGAGTACATCAGCACGGCCGTGGATATCGGGAGAAAGCCGCGGTTAATCACCTTTGACGAGAAGGGAAAGCCGAGCAGCGGCCTGTTCCCGCTGGTAGATATACCCATACCCTTGATTATCGATAAGCTGCCGGCTAAATATTTCTTCCCTGCTCTCCTGCCGGTATTCGCCGATACCGCCCGGCGGACGGGCACGCTGTTAATTATTGATTGGGAACATTACGAGCTTCTCGGGGCGGAAAAGGAGCAGTTCCTGCCCCACCTGATGTTCCATTTATCTAAAGATAAACACCTGCCCCCGAAAGATATATTATGTAAAACCAGGCTGTTGGAAATCAGCGATGATGACAACTTAGAAAACCGGGTTAAAGAGCTGAAATCTGTTAGTCCCGGGCTTGTCGTCGCGGTGAGGGTAGACCTGGACGCTCACGGCGAACAGCGCGCCATCGAGCTGGCGCACCAGCCCTTTATCGAGGTTATCCATGTCGTGGCGGATATTAACGGCAACCAGATTAACGTGGAAAAACCGAAATTCGTCAAAGATATGATGCGTCACATCCATACCTCGCTGGTGAAAGACGGCATCCGGGACGAGGTCACGATTATGGCCGGCGGCGGCATCGCCCTGCCGGAGCACCTGGCCAAGCAGATGCTCTGCGGCGCCGACCTAGTGAGCGTTAACATGCCTCTTATGATTGCCCTGGAATGCCAGTTCTGCCAGGACTGCCGGGAAGACCTGGTCTGCCCGGGCAAAATCGAGGAGATAACCCGCGAGTATGGCGTCGGCCGCATGACGAACTTGATTGCCGCCTGGCACGACCAGCTCATCGAAATGATGGGCGCGATGGGCATCCGCGAGGCGCGCCGTCTCCGCGGCGAGGCCGGCCGCGCCATGTTCTTTGAAGACCTTGAGGAGGACACCTTTGGTAGACTCTTTGGTGCAAGAAAATAAACTGGCGCAAATCCTGCCGGAAAACACGCTGAAAACGCTGGTACCTTCGGTGGCAGTGCCGCGTGAGATAAAACCGGCGCCTTCGCGCTACCGTAACGAGATTGCCAAGTATATCATCCGGCGCAGCAGCGCCTGTACTTTCTGCGGCAAGTGCGCCGGGGTCTGCCCTTACAGCGTGCACCAAAAGAAACCGGGCTACAATCTGTTCCTGGCGCCGCACCTCAACACGTGCATCGGGCCGTCCTGCGCAAAGACCGACCATTACTGCGTCGACCTCTGTCCCAATAAGGCATTAAAGATGGTCGAAAACCCGATGTTGAAAGCGCTCGGGGACCCCCGCTGGACACCGGATATCTTACTGGCGACCTGGAAAATGGCGGAGACCGGCGAACCGCCCTCCCCCGACTATAATTACGAATACGAGACGGGCGCCTCCGACGGCGGCTTCGACCGGCTGCGCTTTAAGTTCCCGGAAAAACCGCCCGTCGCCCTGGACGATGATGAAATAGATACCAGCCTCGAGCTGAACCGTCGCCACGATGACCGCCCGAAAATAAAAATCGATGTCCCCTGGTACGGCGGCGGCATGTCCTTTGGTTCGGTCAGCAACGTGACCCAGCTGGCCAAGGCGCGGGCCGCCACCGCCTTTAACACGTTCACCTGCACCGGCGAAGGCGGCTACATGGAGCGCATGAGACCTTACGACGACCACGTTATCACCCAGGTGGCCACCGGCCTCTTCGGCGTGCGCGAGGAAACCATTCAGCGGGTCCGGATGGTAGAGTTCAAGTATGCCCAGGGCGCTAAACCGGGCCTGGGCGGCCACCTTCTTGCCGATAAAGTGACGCCGGCGGTCGCCCGTATGCGCGAAACGGTGCTGGGTATTTCGCTGTTCTCGCCGTTCCCGTTCCACAGCGTTTATTCCATCGAAGACCATAAAAAACACATCGACTGGATAAAGCACGTCAACCGGCGCGCTTTAATATCAACGAAGGTGTCCACTCCCGTCGATGTCGATATGGTAGCCGTGGGCAGCTACTCCGCCGGCACGCATATCGTCCACCTGGATGGCGGCTACGGCGGCACCGGCGCGGCGCCGGACATCGCCAAGAAGAACATCGCCATGCCCATCGAGTACGCTATCGTCAAGGTGCACCGGTTCCTGGTGCAGGAAGGCATCCGGGATAGAGTGACCCTGATTTGCAGCGGCGGCCTGCGGACGGTCCATGACATCGCCAAGGCTATTGCCCTCGGCGCTGACGGCGTGGTCGTCGGTACGGCCGAGCTGGTCGCTCTCGGCTGTATCCGGTGCAGCCGCTGCGAAAGCGGGCGCGGTTGTCCGCGCGGTATCGCTACCACCGACCCCGAGCTCGCCGCAAAGCTAGACCTGGACTGGGGCACGCAGCGCATTATCAATCTCTACAGCGCCTGGCGCAAAGAGCTGGTCGGTATCCTGAAAAGACTGGGACTAAGGAGCGTGAGCGAGTTAAGAGGACGCACCGACCTGCTCATGCACCTCGACTATACTAACGCTCCAGTAGAGCCAAAATGAATAACGAACTGTTAGACAAATTAATAGCCTCGCGTCAAAGACTTAACGAGTCTATCAACCTGCCCTTCCCTACATCGTACAAGGGCGAGGAGGAAGGCGGCTGCGGCGTGGTGGGCTTCTGCGCCACCGAGCCGGTCGCGGCCCGGCATATCCACGAGCCGTCCAAGCAGATGCACAACCGCGGTAACGGTAAGGGCGGCGGCATCGCGGCGCTGGGGTTTGTCCCCGGTCAGCTCGGCGTTACGCAGGACGTCCTCGATAACTATTACATGGTGCATATCGCTTTCCTGGACACGGGCATCGTCCGTGAAATGGAAGAGAAATACATTACGCCCTATTTCGAGGTGGTCAAATCCGACCAGTTGGAGACCATCGCGGACTGGAAGTCCATACCGATACTGGAGGCGAAACCGCCGGATGTCCGGCGCTATTTCCTCCGTCCCAAATCGGATGCTCTGGATTCATTCGTGGCGAAAAACAACCTGTCAGAGCTTACCCGCGCGGAGGCGGAAGGCGAGTTTTTAAACCAGCAGAGCATCCGGCTGAACCAGGAGTATTACGCCTCGCTGGGCGAGAAAAAAGCCTTCGTTATGTCCTATGGCAAGAATATCATGATTCTGAAGGTAGTCGGTTACGCCGAGGCCATCACGGACTATTACAAAATCAACGACCTTAAAGCGTATGTCTGGATTGCCCATCAGCGCTTCCCGACCAAGGGGCGCGTCTGGCATCCCGGCGGCGCTCACCCCTTCGGGGCTTTGAACACGGCGCTGGTGCATAACGGCGACTTCGCCAACTATTATTCCGTGTGCGAGTACCTGGCCCAGCGCCATATCTACCCGCAGTTCCTCACGGATACCGAGGTTTCCGTTCTACTGTTCGACCTGCTGGACCGGACTTACGGTTATCCTCTGGAATACATTATCGAAGCCCTCGCGCCGACCTCCGAACTGGACTTCGACCGGCTGCCGCGCGATAAACAGTCTTTATACCGCGCTATCCAGGCGACGCATATCCACGCCTCGCCGGACGGCCCCTGGTTTTTCATCATCGCCCGCAATCTGCCGGAAAAAAAGAGGTTCCAGCTTATCGGCATCACCGATACGGCCATGCTGCGCCCGCAGGTCTTCGCTTTCGCTGACGGCGAGGTGCAGGTGGGGCTGATTGCCTCGGAAAAGCAGGCGATAGATGCCACCCTTTTAAGCATGGCCAAAGAAGACGGCCGTATCTGCCCGGTCGCCGACCGCTACTGGAATGCGCGCGGCGGCAGCCACACGGACGGCGGCTCTTTCATTTTTTCGCTGGAAAAGGACAGGACAGGCAAATACCGGATGTCCTGCACCGATAAATTCGGCGTACCGGTACGTTTACCGTCCGGCCAAGAGACGGGCGCTTCATCTCTGAATGTTAGCCCCTCCCCCGTGATAAAAGATATCGATGTGAACCTGCGCCGGAGCCTGGAGGCCGGCGGACAGGCGGCTTACGAATACCTCCGTGAAAAAGTCCCCGCCTGGTCGCTGGCAGACTTCCGCGCCGCCTGTGAATCGGTCGTTTCATTTGCGGAGGAGCCGGCGCTCACCGCCGCCGCTATCGAGACCCTGACGCTCCTCAACGACCGCCGCTATGCCACCGGCGATAAGAAACGCAAACATATCGTGTATATCGTCAGAGAAGCGCTGCGCCAGTTGTTCGGCAGCCTGCCCGCGCTGGATGGAACGGCGTCGGGCGCTTACCGCCTCATTAATTATGCCGCCCGTCAGGACCTGCGTGCCCCGCTTGCCGGCGAGACCACCCTGGTTATCGATACCCGGGGGTTCCCGGCGGAGGGCATCGATTGCGACGCGGCGCTGGTCATGGACGCTTATTTCAAGGGCTGGCGCCATTTCATCAGCTTCAACTGCGCCGGTCAGCGGTTTGCCGGCTGCGGCCTCGGTCCGGAAACGGAAGGGGTCACCATCGATGTTTATGACAGCGCCGGGGACTACCTTGGCTCCGGCCTCGACGGGCTGACCATCACCGTGCACGGTAATACCCAGGACCAGGTGGGGCAGATTATCAAGACCGGTAAGCTGGTAATCCACGGAGATACCGGGCAGACCTTCTTGTACGGCGCAAAGGGAGGCGCCGTTTACGTGCTGGGGAACGCCGCCGGGCGGCCGCTCATCAACTCCGTGGGCCGGCCGAGAGTGGTCATTAACGGCACCTGCCTGGACTTCCTCGCCGAGTCCTTCATGGCCGGCGATGTCTTCAGCGGTGGTGGCTTCGTTATCCTGAACGGAATCGCTTTCGATGATGCCGGTAACGTCGCCCCGCTGAAGGAGCCGTACGCGGGCAGCAACATATTCTCGCTCGCCTCCGGCGGCGCCATTTACATCCGCGACCCGCATAAAACGGTCGTGGGCCAGCAGCTCAACGGCGGCCATTTCTTTAAAGTGACCGACGCTGATTGGGAAGTGATTTTGCCGTATCTCCAGGAAAACGAGCGGCTTTTCGGTATCAAGGTGAATGACCTCCTGACCGTGAACGGTGAATTGCGCCAGCCGTCGGAGGTCTACCGTAAAGTGGCCCCGGTCAAGCTGGCGGCGCTGGGTGTCGCCGGCGAAGAGTCCGACGAATAAATTTCAGGGTTGAGAACTATGACGATAAAAATTAAAAAACAGCCGTCCGGTGAAAGTCTCCGAGCCACAATCGAACAGCGGGCGGAAGTAGACCTGTCTGCGTGCTACCAGTGCCAGAAGTGCTCCATCGGCTGCCCGGTAGCGGGGCTGGTCTCGTCGCCGCCGTCGGAGATTATCCGCCGCTTGCAGCTCGGGGCCGGCGATGAGCTGTTGCAGAGCGACCTCGTCTGGACCTGCCTCTCCTGCGAGACCTGCTATGCCCGCTGCCCCAACGAGATTAATTTCGCCGGGATTATAGACGCCCTGCGCGCCGTTGCGTTAGAGAAAGGCATGGCCAGACCAGAGGGCAACGCGCCGCTTTTCAACCGT
This sequence comes from Dehalococcoidales bacterium, assembly GCA_050014355.1. Taxonomy (GTDB): domain Bacteria; phylum Chloroflexota; class Dehalococcoidia; order Dehalococcoidales; family RBG-16-60-22; genus Fen-1077. The sequence continues at coordinate 5,194 of JBEKDL010000057.1, read as the reverse complement.
CTCTTCCTGGATACGGTCAAGGCCTACGGGCGCTCTTACGACCTCCGCATGATTGCCGCCTATAAGCTGGGCGCTGGCAAGCTCATGGACGATATGGACAAGTTCCCAACCATGTTGAAGAAAGGCAAAATGGCCGTTTTACCGCCCTCCGGCGCGGATAAAAGCAAGGTGAAAAAGATATTTGCCGGTATTGCCAAATCAAAAGGAAAGAGCCAATGAAATACGCTTATTACCCCGGCTGCTCCGCCCATTCCACCGCCCGCGACATGCACGAGTCGTGCCTGGCGGTAGCCAAAGCGCTGGGTATCGAGCTGCAGGAAATCAAGGGCTGGACTTGCTGCGGTGCCAGCGCGGCACACCAGACCGACCGCGCTCTGGCCGCTTCGCTGGCGGCGGCTAACCTGGTGCTGGCTAAAGAAATGGGCCTGGACATGGTGGTCAACTGCGCCGCCTGCTATAACCGCTCGAAAGCAGCCAACTACGAGGTCGTTAATTCCCCGGCCATGCGCGAAAGCGTCGGCGCTTTACTTGGAGAAAGCTATGATGGTTCGGTCCCCGTGCGCCATTTTATCGAGGTTCTGTCCCAAGATGTCGGTCTGGCGAAGCTGAAAAAAGCCGTGAAACGGCCCTTGCGCGGCCTGAAGGTCGCCTGCTACTACGGATGTTATCTTCTCCGGCCGCCTGAAGCTACCGGCCTGGACGACCCGGAAAATCCGACCATCCTGGAAAACCTTGTCGATGCCGTTGGCGGCGAAAGCCTGGAGTGGCCGGGTAAAGTCGAATGCTGCGGCGGCGCTCTGAACCTTACGCGCACCGATATCACCGTGGCGCGCTCTGCCGCGATTATCGAGATGGCCCGGGCTGCCGGGGCGGATTGCATCACCGTCGCCTGCCCGATGTGCCAGACCAGCCTGGACTTGAGGCAGCAGGATATGGCCAAAAAATCCGGCAAAGCCTATGACATGCCAGTGCTTTACATTACCCAGCTTATCGGACTATGCCTGGGTATCTCGCCCGAGGAGCTGGGCTGCCAGCGCCTGATGGTGCCGCCTAAGGCAGTCTTCCGGGCATTAAAAGTATAAAAGGTTAGAAATATGACTAAAAGCAATAAAAAGCAGACCGGGGCGGTGCTGGTACAGGGCGGGGGCATCGCCGGTATCCAGGCGTCGCTAGACCTGGCCAACGCCGGTTTTAAAGTCTATTTAGTCGAGCGCGAGGCCGCTATCGGTGGCATGATGGCGCGCCTCGATAAGACCTTCCCTACCGGCGATTGCGCCACGTGTATTGTTTCACCCAAACTGGTGGAATGCGCGCGCAATATCAATATTAAAATACTGACCCTGGCGGAGCTCGCTGACCTCAAGGGCGAGCCGGGCAATTTCAAGGCGACCGTAAAAATCCACCCCCGCTATGTAAGCGAGGAAAAGTGCACCGCGTGTGGCCAGTGCACGGAGGCCTGCCCGGTAAACATCCCCAACCGCTTCGACCGCAACCTGGGCACGCGCAAGGCCATCGCCAGGTATTATCCGCAGGCCACGCCCAATATCTTCGGCATTTTGAAAAACGGGCATGCGCCCTGCAAGGTGGAGTGCCCGGCCAATATCAACGTCCAGGGGTATGTCCAGCTGATTAAGAAAAAGGAATACCTTAAAGCGGTGGACCTCATCCGGGAGCGCAACCCGCTATCGGCTATCTGCGGGCGCATCTGCACCCATCCTTGCGAGGCTAAATGCACGCGCAACTCCCTCGATGAGGCGGTGGCTATCAGATTGTTAAAGAGATTCGCCTCCGATAAAGAGATGGAGATGATAGCCTCCGGCAAGCTCGCTTTGCCTGAAGAAAAGACGCCTCCACCCGGCGCGAAAAAGGTGGCTGTCATCGGCGCCGGGCCGGCCGGTCTTACCACCGCCGCTGACCTTGCCGACCGCGGCGTCGCGGTAACGGTCTATGAAGCTTCCCCTGCCGCCGGCGGTATGTTGCGCTGGGGCATCCCGGAGTACCGCCTGCCGAAAAATATCCTCGACCATGAGGTCGAGCTTATCCGACGCAAGGGTGTTAATTTTATTTACAACACACGCATTGGCACCGACATTCACATCGATAAAATCCGCGGCGAAAACGACGCTGTTTTCCTCTCCGTGGGCACACAGAACAGCCGCAAGCTGGGGGTGGAGGGGGAGGACAAGGCGAACGTCACTTACGGCGTGGAGTTCCTGCGCGCGGCCGCCGGCAAAGACAAACCGAAGCTAAGCGGCAAAGTCATCGTCATCGGCGGGGGCAACGTCGCTGTCGATTGCGCGCGCACCGCCCTGCGCCTTGGCGCGAAAAGCGTTGCCATGGTCTGCCTCGAGCAGCGCGAGGAGATGCCCGCCCTGCCGGAAGAGGTCGCCGCCACCCTGGAAGAAGGCATCGCGATTAAAAACGGCTGGGGCCCTCGCCGCGTGCTGGGCAACGGCGCCGTCAGCGGCATCGAGCTCAAACGGTGCGCCCGCGTCTATGATGAAAAAGGGCGCTTTAGCCCCGTTTACGATGATAACAACCGGACATCGCTTGAAGCCGGCTCGATTATCGTGGCTATCGGCCAGGCGCTAGACAAAGAATGCACGATTGATTCGGGACTGACCGTGGACCGTGGCTGCATCAAGACAGACCCAGCCACGCTGGAGACTTCAGTTAAAGGTATCTTCGCCGGCGGCGATGCCGTCTCCGGGCCGGCTTCGGTCATCCAGGCGGTGGCGGCGGGCAAACGCGCCGCGGAGTCGATAGCGCGCTACCTCAACGGCGCGGATATGCGCGAGGACCGCTTCGAGTCCACGATTAGGCCCGTGCCTCAAGAGCTATTGCCCGCCACTAAAGGTAAAGAGAAAAAGCCGCGCGCGGTAGCCGGTTCACTAGCCGCCGCCGAACGCGTTGATAATTTTAAAGAGGTCGAGGGAGGCCTTAGCGAGGAAGCCGCGTTAGCCGAGGCGGAGCGCTGTCTGAACTGTGCCCTCTGCTCCGAGTGCTTGCAGTGCGTCACAGCCTGCGAGCAGAGCGCCATCGACCACTGCATGAAAGACCGTACGGTGGAGCTGGATATCGGCGCGGTTATTTTAACGCCCGGCTTTACCGAGTTCGCCGCGGAGAAAAAGGGCGAGTTCGGCTTCGGGCGCTATCCCAACGTGCTGACCAGCGTCCAGTTCGAGCGCATGCTCTCCGCCTCCGGCCCATTCGAAGGACGCGTTATCCGCCCTTCGGACAGCAAGCCTGCCCGGCGCGTCGCCTGGATTCAGTGCGTCGGCTCGCGCGATAGCCGTTGCGGTAACGAGTACTGCTCTTCTGTCTGCTGCATGGTCTCCACCAAGCAGGCGCTGGTCGCCGCCGACCATTTGCCGGGACTTGAAGCGGCTGTTTTCTACATGGACATCCGCGCTTACGGCAAGGACTTCGACCAGTATTACGAGCGCGCGAAACAGCAGGGCGTAAGCTATATCAAAGGTATCCCCTCCCGCGTCCTGCAGGTCCCCGGGTCTAAAGATTTGAAATTACAGTTCCTCGATGGCGGCAAGTTAAGCCAGCGGGAGTTCGACCTGGTGGTGTTGTCCGTCGGTATGGAGCCGGGGTTGACCGCAACCGCGGCGGCGCAACAGCTCGGCATCGAGTTGAATGAATACGGATTCTGCGCCACCGACAGGCTGCTGCCCCTGGCGACATCGCGCGCCGGTGTCTTTACCGCCGGGTCTTTCCAAGAGCCAAAAGATATTCCTGAAACAGTCACACAGGCCAGCGCCGCCGCTTCCATGGCGATGGAGCTGCTTGCGCCATCGCGCCATACCTTGATTACGAAGGCATCCTACCCGGATGAGCACGATACCACCGACGAGCCGCCCCGCATCGGCGTGTTCGTCTGCCACTGCGGCCACAATATCTCCTCGGTGGTGGATGTCGAACGCGTTAAAAACGAAGCCGCTAAAGAGCCGTGGGTCGTCTTTGCCGCCGATACCATGTTCACCTGCTCGAACAGCAGTCTAAACAACATCCGCGATATGATTCACGAGCACCGTCTTAACCGTGTGGTCGTGGCGTCCTGCACCCCCCGCACCCACGAGCCCATCTTCCGCGATACCCTGCGCGAGGCGGGCCTGAACCAGTACCTCTTCGAGCTCGCCAATATCCGCGACCAGTGCTCCTGGGTGCACGCATCTGTGCCGGAGGCCGCCACGCAGAAGGCCATCGAGCTGGTGAAAATGTCCATCGCCCGGGCGCGGCGCTTAAAACCCCTGCAGGGCTCTTATTTTGACGTGACGCAGACCGGCCTGGTCATCGGCGGAGGCGTCAGCGGGATGACGGCCGCTTTAGCCCTGGCCGACCAGGGGTTCAAGACCGTTCTCGTCGAAAAAACAGGCCGTCTCGGAGGCAATTTCCGGGACGTGCATTACACGCTTGAGCACACTGAAGTCAAGACCTTCCTCGATGATTTGATTAAACGGGTTGAAAGCAATCAGAATATCGAATTGCATCTCAACTCCGAAGTAAAAAATGTCGCCGGTTTCGTGGGCAACTTCGAGGTAACCCTGGCGGAAAAAGATAAGGAAGCTAAAACGCCCGCCGGCGCTATCATCGTGGCCACCGGCGCCAGCCCGGCGCTGACCAAAGACTTCCGGCTGGGCCAATCGCCGCAGATTGTAACCCAGCTTGAGCTGGAAAAGGCGCTTTACGAAGGGACTTTTAGCAGGAATAACCGCAACATCGTGATGATACAGTGCGCCGGTTCCCGCAACGACGAGCGGCGCTATTGCAGCCGTATCTGCTGCTCCATGGCCGTGAAAAATGCCCTGAAAATCAAGCAGCTGTATCCTGAAGCCAATATTTATGTGCTCTACCGCGATATCCGCACCTACGGCTTCCGCGAAAAATACTATAAACAGGCGCGGGAAGCAGGCGTCATCTTTATACGCTATGAAAAAGAATCGCCCCCGGTAATTACCGGTGCTGCCGATTTGACCGTGATCATCAATAGCCCCGACTTCCCCGAATCTATAGAAATCGAAGCAGATACTGTAGTATTGAGCACCGGTATCGACGCACTTAAGGAGAATCGCAAGCTGGCCGATATGCTTAAGGTGCCGCTTAACGCCGACGGATTCTTCAACGAGGCGCACCTCAAGCTGCGCCCGGTGGACTTCGCCACGGAAGGCATTTTCCTCTGCGGTCT
>JBEKDL010000056.1:0-20819 GCA_050014355.1 Dehalococcoidales bacterium | reverse complement strand
TCATGGCCGATGCGCCGCATTTCCAGCGCTTTGACGTAATGGGCCACAGCCTGCTGGTTAACGGCCGGGGGCAGGCGGTAATCGCCTTCATAGCGGGGGAGGAAAGGCCCCAGCTCGCCGCGGGCGATAAAGTCTTTGACCGAGTTCAACTGCGAATCGTTGCCTTCGTATTTGGCCACGTCGGCCACGTTGACGTAGTCGAGCGCCGCCAGGTGGTAGAAATGCAGGATATGGTCCTGGACAAGGTGGGCGCCGTGGATAAGGTTGCGGATAATGCGGCCGTTGTCCGGTATTTTGCCGCTGATACCGAAGGCGCTATCCAGATTAAGCGTTGCCGCGATGCCGTGCGACTGCGGGCAGACGCCGCAGATACGCTGGGCGATTATCTGGGCGTCCCGCGGGTCCCGGCCGCGCAGGATGATTTCCAGTCCGCGGAAGAGGTTGCCGGTAGCCCGCGCGTCCTTGACGACGCCGTTTTCGACGGTACATTCTATTTTTAAATGCCCCTCAATCCTGGTGACGGGGTCGATAACAATCTTGCCCATTATTTCGCCTCCTTGTTCGCCCAGTAAGCACCGACGACGGGCAACTCGACGTCCACGAGCTTCTCATAAAACGGCGCAGTCTGGTCGGGGAATTCGGGCTGGGTACAGCCGTTGCACGGCGCCCCCGCCCCGATGACCCAGTTGGTCCCGCTGTTCCATTTTCGCAACGGGCAGTCGGCGTAGGTAATCGGGCCCTTGCAGCCCAACTCGTAGAGGCAGCCCTCGTCGCCGAACTTCTTGGCGAACTTGCCCTCATCGAAAGAGGCCCGGCGCGTACAGTTTTCGTGAATCAGCTTGCCGTAGAACGCCTTCGGGCGGAGAAAATCGTCAAGGTCGTCGGCGCCCGGCAGGCCTTTCAGGATGATACCCGCTACCGTCCCCACGAACCAGTCGGGGTGCGGCGGGCAGCCGGGAATATTTATCAGAGGTTTTTTAATACCCTTAGCGGCGAGGGCCTTGCTGACCGGCTGGCAGCCGGTGGGATTGGGCTTGGCGGCCGCGATACCGCCGAAGGCGGCGCAGCTCCCCAGCGCGATTACGGCCAGGGCGTCGCGGGCAAGCTCAATTACCCTTTCCAGCATCGTGACGGGTTTGCCATTCCTTTCGCCGACGGCCCCGTAAACAGCGTCCGTGGCCATGGGGACGGCGCCATCGACGACGAGCAAATAGCCGTCCTTCTTCTGTTTGGCCGTGTCTTCCATGACCTCGATGGCTATGTCTCCGGGGGCAGCCATCACCACCGGGTGAAACCTCAAATTGATGTGCATACCGGGGACAATCTGGTCAATGAGCACATTTTTAATGGTGGGGCTAGCCGTGTTCAGAAGGGATACGGCGCAACCGGTACAGGCGGCGGCTTGCAGGTAAATAACCGGAAGTTCTTTAACCATCAGGACCAACTCCTTTCTCGAATTTCGTGCATCAGTTAATTTATGCTTTATATGATGGAAATGCTCTTTTAAGTCCGACCTGGCAAGCCAGGGAACACAATAACAAATTTAAACCCTTCTCGTTCTCACGGAAGGGTAAGGGTTAAAACAAATGAAATTACGACTCCAGCCTGATTGTGGTACCGGGGGTCTAGTACTTTTGACATATGATAGTTATTATAGTACACAGTCCGAGCAAGTGTCCATACCAATAATACTTAACAATCGCCTGAAATACAAAATCCTGGTTAATCACCAGATTCCTTCATATTATCATGAAGCCCGGGTAGGTGACAACGCGATGAAAACACTACCAAAGCAATGGATTTTACATTGACTTCACTAGCTGTCACTGCTAACATAAAAGTGTGAGGCCAAGATGACGTTAAAACCTGAAATCCCGAGGCTGGCGGTATTCCCGCAGACCGCCGATATTAACGGCGACGACCACCTGGTCATCGGCGGGTGTGATACTGTAGCGCTGGCAAAAGAGTATGGCACGCCTTTATACGTCTTTGACGAGGCCGACCTGCGCAACCGTTGTCGCGAGTATAAAACGGAGTTCGGTAGGCGATACCCGAATACCACCATTGCCTATTCTCCGAAGGCATTCACGACAAAGGCCATGTTTAGGCTTGTCGAAGAAGAAGGACTCGACCTTGACATCGTCACCGGCGGCGAGCTGGGTATCGCCCGGGCGGTAGGCTTCCCCATGGAAAGGGTACATTTCCCCGACAACAATAAGTCCGCCGATGAGCTTAAAATGGCTGTCAGATACGGCATTGGCCACATCGTGGTGGACAACCTGTCGGAACTCAATATGCTTATCAAGATAGCCGGCAAGAAAAAGGTAAGGATTTTATTACGCCTTAATCCCGGTGTCGACCCGCATACGCATAAGTACAACTCAACGGGTATCGTCGATTCCAAGTTCGGCCTGACGCGCACCACCTGGGACGAAGCGGTAGCTAAGGCCCTGGCCGCGCCGAACCTGGACGTAGATGGGTTCCACTTCCATCTCGGCTCTGGACTGTTTAAGGTCGAACCTTATTTGAGTGCGATAGATGCTGTCCTGGAATACGCCGCGGAGATGAAGAAAAAGCACGGTTTTGAGATGCGTACAATAAGCATCGGCGGCGGCATCGGGGTGCAGTATACGGTAGATGCGGCGCCCCCGCCCTTTGCTACTTTCCCGGAAGCGATAATTACCCGGCTGACAGAGAAGTGCCGTGAACTCAAGCTCAAGCAGCCCCACCTGATTGTCGAACCCGGACGGTCAATCGTCGCTAAAGCCGGTATAGCTCTTTATACGATAGGGGTTATCAAGAATATCCCCGGCATCCGCACCTACGTATCGGTAGATGGCGGCATGAGCGATAATATCCGGCAGCCGATGTACGGCGCCGTACAGGAAGCGCTGATAGCGAATAGAGTATCTGCAAAGAATACGGACAAGGTTACTATCTCCGGCAAGCTTTGTGAATCCGGGGATATCCTGATAAAAGAAATAATGTTACCCGGATTAAAAATGGGCGATATTCTGGCGATGGCGGGGAGCGGCGCGTATGCCGTGCCGATGCAGAGCAACTACAACTCGATGCTCCGTCCGGCTATTGTTTTCGTCAAGGACGGCAAGGCACGCCTTATCCGGCGCCGCGAGACCCTGGCCGACCTGATGCGGCGCGACCTGGTCTGAAGAGGAGATTTTTCAGATGTGGGAGGTAATCGGTCAAACGCGGGCGGTCTCCCTGTTACAGCACGGTCTGGAGAGCGGGAAACTGGCCCACGCCTACCTGCTCACCGGGCCGGAGCACGTGGGCAAGATGACTCTGGCCAGAAACCTGGCGCAGGCGCTCAACTGTGAAGCAGCAGAACGCCCCTGCCTGAAATGCCCCTCCTGCGAAAAAATAGCCGCCATGCGGCACGCCGATGTGCAGGTTATCGGGCTGATTAAAAACGGGGACGCGGCCGAGGCCAAGCTCATCAGTATCGACCAGATAAAAGAGATGCAGCACGCGGCCAACCTGCCTCCTTTCGAAGGTAAGCACAAGGTGTTTATCATCGATAACGCCGAGCTTTTATCACTGGAAGCGGCCAACCGCCTTTTAAAAACCCTCGAAGAGCCGGTGGATAATATCACCTTTGTCCTGCTCACCGTGAATGACAAACTGCTGCCGCTGACGGTGATTTCCCGTTGCCAGCGCCTGGAGCTAGCGCCGATGCCGCTGGCAGCCGAGACCGCGGCGCTTATCGAGAAAAATGGACTGGAACCGCAGCGCGCGAGGCTCCTGGCCGGGCTTTCCCACGGCTGCCCGGAGTGGGCCATCGCCGCCGCTAAGGATGACAGGCTGATGCAGCAGCGTGACGAGGAGCTGGATAAAATACTCGGCGCTATCAGGGCGGACTACGAAGCGCGCTTTGCTTACGCCGCGCAACTGGCCGCCCGGTTCAGCCAGGACAGGGGCGCTGTTTACCGCTCGCTCGATTTTTGGCGGGACTACTGGCGCGACCTGATGCTGCAAAAGCTGGGCTGTGATGATATGATAGTCAATATCGACCGCAAGGCGGAGCTGGAGGAAATGGCCCGGGGCTATCGACTGGGCCAGATAAAGACTTTTATCGGTGCGATACAGTCGGCCGCGGAGCAGCTCCGGCAAAACGCTAACACGCGGCTGGCTCTGGAGGTATTGATGCTCGATATTCCGAGTAGAGAAGGGGGTAGCGTCCCGGTGTAGCCGGGGCGTTGAACGATATGGCAAACATCGCTGGAATACGTTTTAAGAGGGCCGGCAAGATTTATTACTTCGATGCCAAAGACATCGAATTGAAAGCCGGCGACTACGCGGTCGTCAAAACGAGCCGCGGTATGGAGATGGGGCACGTGGTTATCGCCCCGGGACAGATACAGGCTGCCGAATCGGGGGAGGCTTTGAGCCCGGTCGTGCGCAAGGCCACCCCGGAAGACATCGCTAAAACGGAGGAGCTCGACACCAAGGCGGAAGAGGCGCTCATCGAGTGTGGTAAAATGATTGCCGAGCTGAACCTGCAGATGAAACTGCTGTCCGCCGAGTACAGCCTCGATAGCAGCCGCCTGACGTTCCTTTTCAGCGCTGAAGAGAGGGTGGATTTCCGTGAGCTTGTCCGGAGATTGTCCGGCCAGTTCAAGGTGCGGGTGGAGCTGCGCCAGGTGGGGAGTCGCGATGAAGCCAAGCTGCTGGGTAGCTTCGGGCGGTGCGGACGGCAGCTGTGCTGCGCGAGCTTTTTAACCGAGTTCAACCCGGTCTCCATCAAAATGGCCAAGGACCAGGACCTACCGCTCAACCCGATGAAGATTTCCGGCGCCTGCGGCCGCCTGATGTGCTGCCTCGCTTACGAGGGGGAACAGTACCGCGCGATGAAAGAGAAAATGCCCAAGGTGGGACAGCGTGTCTCCACGCGCATGGGCGAGGCGACGGTGGTGGGGAATAACCCGTTGAAAGAGACGGTCATGGTGGAGCTGGATACCGAGGCTACGGTAGAAGTGCCCCTGGCCGAAGTTTCTTACTGACGGTTGATTGTCATTCTGTGGAGTCTTTCGACAGAAGGACGACGTGAGAATCTCTAACTTGAATCAAGTCGACGATGGAGATTGCCACGTCGTCCCGATAGCATCGGGACTCCTCGCAATGACATTTGAGTTACTGGTAAAAGTACTTGCGCCACTCGTCCCGATTGTTGATGTACTGGTGAGGGACGACGAAGAGGTGGCTGCCCGTGGGCGGCGCGGGCGTACGGATGAGCTTCATGCTGGCTTCTTTAGGTGTTCTCCCCGCCTTGCGCCGGTTGCAGTCCATGCACGCGCTGACGACGTTTTCCCAGGTATGCTGGCCGCCGCGGTAGCGCGGTATGACGTGGTCGAGCGTTAGGTGGCGGCTCTGGTCGCCGCAGTACTGGCAGGCGTACTTGTCCCGGTTGTAAATCTCGTAGCGGGACATTTTTCTATCGCGCCGGGGGCGCTTGACCATCTTGTCCAGACGGATGACCGAGGGTATCGGGACAGTCTCCTCGATGGTGTGAAGGTAGCCGAGGCCGTCCTCCAGCATCTCCGCTTTGCCCTGGAAGATGAGCACGATGGCGCGGCGGGCGCGGCAGACAGCGAGCGGCTCGTAGCTCTGGTTCAGGACCAGGACCGGATGGTTAATCAGCATGGCAGTCTCGCAGTGAATCTAAGCCCTATTTTAATACAAAGTAAAAGGACATGCAAGGAGGAGTAACTATACGCTTTATATTCCAACTATTGAGCGTACTTGATTGCAGAACTTTTCATATTCAGTACTCGAGGTATTACGAAGTTGAGAGAGAAGAAAAAACTTGCTGCTAGTTGGTGACTCTTGTTGAGCCTTTTTAAGGTTAACATCAGCTCCGATAATCGTCCAAAATTCAAAAAACCCTCGGGCTTTGGCTTTCTGATGGCTTTTTTCCGCCTCACCAATTCGGTTATGTATATTTGATATATCAGTTCCGCCCTTTATTTCAATCGAAACTTTTGGTTTAATATCGGAAGCAAGCGATTCAGTAATTGCAATATCAGGGTCAGCGGAAAAAGCGACGGTAACTTTTCTGCCAGCTGCATTAATCAGAACCAGTTTCCGAGGATTTTCTTCAATTAATTTATCATGAATGATTTTCTCAATGAGACTAAATACTTCAGCCGCCGCATCTTTGCCTAGTTTTGTATTTTGACCTCCCCTCAACTGTGCACCAAGCGTAAGTAATTGCAAGTCTCTAACGGTTCGCAGGCTAAAAACGTCCCCTCCTTCAAGCATGTAACTAGCAGTCTGAGACAAGCTTTGACAAAAAGCAGGCAGAATTGGAATCGTTTCTTCCGATATTAGGTTACGTTCCTCAAGCCGTTTGAACTTGGACATACCAGGTACACGATAAAATTCTTTTTGGGAAAAACCGAAAAGAAGGCGATAATAACCTACAAGAGAAGGACGTGACGATAAGAGATACGGAACTGGGAAAACGACTTCTGCTCTAATACCAAAAGATGCTAGTTTTTTAAGGCTAACAGTATCTACGTATTTGGCAAGTTCTTTATCTAATTTAGAAATATCTAATTTTTCTACAGTTGAGCGTAAAGCTTCAGCAAGGTAGGAATGCTGGAAAGTTTGAAGTCTATGATAAAAGGATAACTGTAAATCAGGCTTTAACAAGGGAAATTTGGTTATCTTTTTTTTCATTTTCAATATCTACTCCCAAACGATTAATTGTAATTTCAACGTATTGGGGCTTTATCTCTACGCCAATGAACTTGCGCTCTGTTTCTTTGCATACTAAACCCACAGTACCAGAACCCATGAAAGGATCAAGAATAATATCATCCGATTTAGAACTTGATAATACACAAAGCTTTACTAGCTGTGGCGGAAAGACTGCAAGATGAGGGGGATGTTTTGCTTCAGTGTAAATCGACCATACAGACCGCCTATTCCTTTTAGAATTACCTCCATTAGAAGGTTCACTGCTTGACTCATAATCATAGTAGTAATGTTCTGATTTTGAAAATAGAAAGAGATATTCATGAGCCCTTGTAGGTCTATCTTTTACCGATTCTGGTTGAACGTTTGGCTTGTACCAAATTATGTCTGATCGTAGATACCAGCCATCTTGTTGAAGCGCAAAAGCCACTCTCCAGGGAACGCCAACCAAGTCTTTTGGTTTTAAACCCTTCGGAGTTGGCGGACGATATTTCATTGTCCTGGCTGGATTTTTCCTGTCTGGAGCTCTCCAACCGCGATCACCGCTCGTATAAGTATCTCCTAGATTTAACCACAGAGTGCCGTCATCTTTTAATAACCTGTGAACTTGATTGAATACGTCACGCAAATGGGTAATATATTGATCAAGTGAATCCTCAGCACCAATTTGATTCTTTATTCCATAATCCCGGGTACCCCAATATGGTGGGCTTGTTATACATGACTGAATAATTCCATCAGGTAAAGATTTTAGTTCATCTCTAGAATCACCCAATATTATTTGTAAATCATCAGAAGTATTAGCTCTATACAGCACACCCATCAACATCTCCCCACTTAAAACATTGTAACTTAGTTTTTCAAAAGCGTCTAGTATAAGTAAGCCAGAGATTAATAGTCTACTCCCTGTACCCTACCCCCTGTTCCGGCGTCTCCCAGGCTTCCACGGCTGTCAGGGTAACGGGGTCGGCGGAAAGCTTCTTTTTAAGCTCTTTATAGATAGCGGCGGCGATGTTCTCCGCGGAAGGATTTATCTTTTTGAACTCCGGCAGGTCGTTCAGGCTGGTATGGTCGTAGCGCTCTAAAATCTCTTGCAGATAGCGCTTCAAATCGGTAAAGTCATAGGCCAGGCCGATTTTATTCAGCTTCGCGGCGCTTATTTTTACTTTTATCGTGTAGCGGTGGCCGTGGATGTTTTCGCACTTGCCCTTATAGCCCCGCAGGTAATGCGCCGCGTCAAAGTGCTTTTCTACCGTTATTTCGTACATGCCCTACCCCCCTTGTCATTGCGAGGGCGAGAGCCCGTGGCAATCTCCATCCTTAACTTGACCCCAGGCTAGAGATTCTCACATCGTCCCGACAAGTCGGGGCTCCTCAGAATGACAACATTTTACTTCCCGTCCAGCTTCATCACGCCCTGCACCTCTTTAATCGACTGGTTCATCTCCTTAATCGTCTTCTTCGTCACCGGGTGGACGGCGTCCGGCGCTATCTCCGCCAGCGGCACCAGCACGAACTGCCGCTCGGTCATTTTGGGGTGGGGAATTTCCAGCTCTTTCGTTTTCACCACCGTATCGCCGTAAAGGAGGATATCGACGTCGATAGTGCGCGGCTCGCCGGTCCGGCTGTGCCTCCCCATCTTGAACTCGACCCCCTTGACTAAAGCGAGCAGCCCTTCCGGAGCCAGGCGGGTAAAGACCTCGCAGGCCATGTTCAGAAAGCGCGGCTGGGCGACGGTGCCAACCGCTTCGGTATCGTATATCGACGAGACCTTACCCACCTGCATCCGCTGGGAAATGAGCTTCAGCGCCGTGTCCAGGTTCTCCTGGCGGTTGCCCAGGTTCGAGCCGAGGCCGAGATATACCTTGACCAGTTCAGTCATCGATTGTCCCCCTTCTGATAATAGCGTCGGCCATCTTGCAGACCAGCGCCGTCTGTTTGACATCATGCACGCGTACCATGTCGGCGCCGTTAGCGATGCCGATGGCCGTGGCTGCCAGATTGCCTTCGAGGCGCTTGTCGACCGGCAGGTCCAGCACCAGTCCTATCATCGATTTACGCGACGTGCCGAGCAGGACAGGTTTGCCCAGACGCTTTAGCTCGGCGAGGCGGTTCACGAGCTCTAGGTTCTGCTCCAGGGTCTTGCCGAACCCGATGCCGGGGTCGACGATGATGTTTTCCGCGGCCACGCCCGCTTTCTCCGCGGCTTTAATCCCCGTCTCCAGGTCGGAGAGGACTTTAGCCAGAATGCCGGCCTTCGGCGGGGCATCGCGCTCATTCGCCATTAAAATTATTGGCACGCCGGCCTCCGCCGCGACCCGCGCTATATTCGGGTCGCGTTTCAGTCCCCAGATATCATTTATCATGACAGCGCCCGCCTTTAAAGCGCGGCGGGCCACCCCGGACTTATAGGTATCGATACTTACCGGCACCTTAATTTCCGCGGCCAGCCGCTCGATGGCCGGGATGACCAATCGCAGCTCGTCTTCGATATCTTCCATCGAAAGCGGCTCGGTGCCCGGGCGCGTTGACTCCCCGCCGACATCGATAATGTCCGCGCCTTCCGCGACCATGCGCTGCGCCTGGTCGAGCGTAGCTTCAACATCGCTGCCCAGCCCGTCCCCGGAAAAAGAGTCCGGGCTCAAGTTACAGACGCCCATAATGTAGGTCTTCTCGCCCCAGCGGAAAACCTTCTCCCCGCAGCGCGTGGCCGGCAAAGTGGTCTTCATAAGTATCTAAAAATATCTTACATATATTTCCCCCTTTAGTAAAGTGGAATTAAATCACTTTTTTATCCGCACCGATATGTTATATTTAAGATAAATGAACGAAAAACTGCGAATTATCAGCCCGGACACACAGCGTAAGGACAGGCTGCCGCCGGGCCAGAGGCTGACGGAGAAATGGCCGGTATTACATTACGGCAAAGTGCCGTCAATAGACACAGCCAAGTGGACGCTCACGATAGCGGGGCTGGTGGAGGCAGAGCGCACACTCACTTACGACGAGTTCACCGCGCTGCCGCAGGTAGAAGTATTCTCCGATATCCACTGCGTCACCACCTGGTCGCGTTACAATAACCTGTGGGAGGGAGTGAGTGCCGCCGTCATCAAAGACCTGGTTAAAATAAAGCCGGAAGCGAAATACGTCATCGTCCAGGGCGCGGGAGGCTTCACCACCAACCTCTCTTTAGATGATTTCTTCCAGCCGGATGTGCTGTTCGCTTTAAAGCACAACGGCCAGCCGATAACGCCCGACCACGGCGCGCCGGTGAGGCTGGTGGTGCCGCGGCTTTATTTCTGGAAAAGCGCCAAGTGGGTGACGGGCATTAAGTTTGTGGCTAAAGATGAACCGGGGTTCTGGGAGCGGGCAGGGTATCATATGCACGGCGACCCGTGGCAAGAGGAGCGGTGCGGGTGGTGAGGTCTTTCTTTTAAACTTTACTGGATTCCCGCTTTCGTGAGTACGCACATCTAAAGTCCTTTTATGTCCTTTATTTGCCCCCTAATTCTCCTTATGTTATCATTATCTTGCTTTAATCTATACCTGTGAGGTGAGGCTGATTTGAGAGAGGAATTTGAAAAGCTGGCCAAATTTGAAGCCGAGCTCAAGGCCGGCGGCGGCGAAAAGAACGTCCAGAAACAGCACGAGTCCGGAAAGCTCACGGCACGGGAGCGGCTCGACCTGTTCTTCGATAAAGGCACCTTCCAGGAGACAGACCTTTTCGTTCAGCACCGCTCCAGCAACTTTGGCATGGATAAGGTCTCGATAGCGGCTGACGGCGTTATCACGGGCTTCGGCAAGGTCAACGGCCGCACCGTCTGCGCTTACGCCCAGGATTTTACCGCGCGCGGGGGCACCCTCGGCGAGATGCACGCCAGAAAAATCTGCCGCGTCATGGATTTAGCCATGAAAATGAAAGTCCCGATGGTCGGCTTCATCGATAGCGGCGGCGCGCGTATCCAGGAGGGCATCAACGCGCTGGACGGCTACGGGAATATCTTTTTCCGCAACTCCTGCGCCTCCGGGGTCATACCGCAGATATCGGCCATCTTGGGGCCGGCGGCGGGGGGCGCCGTATATTCCCCGGCGATGACTGATTTCGTCTTCATGGTGAAAAAGACCAGCTACATGTTCATTACCGGGCCGGGGGTGGTCAAAAGCGTCACCGGCGAGGAAATCGGCAACGAAGAACTCGGCGGCGCGCTAACGCACTCTACCAAAAGCGGCGTCGCACAGTTCGCCTGCGATAACGATAAACAGGCTATCGAAGATATAAAAAGGCTTTTAAGCTACCTGCCTTCGAACAACGACGAGAAACCTCCGGATGCCAAACCCGCGGATGCGCCCGCGCGGGCCGCGGAAACGCTGAACAATGCCCTGCCGGAGAACTCGAACAAGACCTACAATATGAAGGATGTTATTAAAGCCCTCGTCGATAGCGGCGATTTCATGGAGACCTCCCGCCAGTACGCCCAGAACATGATTACCGCTTTCGCGCGCTGTAATGGCCACGTCATTGGCATTATCGCTAACCAGCCGAGCTTCCTCGCCGGCTGTCTCGATATCAACGCCTCGGACAAGGCGACGCGCTTTATAAGATTCTGCGACGCTTTTAATATCCCCCTGCTGACGATAGCGGATGTGCCCGGCTTTCTGCCCGGCAGCCAGCAGGAGTGGGGCGGCATTATCCGGCACGGCGCCAAGCTCCTGTGGTGCTACGCTGAAGCTACTGTTCCCAAGATAACGCTCATTACCCGCAAGGCCTACGGCGGCGCGTATATCGCCATGTGCAGCCAGGGGTTGGGGGCGGATTATACGCTGGCCTGGCCGCAGGCGGAAATCGCCGTGATGGGGGCCGAAGCGGCGGCGGACATCATTTTCAGCAAGGAAATCCAGAGCGCCGCCGACCCCGCAGTCGCGAAACAGGAAAAAATCAATAGCTACCGCGAGTTGCTTTACAACCCTTATGTGGCCGCGAAAATGGGATATATCAATGCAGTCGTCCAGCCCGCGGAAACTCGAGCGAAGATAATCGCGACGCTGGAGGCCTTAAAGGATAAAAAAGAGTCCCGCCCGTACAAAAAACACGGCAATATCCCGATGTAGGCGGGAAAATCTCCCTTATTCCCTCCTTACGAAGGAGGGAGACAGATTGGCTTAAAAGCTAGATATTCGGTTTGCATGAACATTTTCCCCCTTTCGTAAAGGGGGAATTAAAAGGGGATTTTATTAATCATCCTCTCCCTTTGTAAAGGGAGAGTTAGAGAGGGATTTAAAGCTTAATGGGCAAAACATTAGCCGAAAAAATATTGAGTGAAAAGTCCGGCACGGACGCTGACATCGTTATCGCTAAAGTGGACCTGGCCTTCGTGCAGGACACCACCGGGCCGCTGACCGTCCGCCAGTTCCAGTCGAGCGGCATGGGGCTTTCGAACCCGGCGCGGACGGTGCTGTTTATCGACCACGCGGCGCCCAGCCCTAACGCCAACCTCTCCAACGACCATATCTTCCTGAGGGACTTCGCGAAAAATACCGGTTGCGTTATCTCCGAGCCCGGCGAAGGCGTCTGCCACCAGATCGTCCCGGAGTCATACGCGCGCCCGGGCGATGTCATCGTGGGGGCGGACTCGCACACAGTGACGGCGGGGGGACTGGGGGCTTTCGCCACGGGCATGGGCTCGTCGGATGTCGCCGTGGCCATGGGGCTCGGCAAGAACTGGTTCCGCGTACCGGAGACTTTTAAAATAGATGTCACGGGCAATTTCCAGAAAGGCGTCTATCCCAAGGATTTAATCCTGCATTTAATCGGGCTTATCGGAGCGGACGGCGCGACCTATAAATCGCTGGAGTTCACCGGCAACGCGACAAAGAAAATGAGTATGTCCGGACGCTTCACCATCGCTAATATGGCGGTGGAAGCCGGCGCTAAAGTGGGACTGTTCGCTTCGGACGAGACAACGAAAGAGTTTTTAGAGTCGCAGGGGCGGGGCAAGGACTTTAAAGCGCTGGACGCCGACAAAGACGCCGTGTACGAGGAAGTCATCAGGATAAAAGCAGATGAACTCGACCCCACGGTGGCCATGCCGCATACGGTCGATAACACCTCTTTAGCCAGCGCGTTGAAAGGGACAAAGATACAGCAGGTAGTAATCGGCACCTGCACCAACGGCCGGCTGGAAGACCTGGCCGTAGCCGCGGCCATACTTAAAGGCAAGAAACCTGCCAAAACAGTGCGATTAATTATTGCTCCGGCTTCGCGGCGGGTACTGCTCAACGCTATCGAAGCCGGATACATCGCAGAGCTGGTCGCTTCGGGCGCGATGATTCTGCCGCCCGGCTGCGGGCCCTGTCTCGGTCTCCATCAAGGGGCGCTTGGCGATGGCGAGGCGTGTCTTTCGACCGCCAACCGCAACTTCGAGGGTCGTATGGGCAACCCGAAAAGCTTTATTTACCTCGGCAGTCCGGCCACCGCGGCGGCCTCGGCGCTGACGGGAGAGATTACCGACCCCCGGGAGGTGATGTAATGCTGCGTGGTAAGGCGCATAAGTTCGGAGACAGCATTTCCACCGACCATATTATACCGGGCCGCTACGCTCACCTCCGCAGCAACCTGCCGGAGCTGGCCAAACATGTTTTAGAAGACGCCGATGTCAACTTCGTGAAGAAAGTAAAACCCGGCGATTTCGTGGTCGGCGGGAGCAACTTTGGCCTCGGTTCCAGCCGTGAGCACGCCCCGCTGGTCATCAAGATGGCGGGCGTCAGCGCTATACTGGCGAAATCGGTAGCCAGAATTTTCTTTAGAAACGCCATAAACCTCGGGCTCCCCGTTTTGATATGCGATACGGATAAGATAAGCGACGGAGATGAGTTGGAGATAGACCTCACGGCGGGGACGGTGCGGGACAAGACCAACGGCGCGGCGCTGACCTTCGGGAAGATTCCGGATGTCATGCTTAAAATCCTCGACGAAGGCGGGCTGATTCCATATGTAAAAAAGCATGGGGATATTAAGCTTTAATTATCTTCATTGCGAGCCATCCCGACCGCAGTCGGGAGGCGCGGCAATCTCAATGACTAACTTGAATAAACAATGGGATTGCCACGTCGCTTTCGCTCCTCGCAATGACAGAAAGTAAAGGAAAGGGAAACTATTGACTTATAACATCACTCTAATACCGGGCGACGGCGTCGGCCCGGAGATAACCGGCCCGGAGATAACCGAAGCCACCCGGCATGTCCTGGAAGCTACCGGCGTAAAGTTCAACTGGGAGCTGGCCTACGCCGGCGCTGAAGTGATGGCGAAGCAGGGCACTCCCCTGCCCGACTCTGTACTCGCTTCCATCCGGAAAAACAAGGTGGCCCTCAAAGGCCCGGTGACCACGCCCATCGGCACGGGCTTCCGCAGCGTCAATGTCGCCCTGCGTAAAGCGCTGGACCTTTATGCCTGCGTCCGCCCCTGCAAAACCTATCCCGGTGTTCTCTCGCCTTTCAAAGACGTGGACATCGTTATCGTACGGGAAAACACCGAAGACCTCTACGCCGGCGTCGAGTTCGAGAAGGGAAAACCCGACACCAGAGACGTCATTCAATTTATCAACGGCAAGGCGGGCAACGTCATCAAGTCCGATTCCGGCCTAAGTATCAAAATGATTACCGAGGCGGGCACACGGCGCATTGTGAGATACGCTTTCGAGTATGCCCGGAAAAACAGGCGGAAGAAAGTCACCACCACGCACAAGGCCAACATTATGAAGTTTTCGGACGGCCTATTCCTGGCGGTCGCGCGGGAGGTGGCAAAAGAATACCCGGACATCGATTTCCAGGACGCCCTCGTAGATAACCTGTGCATGCAGCTCGTGCGCCGGCCGCAGGAGTACGATATCATCGTCGCGCCCAATCTCTATGGGGATATCGCCTCCGACCTCTGCGCGGGGCTGGTCGGGGGGCTGGGTCTGGCTCCCGGGGCTAATATCGGCGAAGGCATCGCGCTTTTCGAGCCGACACACGGCAGCGCCCCCAAGTATACCGGCCTTAACAAGGTCAACCCCATGGCGATGATGCTCTCCGGGATGATGATGCTACGCCACATTGGCGAGGTCGAGGCCGCCGACCGGCTGGAAAAGGGCATCGCAGCGGTGATTAAAGAGGGTAAAAGCGTCACCTATGATATGAAGGCTCGCCGCGACGACCCTTCAGCCGTGGGCACCTCGCAGGTAGCCAACGCCGTCATTGACAAGTTGAAAAAAATACGTTGATATCAAACCACACATATGATAGAATTTCCCTGAAAATTTTTTCTTTTAAGGAGTTACTCAATGGATAAAAAGGAAATCCTGGCCTTTATCACCGCCAATCCCACCGGCTTTCTGGCCACCACGGACGGCAAAAAACCCCACGTCCGCGCCTTCGGGATTTTCCGCGCGGATGAAAACGGCATCATTTATTATACCCAGAGCGTCAAAGACGTATATAAACAAATGGCCAAGTACCCTGACATCGAGGTCTGCTACTTAGCTAATAGAATAATGATAAGGGTCGTCGGTACGGTAAAGTGGTTGGAAGACATGGCTCTGAAAAAGGAACTCGTGGAAAATCGCCCCTTTCTTAAACCACAGATAGAGAAGAACGGTTGGGACTACCTCAAGCCGTTCACTCTTAAGAACGCCAAGGCCACCGTCCTGGACATGAGCCAAGGTTCCCAGCCGGGCGCTCCCAAGACCTGGATTGATTTATAATATATATACCCTCGCCCCCTCTCCTGCCCAAGGCAGAGGGGGTAAAGGGAGGCGAATAGATGAGCCCCGCTAAAAACCAAACTGACTGTATTTTTTGCCGGATTATCCGCGGTGAGATTCCGTCCAAAATCGTTTACGAGGACGAGGATGTTCTCGTCTTCCCGGATATTAACCCCATCACGCCGGTGCACCTGCTCATCGTAACCCGTAAACACATACCTTCCCTGGCCGCTATGACCGACACGGAGACGCCTCTCATCGGGAAGATGGTGAAAGCGGCTAATAAACTGGCCCGGGAACATGGCATCGCGGAAAACGGCTACCGGCTCACCATCAACAGCGGCCCGGACGCCGGGCAGATAGTGCCGCACCTCCATATGCATTTCATGGGGGGCCGCAATCTCCACTGGGACCACTAGGTCCGACCGTTCTTCAGGCCCTCTTTACATCTAAAGCTTGGTTTCTTTTTCAGGCATGCCTGCCTGTATTTTCTCCGCTAGCTGTGGTTAAATATAATTAGGATGACAGTTAAGCCTGATTTCCCCCAGATTGACCGCTTTAAAGCCGACCTTGAAAAATGCACCAAGTGCGGCTTCTGCATGTCCGCCTGTCCGGTTTACGGCGAGGAAAAAGTGGAGTCGTCCGTGGCGCGCGGGAAGCTGATGCTCATCCGGGCCATGCTTGACGGTGAGCTTACCGTCACGGATGAAATGGTCCGGCAGCTCAACAAATGCACTCTTTGCATGGCCTGCGCGCAGAACTGCCCCGCCGGGACTAATGTGCCCGCGGTCATCACCGCCGCCCGGGCGGATAAGCTGGGGGAAAGGGGACTGTCCTTCCCTTCCAGACTGGCCTACCGCTGGTTACTCCCGCGGCGGCGGCTATTCGGCTACACGCTACGTTTCGCTTCCTGGTTCCAGGGTATTTTTATGCCCCGGACACAGGGAACGCTGCGGCACCTCTCCTTTTTCCTCACCGCCCTCGGCCGGGGCCGGCACATCCCGCAGATAGCGCCGAAGTTCCTGCGCCAATCAATGCCGGAGGTAAACCGCCCTCCTGCCGGCGTGGCGGTGAAATACAGCGTCGGCTATTTTACCGGCTGCATGACCGATTTCGTCTTTCCAGAGCTTGGACAGAAGATAATACGTTTTTTGAATAACAACGGCATCGAGGTCACTATGCCGCGGGGCCAGGGCTGCTGCGGCGCGCCGGTGTTCCTCGGCGCGGGCGATTTTAAAACCGGGCGCAAGATGGCCGATGCCAACGTGCGGGCGTTTCAAGACCTCGATTACGTGATTACCGACTGCGCCACCTGCGCCTCCGCGATGAAGGACTATGTCAAATTCCTGGCGGACACGGACGAAAGAAAGCGCGATTATCAAGCGTTCGCCGCAAAGATTAAAGACATCACCGAGTTCCTGGTAGATGTCGTCAAGCTGCCCCCCTCCGCCTACCGCGTTGCCCCGGAGTTCAAAGGCAAGACCGTGACCTGGCACGAGCCGTGCCACTTGGGCCGGTACCTGGGCGTCAAGGAACAGCCGAGACAGATATTGAAATCCCTACCCGATATAAAATTCGTGGAAATGGCCCACCCCGATACCTGCTGCGGCATGGCGGGTACTTTCAGCATTTACTTTTACGAGCTTTCACAGCAAATCGCCGCGAAAAAAGTAGCGGACATCGCAGCTACCGGCGCGGACATCGTCGTGACCGATTGCCCCGGCTGCCAAATCCAGCTCCTCGATAGCCTGGCGCGCCGCGGCCTGCCGGTGCAGGTCAGGCACATCATGGAGCTCTTCGGTTGAGCGATAGAACCGTTAAACAGAAAAGGGCGTAGCCATATCTTAAAATCCCGCCCTCTTCAATTATACGTAAAATCAAGATTTTAACGTAATGACATAATTTTGTAACTTTTTTACTTTACATTTTATAACTTCGTTATCTCGTGGTCACTATGATAGTAGTGACCAGTTTGTGTATAATATTCTAAAAAGTCTGGAGGGAAAATGAAACCGAGAGAGCTGAAGAGAGATATCTATTGCGTCGGCGCTATTGACTGGGACAGGCGTTTGTTCGATTCCCTTATTCCCCTCCCCGATGGCACGAGCTACAACTCGTATTTAATCAGGGGAAGCGGCAAGACCGCCCTCATCGATACCGTCAACCCGCCTATGAAGGACGTCCTGCTTGATAACCTGGACCAGCTGAACGTCAAGCGTCTTGATTACGTCGTCTTTAACCACGCCGAGCCGGACCATTCCGGCAGCATCACGCAGGTGCTGGCCAAGTACCCGGAAGCTAAGGCTTTATGCACGGCCAAGTGCAAGCCGATGCTCATCGACCGCTTTATGGTCGCGGACGATAGATTCAAAATTGTGGAAGATAAAGAAAAGGTATCGCTGGGCGACCGCACACTGGAATTCATCCATGCCCCCTGGGTGCACTGGCCGGAAACGATGTTGACCTACCTCCAGGAGGATAAAATCCTTTTCCCGTGCGATTTGTTCGGCTCGCACCTGGCCACCACGGACATGTACGTTACCGATGAAGGGCGGGCCCACGAGGCGGCCAAGCGGTACTTTGCCGAAATCATGATGCCCTTCCGCACCAATATCCAGAGCAACCTTGAAAAAATCAAGGACTATAAAATAGATGTTATCGCGCCCAGCCACGGGCCGATGCATAACAGGCCGGATTTCATCATCAAGGCTTATCGCAGCTGGGTTTACGATGAGCCGGGCAACATCGTGGTGCTGCCGTATATTTCCATGCATGGAATTACCGCCAAGATGGTCAGCTACCTGGTCTCCGCGCTGGCCGTCAAGGGCGTGACAGTAAAGCAGTTCGACCTGACGGCGGCCGATATCGGCAAGCTGGCCATGGCTCTGGTCGACGCCGCGACCATCGTCATCGGCACGCCCACCGTCCTGGCCGGCCCCCACCCCAATGTGGCGTATGCGGCCTTCTTAGCCAATGCCTTGAGGCCCAGGCTCAAGTTCGCTTCTATCATCGGTTCTTACGGGTGGGGCGGTAAAGCGGTGGAGCAAATCGCCGCGATGATTCCCAACCTGAAAGTAGAGATAATCCCGCCCGTAATCTGCAAGGGGTTCCCGAAAGAAGCCGATTTTAAGGCGCTGGATAACCTGGCGGATACTATCGCCCGGAAACATAAAGACGCCGGCCTGAAATGAAATTTACTTGAGAAAGGAGAAATATGCTAAGTATCGAAGCCAAGAGCAAACTAAAACCCGAAGAAGTCATCGAGCGCGCTGTGAAATTCTTCGGCCCCCAGGGTTACGGCCTGAAAGTTAAGGAGCAAGCCGCCTGCTGTGTAGAATTCGAGGGCGGTGGCGGCGGCGTGGGAATAACTGCCGCCGCTAAAGACAAGGGCTCAACCGTCTCATTCGAGACGCGCGAGTGGGAAATCCAGGTGAAAGATTTCATCGGCAAAATCAAATAAGTATCAGACCAACTATTGTACAAGGAGGAAATCATGGTTTACACAGCTAATGACTATACTAAACTCATCGGGATGGAGGGCTTCAGCCAGACACTGCTCACCAATCACTTCACACTTTACCAAGGGTATGTGACCAACACCAACAAACTAACCGACCTGCTGGCGGCGATGCTGAAAGACGGCAAAACGGCGACCCCGGAATATGCTGAACTGAAACGGCGTTTCGGCTTTGAGTTCAACGGCATGCGCCTGCACGAGTATTACTTCGAGAACCTGGGGAGCAAAGCTCCGATGAACAGGTCGGGCGCCCTAGCGAAAAAACTCGCGGAAGCTTACGGCAGCTATGAGGCCTGGGAGCAGGACTTTCGGGCGACCGGGGCAATGCGCGGCATCGGCTGGGCGGTACTTTATCAGGACAATATGACCGGCGGCCTGTTCAACCAGTGGATTAACGAGCATGAGGTCGGCCACCTCGCCGGCTGCCATCCCATACTTATCATGGATGTCTTCGAGCACGCATATATGATTGATTATGGTCTCAAGCGAGCCGACTACATCACGTCGTTCTTTAAAAACATCAACTGGAAAGCAGCGGAAAACCGGCTCAAATAAAGTTTCATCTCCTGCGGCCAGCCAGGTGAATACACCACAAGGAGTGCCTTATGCTAAACGGCCTGACAGCCCTCCGTATCCTCTTTATCCTTGGCATCGTCAACCTAGTCACCGGGTTGGCGATATTTTTTACCTGCCGTTGTCTCCCCGGCTCGAAAATAGGCAAAGGCCTGATGAAACACCACTGGTACCAGAGATTCTTTAAGTTCCATTGCTACATCTGGTGGATTTTCTGGGCCTCTGTGATTGTCCACGCGATTTTTGCGATCAAGTATATCGGCTGGCCGTTTTAAAAAGCCGGAATGCAGCTGTTTTACGTCTTATTGATATCCTCACCTCCAGCGCTGAACTCCGTTTCTCAACGGCATTACAGTATGCTATAATTCCCCCGAAAGTCAGAATAAATATGGCCAGAGCCAGACATAAAGCCAGGACTATAGCTCTGCAGGCGTTATATGAAATCGATTCCGCCGCGCGCCCGGCCGAGACCGTCGTGGAGCGCCTTCTCGCCGGGAATAAGCTGTCCGAGCAAAATGTTGCCTTTGTCCGCGAGCTGGTGGCCGGCGTTGTCCGCCACCGGGACAAAATCGATGATAATATTCAGCAGTTCGCCCCGGCCTGGCCGCTGGAACAACTGGCCATGATTGACCGCAACATTCTTAGACTTGCAATCTTCGAGATTTTATTTGATAATAAAGTACCAGTTAAGGTAGCCGTTAGCGAAGCTGTTGAGCTGGCGAAGACTTTCGGAAGCGAAAGCTCGCCAAAATTTGTCAACGGGGTGTTGGGTTCGGTAATTGCTCTGGCCGGCCGCTAGAAGGCTATTCAAGAAGGGGGAAAACGTGGCAACTATCTTTGAAAAGATAAAACCAATAGTTGTGGAGCAACTCGGTGTCGAAGAGAAGGACGTAGTTCCCACAGCTAGCTTCGTTGAGGATTTAGGCGCCGATTCTCTGGACCTGGTAGAACTGATTATGTCCTTGGAAGAGGCGTTCAGCACTTCCGAGCGCAAGCTCGAAATACCGGATGAAGCCGCCGAGAAAATAGTTACCATCCAGGACGCCATCGACTACATCAAAGACCAGGGTGGGGAAAGCTAAAATAACCTTAGACACGCTTCGCCCAGGCCACGGCATTTTGAAATAGTTTCAGGCCATCGCCAGAGTCCCGCGGTGTTTCTCTCGTCCAGCGGGGATGCTGCGTCCAGCGTATAAAATCTTCGGGGTGAGGCATCAGACCAAAGACACGGCCGGAAGCATCGCAGATGCCGGCGATATCGTTAATCGAGCCGT
>JBEKDL010000055.1:0-12311 GCA_050014355.1 Dehalococcoidales bacterium | reverse complement strand
TGCAATAAACGCCGTGCCCAGATAACCTCGTCTCCACGCATCTATTCTACACCTCATATCGCCGCCTGTTCATTCACCCACGGGCAAAGCCCGTGGAACTCTGCCCTTCGGGTTATTAGATGAGAGCGACGTGGCAATCTCAATGATTAGCTTAAAACATACTTAGAGATTGCCACGGCCTTCGGCCTCGCAATGACGCCGTATTGATGCTTAATACCTTACGTACGTCGGCACGATGTTTTGATATTTTTTCACCAGCTGCGGCCAGTTTTTCGGCAGCTCGACTTTTTTTATTATCGGCGGCGGGCCGCCCTGCATGAACCCCACCCACGAGCCGAAGCCGCCGAATACGAATATCTGCACGGGGTCGGGGCGGTCCGGCGTGGGACGTAAAATCTGCGGACTGGTGCCCTGGCCCATGAAATTACCCCGGTCGAAAGGCCCGCTGGCGTCCAGGCCCAGCCGGGTATAATAATCCTCCGGGACACGGGCGTTTTTAACGATGTAGTCCTTGACAGACTGCTTGCTCCAGCCGCGCTTGGCTAAAGACTGCGCGTTGTTCGGTGTTAGTATCAGACTGAACAGTCCCATGCGCGCCGGCACGATGCTACCGACCACGGTAGCGATAATGCCCTTATCATCGGTGCCAAAGGGCACCATCTGCTGGTAAGACTGCGGGAAACTGACCGTAATGGTGCTGTCCTCTTTCTTGAAGCCGCAATCGACGTGAAAGGGCTCCCAGGGGCTGTTCTCTTCATTCTCCGCCGCGACAAAGGAGTATTTCCCCGGATTACCGAGAACTCCCATGTCTTCTACTTGTTTGCGGATGCCACGGATATTCTTAGTAATCAACCCCATCGCGCGCCCGATGGCGGCATTGGCGATATTTCCAGGGCTTGAAGCGCCGTAGCTGGAGTTCACTTTGACATCATTTCTGACCGGCCCGTTAACGAGGTAGAATGGCGCCCACGAGCCGGTGCTGGCGGCCATCATGCCGGTGGTAGGATTATCGGCCAGGGCGTGCACACCCGCGATAAGCAGCGGCAGGTGGGTGGGCAGGCAGCCGGCCATGACGGCGTTAATGGCGATTTTCTCGACCGTCGCCTTGCCCTGCCGCGGTTCCAGCTTCTCCACGAGGTAATCGGGTGCATAGTCCGTACCCGTCATCATTTCCCTGACAGCGTCCTCGGTGGGGGGAATGACGGGGAGGCCGTCCGTCCAGCCCCGACGATAGAAAAATTCGTTAATTTCCGCCAGATTACCCTTGAAAATGAGTCGGGGCGGGTTTTCCTGCTCCCGGCGCTTCGGGGACTTTTCGTCCGCGGTCAGCGGCCGGGTCAGCGTTTCGACCACGTTATTGAATACAGCCTGGATAGCCAGATCGATGTCCTCCATCACCGTGGACTCGGAGACGATTTTTTCCGGCACCGTCCGGATGACCGGCACACCTTTGCTGGAAGCCGCCGACGCGGCGTCGTTGGCGAAATGCTCGAAGATGTAGGTAGAAGTGGGCTTGCCGAAATTCTCGATAAAAATGGCGTCGTACACAAGGTACTTGGTGCAAGCCCCTCAGTCACCTACGGCGGCGATGACCGCGTCCACCCCCTTGAGCCAGTCCTCGAACTCCTGTCGGCGCTCCGGCTCAAGCGATGAGACGGAGAAGGAGCGCCCCTCGAACCTGCTTATCTGCGTGCGTGGGAACTTTTCTTTGAGCAGACGCTCGGTAACGTCCAGGATACGCGGCGCGGCTCGCTTGCTGTTCTGGAGGAGCCCGATTTTCTTGCCATCCAGCTTATCTAACCGGGGCGCGAGCCCTTTTAACGGAACGGGGTCGGCCTCCGCCCAGGGACTTAAAACTTCGTAAAACGCGTCATTCTTGCCAGATATCATTATGGCTACCTCCTGTTTAAACCTTGCATTTGTCATTGCGAGCGTAGCGAAGCAATCCGTCTTCAAGGCATAGGCGTCGTTACCGATTGCTTCAGGCCTCGTCCTCGCAATGAAAATTGTATCTAGTACTTAGCGTAAGTGGGCACCACGTTCTTATATTTAGCCACCAGCTTCGCCCAGTTTTTCGGCAGCTCTATCTTCTGCGTCTGTTTCTTGCCGGGGGTGGCTCCCCCGCCGATAACGTGGGCGATAAAAGCGCCCGGCCCTCCGCCGACAATTACCCGGATGAACCGAGAGTCCTTTATCAGCGGCACCATGGCTTTATCGTTATCCGGCAGGCCGTCAGTCTCCCGGCGCTCTATGCCCAGCCCCGTCCCCGCCACGGACCTCATCCGCGCTACGGTTACCAGCTTGTGCTCGACGATGTATTTTTTAATCTTTTCCTTATCAAAACCTTCACGGGCCAGGTTCCTGGCGTGGGGCGGGGTGAAGATAAGCGTATACCGCATGCCGCGGGGAATATTGTCCACCACGGAACGCAGGAGGCCGTCCGCGTCGGCGCTGTAAGGCCAGTGCTGCAAATAGGACTGCGGGAAGGAAACCGTCACCGTGCTTTCCTCTTTTTTATAGCCATATTCCACGTGAAGCGGCTCCCAGGGACTTTCTTCCTCGTTCTCGGCGATGACCATGCTGTACTTCATCGGGTTGCCCATCACGCCCATGTCCTCTACACCCTTGCGCACTCCGCCGATGTTCTTGATTATCAGTCCCATCGCCCGCCCGATAGCAGCGTTGGCGATATTGCCCGGCGAGAACGCGCCGGAGCCGTTATTGATGTTGATTTCATTGCGTATCGGGCCGTTGATAATCCAGAAAGGCGCCCATGAGCCCGTACTGAAACCGAAGGTGGTATAGCCCATGAAGCCGGGCTCCGACTCCAGCAGGTCAATCGTGCCGGCGATAAGCACCGGCATGTAAGTGGGCAGGCAACCGGCCATGACGGCGTTGATGGCGATTTTCTCTACCGTGGCTTTGCCGTGGCGCGACTGCAATTTGCCGAGCAGATGATTAGGCGGAAGGTCGGTTCCCGTGAGCATCTCCGCGACGGCGGCTTCGGTGGGGGGAATAACGGGGAGGCCGTCCGTCCAGCCACGCTGGTAAAAAAAGCGGTTGACCTCTTCCAGATTGCCCTTGAAAATAAGGCGCTGCGGCTTTTCCGGCTCTCTCGCCCTGGGGGACTTTTCCTCGGCGGTCAATGGCTTCGTCAGCGCCGTGATAATAGCGTCCATGGCGCCGTCAATACCAGCCTCGATATCCGACATAATACTTGCCTCGCAGGGGACTTTCGTGGGCACATAGCGTAAGACCGGCATCGCCATGCCCCGGGAGGCCGATTCGGCGTCGTTGATAAAGCCGGTGTTGACCAGGCTAACCGTGGGTTTACCTCTTTCCTCGATTGAGACTGCGTCGTACACAAGGTACTTGGTGCACGACCCTCAATCCCCGTAGGAGGCGATGACTGCGTCCACCCCCTTCAGCCAGGCCTCGAAATCGTCCTTGATATCCTGCGCGATGGACATCTCGTTGGGTCTCAAGTTGGCGAACCAGCTGAACTTGATGGTGGGGTATCTCTTTTTAAGCCTGTCCGCGACGATTTGCAAGGAAGGCTCCGCCGCCCGCTTGCTATTGCGCAGCAGGCCGATGTTCTTGCCCGCCAGGTCGGTCAGCCGGGGCTTTATCCCCCGCCAGGGAACCGGGTCGGCCTCCGCCCAGGGGCTTAATACTTCGTAGTTACAATCCGTTTTATCCGGCATTAAAAGCCCTCCTTTCAGGGTTTTCTAAGGTGACAGAGTTAGCCGCCGCTGACGGGCACCAGCAGGGCAATGCGGTCGCCGAGGTGGAGCTCGAAGTCCGCGCGGTCAAAATAAAACTGGCCGTTGATATTGAACTTGTAAAGCTCCTGCAAACGGTTCTCACCGGGCCTGAAGACCGGCCCTTCGAGCGCCGGAATTTTTTCCCTTAGCGCGGCGATGACGGCGGCCATGCCCGCACCTTCCTCCAAATCCACCTCAACCTCCCGCAAAGCGGTGATTTCATAAGGCAGCCCGTACAGGTGTACCACGCATTTAAACACAGCCCCGCTCCCGGTATATTCTCTGGAATTCTACCATCGGCATCCCCGCAGGTCAATGGAATCAGGCTGTTTAAGGTTTCGCCTTGTTTTTCAGATACCCGTAGAGCGCGGCCACGTTCATCGGGATGACGCCCGGCATCTGCTGGTTCCGGGCTAAATCCGGGAACTCTTTAATCATGGTAACGTTCTTCTGCGCCTCTTCCAGCGTCATCCCTTTCTTGATAGCGTCGGCGACGGCGCCAGTCCAGGTCTGGATATTTTTTATCATCTGCGGAAGATAGGCCTTGTCCTGTACCTCGCCATGCCCGCAGACTACTTTATCAAAGTCCAGCTGCTGGAGGTATTTTAAGCTTTTAATCCATTCATCCGGTAGCGCCTGGCGGAAAAAAGGCATCACAGTGACGACGTTGTCCGAGGTAAAGACCACCCTCTCTTCCGGCACATAGACGGTGACCTGGTAAGGGCTGTGCCCCGGAAGCGCCATTAACCTGAAAGTATGCTTGCCGAGGTAGATGGTCAGTCGGTCGGTGAGCGTGATGTCCGGTGCGCGGTATCTGAAATCCTTATCGAGTGGGATGCCCGGGGCCAGTCTTTCGAGCATCTGCTTGTAAGAAGTTAAATCGCTGTTTAAAATGGCCTCACGCGTGCCTTCGTGCGCGATCAAAATACCGCCCAGGTAGCAGTTGCCGGAAATATGGTCGCCGTGGGCCTCACCGTTGATTACGTAGCGCAGGGGGCCGTGTTTGGCTATCTCCGCCGCCCATTTCTTAGCGGCCTCGGGCACCATGGGGGTATCTATAGCCACGACGCCATCAGCGGTGACCACAAAGCTGGTATTACAACCGCGGTTGCCGGTCTCGACATAGACATTACTGGTAATCTTCTGCATTCTGCCTCCTTTATTTTCTCCAGGCCAGTCTGTGCTTCGTCCAATCGATAGTAGCGTTGCGTGTATCTTCGGATGTTTTCTTGCCCGTCACGGGGTGCGGAAAATGGAAGGGGAAGATGTAACCGGAGGGATAGCGCGGATCGTTATCATAAAAAACATCTGGGGTAAATTTCATGGCGCCGGGCTTCGGCGGCTCGGCGAGCCGCCTTTCTTCAGCGACCAGGCCAGTACGCCCTGGAAGCCAGTAGTTCAGGTTCCACCTGATACCCAGAACCTTCCAGATACCATCTTCTTTAACGTATTCCATCTCGTAGATGCTGCTTGGCCAGATCTCCCTGACTTTATCGCCCATGGGTAGGGCCAAGCCGCCGAAAGCGTACCACCGGCCTTTAGCTTTCAACCCGTCCGGCGCTACGGTGACGATGCCCGATACCTGGATTACCTGGTGTAGTAGCTCATGGGAGAAAGTGTCCCTCATTTTATCGAAATACCGGTGGAGGCCCGCCTGGCCGTTATAGCGTCCCTCCAGCCACTCCAGATAGACGTCGTCGCTAGATGAAAAAAGGTCGATTATTTCCTGCCCCATCATATGTTCCACATAATAGCCGTACGCCCGCTGGAGTCGATTTATCGCTTCGATGTCCTTTAAAACCCGCACCTCTTTTTCCAGAGTCTTTACCCGTGACTTAAGTTTATCTACGGTCTTAACCTGTTTTTCCAGCGCTTTAAGCCGGTCCTCTAACGCTTCGGTGCTCACGTTGGGCCTCCTTGGTAATCAAGCTTCGTAGCATATTATCAACATAACAGCTGCGAAAAGCAAATCAAGAAATATCGACCTTATCCGCTTTATCCTCTTGCCCCGGGAGGCGAAGGTGAAGAAAAGAGAAAGAGGGGCCGGCGCCCCTCTTCGCAAGCTGCTTCCTTTAATCTTTTACGAGTTTTACCCCGCCAGCCCCGGCTGGCTCAACGTCTGGTACATTTTAGCGTAGACGCCCTCTTGCGCCAGCAGCTCTTGATGGGAACCCTGCTCGATGATTTTCCCTTTATCAATAACGATAATGCGGTCGGCGCGGGTGATAGTGGAGAGCCGGTGGGCTATGGTAATGCAGGTGCGGTCTTTAGTCAGCTTGCGTAAAGCCCTTTGCATGATGCGTTCGGTGTTCGTGTCCACATTAGAGGTAGCTTCATCCAGTATCAAAATACGCGGGTCGGTCAATATTGCGCGCGCCAGGCAAATTAGCTGGCGCTGTCCGGCGCTCAAGTTGCCGCCGCGCTGCCCTACCGGAGTGTCGTAGCCCTTTTCCAGCCGGTTGATAAAATGGTGTGCGCCTACCAATCTTGCCACCTCGATAACCTCGTCGCGAGTGGCGTCTTTCTTCCCGTACTTGATATTCTGTTCGATGGTGCCTGAAAAAAGAATAGGGTCCTGGGGCACGATGCCAATCTGCCGCCGCAGCGACTGCTGGGTGACATCGCGCACGCAGTGGTTGTCTACAGTCACTTCGCCCTTTTCCACATCATAAAAGCGGGCGATGAGGTTCACCAGGCTGCTCTTGCCCGAACCCGTTTGCCCTACGATAGCCACCGTTTCCCCGGGTTTGATTGCTAGATTGATATTATCGAGCACATATTCGCCCGGCACATAGGCGAAGGACACATTATTGAAGTTCACTTCGCCTTTTACCGGAGGCAGTTCTTTGGCGCCGGGCTCATCCTTAATATCAGGCTGGATGTCCATCAGCTCGAAGATACGCGCCCCGGAGGCCATGGCGCGCTGGAGCTCGGTGTACTGCATCGATAGCTCCAGAATGGGGTCGAAGAAGCGCTGGACATAAAGCAGGAAGCTCATCAAAACGCCGACCGTCATAACGCCATCCAGCACCTGAAAGCCGCCTACAATGATGACGATGGCGAACGAGACGCCGGTGAGAATATTAATCGTCGGCATCATCAGCGCCTCGAGCTTGACGGCGGTGACGTTAGCGTCGAGATGCGCCTTATTGACCTGGTCGAACTGCCCCAGGTTTTCATCCTCACGCGAAAGGCTCTGGACAACGCGCACGCCTGATAAGTCCTCCTGGAGCTGCGAGTTAACCGTGGCGATAGCGCGCCTCACCTGGATAAAGGCGCGGCGGGCGTACCTCTGCCATATCCATACCAGTAAAATCATCAACGGCACGATGGCCAGCATAATTAAAGCCAGCCGCGGGTCCATGGTAATCATGATGACAGCGATACCAATCAGCGTTATCAGGCTGGCTAAAAGGGAAAGGATACCCTGGGTAATAATCTCCTGCAGCTGCTGCACATCATTCTGCACACGGGACATCAGCTTGCCGACCTGGTGCGTATCGAAGAAACTCAAGGGCAGCCGGTGCAGGTGGCCGAACATATCGTTGCGCATGCGGTAAATAATTTTCTGGCCGGCATAGGACAGGTGCAGGTTTTCCCAGTGATACCCGAGCCACATCAGCAGCATGACGGCCGCCGATATAATCACCACGATATTAAGCCCGTGCAGGTTTCCTTTGACGATATAGTCCATGCCACGGCCTACCAGGTAAGGGGTCGCCAGGGTAGCCAGGCTGCGGATAAGCATGCCCACCGCCCCGATGCCTATCCATCTCCTGACGGGCAACAGGTAGCCGGGCAGGCGCGCGATGACCTTGCTATCGTAGGCCTTGCCCAGCACGTCATCTGAATCGAAGCGGCCAGCCATACCCCCGCCCGGACCGCCGCGCCCGTGCCAGCCGCCGCCCATTCCACCGCCGAACATAATTGCTCCTTAACTCACCAGGCTTTCCTCATAGTCCTGGTACAGCAAAAGCTGCGATTCGAAAACCTCTTTATAGATGCCGTTTTTAGCCATCAGTTCCTTGTGCGTCCCCTGCTCCACCAGCTCACCGTCCTTCAGCATCAGGATAAGGTCAGCGTTCTGGATAATCGGTATACGGTGGGTGATAATAAAAGTCGTCCGCCCCTGGATAAGCCTGTCCAGCGCCTGGCGGATGAGCTTCTCGGTCTCGGAGTCTACGCTCGCCGTAGAATCATCCAGTATGAGGATACTGGGGTTGACCAGCAGCGTGCGGGCGATGGACAGCCTCTGTTTTTCTCCACCGGAAAGGGTATCGCCGCGCTCGCCTACCCAGGTCTCATAGCCCTCGGGCAGGGACTGGATGAAGTTGTGCAGATAGGCCGCCCTGGCTACCTCGATGATTTTATCCATGCTGGCGTCCACGGCCCCGTAGGCAATATTTTCACGGATGGTCGCGGAGAAGAGGAAAACATCCTGCTGCGCGGTGACGACATTCTTACGCAGGGAGGCGAGGGTGATATCGCGCACATCGATGCCGTCCACCAGGATTTTACCATCGGTTACATCGTAGAACCTGCCCAGCAGACTGGCGATGGTGCTTTTACCGCTACCTGATTGCCCCAGCAGGGCCACCAGCTGTCCCGGTTTTACCTCGAAGCTGACATTCTTCAGCGCCGGGCTGACATTATTGTAGCTGAAACTGACATTCCGGAAAGATACCTGCCCCTTGACTTTACCCAGCTGGATAGCGTCCGGCTTTTCCTTGACCTCGGACTCGGTGTCCAGGATTTCCAAGATGCGCTGTCCGGCGGAGGACGTGCGGGAAAACAGGTTGACCATCATCCCCAGACGGCGTATCGGCATCATCATCATGCTCATCAGCAGGATAAATTGAGTGACCTCGCCTATCGTCATTTTCCCGGCGACCACCTGGTTCCCGCCGTACCATAAAATAAGGACCGTTGGTATGCTGACCAGGAAAATCATCGTCGGCATATTAATGGAAAGCATGCGGGCAGCCCGCATCTGTTCGTCATAAAGAGCGGCCACCTGGGCTTCGAATTTACGGCCGTCTTCTTCCTGGTGTGAAAACGCCTTGACCACGCTGATGCCGCTAAGGCTCTCCTCCAGGGTATCACCCATATAACCCATCAGCGCCTGGACTTTCATCCAGACCGGGCGCATGCGCCGGCCGAAGGTGGCCGCCAGCCACGATACCGGTATCACAAAGCCCAGTGTCATCAGACCGAGCTTCCAGTTCATCGTCAGCAGCATGTAGCCGACCCCGATGACCATGAACACTATCTGTGCCAGGCCGAGAAAACCCTGGCTGAAAAACATGCGAATGACTTCCACATCGACCGTGGCCCGGGACATGAGCTGCCCGGTCTGGTTCTGGTCATGGAAAGCAAAGCTCAACCGCTGCAGTCTCTCGTAGAGGGTGTTGCGGATATTATAAGTAATTTTCTGGGCGGCAACCTCGGCGAAATAGCGCTGCCCGTAGCCGGTGAGACCTCTCAACGCGCTCGCGGCGATGATAACCACGGCCGCCACGATAACGAAGCTCCGTTTGCCCATCCCCAGCACCGTATCCATGCCATCGCCGAGCATACGCGGAATAATGATGGCGAATCCGGTGGTCAGCATGATACAGATGAAGGCCAGGAGGAGCAGGAACCAGTGTTTCTGGATGAAACCCAGTATTCTAAAAACGGTTTTCACTGGAACTACCTGAAGTTAACAATATTCCGATATAACGTGATATATTCTACCATGAACCTATTTTCAAGTAAAGCGCCGGAGGGAAAAATTGAAGGCAAATCCCGATGTGAAAACCGCGGGCGAATGCATCGAACAGATGCGGTGTTTTAGGGGAGATACGAAGCGTAAAATACTGAATTTAAAGGACGAGGAGAAAAGCCGTGTTAGACGAGCACCGGCTCGGCCTCTACCACCGGCGTCTTCATGACCACAATCATCTTTTTAAAGCCGCGTTTGTGTCCGTTGTGACCGGATTTTTCACCGTTGAGCTGCACCCGCGCTACTTCGGGCATATCTTCGAGGAGGCGACCTAAAGCCAGGGGCACCTGTACCGAAACGAGAATATTGAGACCCTCTTCTTCCGACCAGTTTTCCTCTACGATACGGAGGTTCTTAATAGTAGCCAGGTACTTTTTATATTTATTTATCTGGGAGAAACTTTCAAACGGTGTTATTTCCAGCTTAATATTGCCTTCGCATAGTTCCGGGTCGATGTCCGCCAAGGCAATCGCATTTCTCCGGGCTTTCAGGGCCTTATTTGCTTCTTTCTTTGTGGTATGGTTCCAGCCAATCATTTTGGTCTCACTTCCCGATAAACGTCCTGTGTTTCACGTAGTATTATAGTACTATGGAGTAAACAGGATATAAACGATACACCATGAGAAATTAACAGAACATAAATATTACCGGAGATAAATCAAGGAAGTGTAAACATCAAAGCTGGACAGCCTTGACAGTACTAATTAACTATTTGATTTAAGTTGTTTAATCAGGAAAACGAGTGCGTGGTTAACCGTTCTCCTGGCAAGCTGTGGAAACTTACCGGGGTATTCTACGGTAACCGACTGGGTATTCGATTTCACGTTAACCGCAATAAAGGCGCGCCCTCCGGTTGACTGTCCACCAGCCTCGTAATATCCTTCGATAGCTATGCTGACATCCGCGTTAAACTGTTTCCGCACTTTTTCAGCCTTAGCCAAGGCTCCGGCGGCGCTGGCTTCCCCGGCGCTGATAGGCGCGACGATGCCTCCCCGGAAACTGCCCCGTCTTTCGGGAGCGCCGGCCAGAGAGAAAGCCAGCAGGCCGCCCGTTAAAGACTCGCTGACGGCCAGAGTCATTTTCCCGGTGCTTAACAGCCGGAAAATTTCTCCCTCCATCGTCATGTTATCGACACCCCAGATGTTTTCGCCCAGGATTTTTCTGATTTCATTTTCCCGTCTCTGGAGCATCTTTTGTGCGGCTGCCCCGGCGGACGCTTTAGCCGTGATGCGCAGGTTGATACCGTCCTGCCGGGCGTACAGCGCCAGAGTGGGATTACTGGCTGAAAGATAAGGAGATACAAGCTGGTCTACCCTGGCCTCGGTCAAGCCCCAGCTTTTCAGTGTCCGGGAAAGAATAACCGCCCCGCTGCTGGACTTCAGCCGGGGGAGGACCTGCAATTGCCACATTTCCTGCATCTCTCCGGGGGGGCCGGGTAAGGTAACGATGATTTTCCCTTCCTTCTCTATCCACCAGCCCGGCGCCGTGCCCGAGGTGTTGCGCAGGGCCACCGCTGAAGGAATGAGCGTGGCCTGCCGGAGATTGTTCTCGGGCATTTCCACACCGCGCCCGGCGAAGAAGGCCGTGATTTCCTGCTTCAACGCCTCATCTACGGCGAGCTTTTCTCCCAGCATCCCGGCGATGACGTTCCGGGTGATGTCGCCCTGTGTCGGCCCGAGGCCACCGGTGATGATAATCAGGTCGGACCTGTCCCAGGCCTGCCGGAGTACCCCGGTAAATCTCTCGAAATTATCGCCTACGGCGGAGGTGTAGTAAAGGTCTATTCCCAGAGCGGCGAGCTGCCCGGCGATGTAAGGCGTATTGGTATCGGTTGTTTCCCCCAGGAGCAATTCCGTGCCGCTGGTGATTATCTCGGCTTTCATACTTTTCATCCGTTTCAGCAATAAAAAATTACAACTCTATTATCCATTAAATGTGTAAAATGCTCAAGTAACCGGGAACCTGCACTCTTTAATAACCTTTAGTGATTGTTTATCACCCGTGAAAGATGGTACGATAATGTGCCACGTCTTTATAAATATCAATGGCTTTTTAACCCCCACGACATTAAATAATGATACAAAAAAATAGCCCTAATTACCGCTGGTACATACTGGGGCTTGCCATGCTGGCCGCCGCCTTGATTCCGGGCGCCTCAAGGCTCTGCATGCCCGTGCTCTTCCAGGAAATTGCCGGTAAATTGCACCTAAACCTGGTGTCCATCGGCACCGTATGGGGCATGGACCCGCTGGCCGGCATCTTCATCGGGCTGCCGGCGGGTCTGCTCGCCGACCGCTTCGGTATCAAGCGCACGTTGACCGTGATATGCATCCTGGCAGGAATATTCGGCGCTTTAAGAGGATTCTCGGCTAACTTCCTTTCTCTGGCCGCCACCATGTTTTTATTCGGGTTGTTGAGCGCCTCGACTCCAAACACTGTAGCTAAAGTTACCGCGCTGTGGTTCAGCGGGCAGCGGCTGGCGCTGGCGAATGCCCTTATTAACGTGGCCTGGTCGCTGGGGTCGATGTCGGCCACCATGTTCAGCGCCACGGCCATTTCCCCCTGGCTGGGCAGCTGGAGGGGAGTGATGTTTTTCTGGGCCGTACCCTGCACCGCGCTGGGTCTGGTATGGCTATTCACCGGCCGGGAACCTGCAAAAAATGAAGCACCGGAGGCACAGGCCGTCACCGTTCCCTTCCGCGAGGCCTTATCCCAAGTGGCGCACATCAAAGACGTCTGGATCATAGGGTTGTTGACTTTCGCCCACTTCGGCGCCACCCAGG
>JBEKDL010000054.1:0-18444 GCA_050014355.1 Dehalococcoidales bacterium | reverse complement strand
CGGTAGTTAACGGCGTCCAGACTATGTTCAAAGCGGAGTACGTAGCGGAAGTAAACCCCGAATTATGCAATGGCTGCCGCCAGTGCATGCGCGCCTGCCAGTTCGGGGCGATAGCGTACAGCGCGGGGAATAAAAAAGCGTTTATCGACCAGAACCATTGCTATGGCTGCGGTGTGTGCCGCGCGAGCTGCGTCAAGGAGGCAATACACTTGGAAGACCGCGCTAGTGTGCCCGCGGTGGCTAATTTGTGGTAGTACTTAAATCAGTTTTTGCTGGTTGGTTTTGTTGAATGGCAAGCCCAGGTGCTCGTAAGCGAGGCGTGTGGCCAGTCGCCCGCGGGGTGTCCTTTCTAAAAAGCCCAATTGCATGAGGAAAGGTTCATAAACGTCCGTAATTGTGTCTGCTTCTTCACTAATTGAAGCTGCTATGGTGTCCAGCCCCACCGGCCCCCCGTTGAATTTCTCGATGATAGTATGCAGGACCTTGTGGTCGATATCATCCAGGCCGATAAGGTCGACCCCCAGTTTAGCCAGGGCGTCTTTGGCTACCTGCTTCGTGATAATTCCCTTGGCCTTGACCTGCGCGTAGTCCCTCACCCGCTTGAGCAGGCGGTTGGCCACGCGGGGTGTGCCGCGGGCACGGCCGGCAATCTCTTTCAGACCCCCTTCTTCCGCTTCCACCTGGAGTATCCGTGCCGAGCGCTTGATGATTTGCTCCAGTGACGCCGCGTCATAAAAATCAAGGCGGTACACCGCGCCAAAACGGTCGCGAAGGGGCGGCGAAAGCAGGGCATAACGCGTGGTGGCGCCGATAAGGGTAAAGGGGGGCAAATTCAGCCGCAGGCTCCGGGCGCCGGGGCCCTTGCCGATGATGATGTCCAGGGCGTAGTCTTCCAGGGCGGGGTAAAGAATCTCCTCGACGGTGCGGTTGAGCCGGTGGATTTCATCGATAAAGAGGATATCGTGGCTTTTAAGATTGGTCAGGATAGCCGCTAAATCGCCGGTACGCTCGATGGCGGGGCCGGAAGTGGTCTTGATATTGACGCCGACCTCCACCGCGATAATGTGAGCGAGGCAGGTCTTGCCCAGGCCCGGCGGCCCGTAGAAAAGGACATGGTCGATAGGTTCGCCGCGGCCTTTGGCGGCGGTGATGGAAATCTTGAGGTTTTCCTTGGTCTTGTCCTGCCCGATGAAGTCGGCCAGGGAACGCGGCCGGAGGCTATTATCCAGGGGTGCGTCCTCTTCGCTGGGCTTACCGGAAACGATGCGAGCTATGTCTCACCCCCTTAAGAAATATAAAGTACCGTCATTGCGAGACATCCCGATGTAATCGGGAGGCGCGGCAATCCCACTGGTATATCCAGCAAGATGATAGAGATTGCCACGTCGCTACGCTCCTCGCAATGACAGACCTAATTTTTATTTAGTGAAGGAGAGTAGTCCTAGCTCTCTGGTTTCTCCTTATCATCATCCGCCTCATCTGCGGCATCATCTTCAAGCTCATGTACCAGCTCATCTTTAGGAGGCTCTTCAACGGCTACCTGGCTGGTAGCTTCTGCTGCCGCCGCCGTTACTTCGGCGGCTGGTTCGGTGGCAGCCTCCGGAGGCGCTGAAAGACTGGCCAGCAGGCGCATCGCCTCGTCCTCTTCTCCCTGGGGCTCCAGCTTGGGTACCTCTTCCTCGGACAGGTAACGGGCTGGAATCAGTTTACCGATAATCACGTTCTCTTTAAGCCCGACGAGCCTGTCCACCCTGCCGTTAGCGGCGGCCTCGGTCAGGATACGCGTGGTCTCCTGGAAGGAAGCGGCGGCCAGCCAGCTATCGGTGCTCAACGAAGCGCGCGTGATACCCAGCAGGACGGTATGCGCCGTAGCGGGTTCGCCGCCCTCGGCCAGGACCTTGGCGTTGGTATCTTCATAGGTGAACTTGTCCACGAGCTCATCGGGGACAAGTTCGGTGTCCCCGGCGGAATCGATGCGTACCTTGGTCAGCATCTGGTGGACGATGACCTCGATATGTTTATCGTTGATGTTAACGCCCTGGGAGCGGTAGACCTTCTGTACCTCGTCAACCAGGTACTGCTGCACGGCCTCTTTGCCGAGGATGCGCAGGATGTCGTGCGGGTTAATCGAGCCGTCAGTAAGCTGCTGACCGGCTTTCACCGCGTCACCGCTCTGTACCCAGATGCTCGCGGTAGAGGGTACGACATATTCGCGCTCCTCTTTCTCGGCATAGGTGATGGTCAACTGCTTTTTGGTCACTTTCACCTCGCCGGCAAAGCGCGCCGCGATGGGCTGTTTTTCCGGTGCAGGCGCGGTCTCCTTCTCCTTCCCCTTCCCCTTTTCTTTCTTAGAGGTTTCCGGGGCCGGCGGTCCGGCGAGTATGGCGCCGATTTCCACGGATTGGCCGTTTTTCACCATTATCTGCCATCCGGTGGGAAGGGGGTATTCGTCGCGGTAAGTTTCGGTGCTGCCGATTTTTATTTTCCGTCCGTCGTCGCCCTGAACGATTTCGGCGCTGCCGTCAATCTCGGAGATTATAGCCTGGCCCCGGGGACTCCTGGCTTCGAAAAGCTCTTCTACCCTGGGTAGACCGCTGGTAATATCGAGGCCGACGACGCCGCCCGTATGGAAGGTACGGAGGGTCAACTGCGTACCGGGTTCGCCGATGCTTTCCGCGGCAATAATACCTACCGCGACATCATGTTCAACAATACGGCCGCGGGCGAGGTCCCGGCCGTAGCAGAAACGGCAGGAGCCGCGGCGCGATTCACAGGTCAGCGGCGACCGGACGTAGACCTGGGTCAGGCCGGCGGCGGTAATCTTCTCAATCAGCGGTTCGGTAATCTCCTCGTTTCTCGCGACAATGATTTCACTGGTCTTGGGGTTGGTCACGTCGGCAGCCGCGAGCCGGCCGAGGATACGCTCGGCCAGCGGGGGTAGAAGTCCTTTTTCTTTCGGCTCGGTTATCCAGACGCCATCGGTAGTGCCGCAGTCATCCTGGAAAGTGATGACATCCTGGGCGACATCGATAAGGCGCCGGGTGAGATAGCCGCTATCGGAAGTGCGGAGGGCGGTGTCCGCCAGGCCTTTACGCGCGCCGTGCGTGGAGATGAAGTATTCCAGCACGCTGTGGCCTTCGCGCAGGCTGGACTTAATGGGGAACTCGATAATCTTGCCGGCGGGGTCGGTCATCAGGCCGCGCATACCGGCCATCTGGCGTATCTGGGAAATATTACCCTTGGCCCCGGAGGTGGCCATCATATAAACGCCGCCGTAGCGGTCGAGGTTGTTCTGGATGGTGGTGGTGATAGTGTTGGTGGTCTCCGTCCAGATATCGACGACTTGGTTGTACCTTTCATCCTCGGTAATCAGCCCACGGTGGTACTGGTCGGCAATGACGGCAATCTTGGCCTCGGTTTCCGCCAGCAGCTTGGGTTTGCTCGCCGGGACTTCGATATCGTTCACGGCGATGGTGATACCCGACCGTGAAGCGTACTGGAAGCCGAGGTGTTTGATATTGTCCAGTATCTGGCCGGTCTGTTCATCAGGTATCAGTTTCGTGCAGCGGGTGGCAATCTGTTTCAAGGTCGATTTATCGATTATTTTGTTATAAAAGCCCAGCTCCTTGGGCAGCACCTCGTTGAAGATGATGCGGCCGATGCTGGTCTTGGTTATCTCGCCTGTTTCTTTGTTCTTGACCCGAATTTCTTCCCGGAGGTCGACGGCGCCGAGCTCATAGGCAAGCCGGGCGTCCTCAAAGCTGCCGTAGACCTTGCCGTCGCCCTGGGCTTTCAGCCGGATGGTGGTCAGGTAATAGCAGCCGAGCACCATATCCAGTGTTGGTGTCACGGTGGGCTCGCCGCTGCTGGGGAGCAGGATATTATGGTGGCTTAGCATCATGTCCCGGGCCTCTTTCACGGCGGCGAGGGACAGCGGCACATGGACGGCCATCTGGTCGCCATCGAAGTCGGCGTTGAAGGCGGAACAGACCAGGGGGTGAATCTGGATAGCGCTGCCGTCGATGAGTACCGGCTCGAAGGCCTGGATGCTCAACCGGTGGAGGGTGGGGGCGCGGTTAAGCAAGACCGGTCGCTCCTTGATGACCTCTTCGAGGATGTCATACACTTCGGCTTTAGCTCTTTCGACCAGTCTCCGGGCGCTCTTGATGTTGGGGGCCAGCCCCTGCGCCACCAGGCGGCGCATCACGAAAGGCTTGAACAGCTCCAGGGCCATGCGCCTGGGCAGGCCGCACTGGTGGAGCTTTAGCTCGGGACCGCAGACGATTACGGAACGCCCGCTGTAATCGACGCGTTTACCGAGGAGGTTCTGGCGGAAACGCCCCTGTTTGCCGCGGAGCATGTCCGAGAGCGACTTTAACTTGTGGTTGCCGCTGATGGAGATAGCGCGCCCGCGGCGGCCGTTATCGATGAGGGAGTCCACGGCTTCCTGGAGCATGCGCTTCTCATTGCGGACGATAATTTCCGGCGCGCCGATATCCATGAGATGGCGCAGCCGGTTGTTGCGGTTAATAACCCGGCGGTACAGGTCGTTAAGGTCGCTGGTGGCGAAACGCCCGCCGTCGAGCTGCACCATGGGCCGCAGGTCCGGCGGGAGCACCGGCAATACGGTCAGAATCATCCATTCCGGCCGGTTGCCGCTGTTGCGGAAGGCCTCGACCACTCTCAACTGTTTGCTGGCTTTTTTACGTCTCTGCCCGGAAGAAGATTGTGTTTCCAAAAGCAGGTTAATCCTTATTTCATCCAGGTTGATGCCTTTCATGATTTGCAGGATAGCTTCGGCACCCATGCCCGCCTCGAAAACATTACCGAAGCTCTGCTTGAGGTCGTGGAACTGGTTCTCGGTCAACAGCTCTTTGACATGCAGTTCCTTGAGTTTTTGAATATCAAGGGCCAGTGTGTCTTCTATTTTTGCCTTTTCGTCAACGAACTGGCCGCGGGCTTTATTGATATCCTCTACGGGCGCTTTTTCCTGTTCCATCCCGGCTACTTTGGCGTCCGAGCCTTTCTGGGCTTCATCTATTTTCAGGCGGCTGCTTTCCTCGAGTTGCTTGATGGCCTCCTCGCGCACTTTTTCATTGATGGAGGTGACGATATACTGTGAGAAATAGAGGACGTGCTCCAGACTGCGCGGCGAAAGGTCGAGCAGCAGGCCGATGCGGCTGGGGATGCCTTTGGCGAACCAGATGTGGCTCACCGGGCAGGCCAGCTCGATATGCCCCATGCGCTCGCGGCGCACCTTGGCGCGGGCCACCTCGACGCCGCATTTGTCGCAGATAACGCCCTTATAGCGGATTCTCTTGTATTTGCCGCAGTAGCATTCGAAGTCCTTCGTCGGGCCGAAAATTCTCTCGCAGAAAAGGCCGTCTCTCTCCGGCTTGAGCGTGCGGTAGTTGATGGTCTCCGGCTTGGTTACCTCGCCGTACGACCAGCTCCTGATTTGCTCCGGTGAAGCCAGTGAAATGCGGACCGCATCAAAATCGTTAATCTCGAACATTGTCTTCAACCTCTCTCCAGCGTGGCTCGGCGCCGCTTTCTTTAGGCTCCGCCGCCTCCAGTTTGTTGGCTTCCTCCATGGTTTCTTCAGCCGGAGCTATCTTCGTTTCCTCTTCATTAATGACTTCCAGCGCCAGGCCCAGGCTCTGCAGCTCTTTAACGAGCACTTTGAACGATTCCGGCACGCCGGGCTGTAAAATATCATCGCCTTTGATGATGGACTCGTAAGCCTTGGCGCGGCCGGTGACATCGTCGGATTTAATCGTCAGCATTTCCTGGAGGTTATGGGCGGCGCCGTAGGCCTCCAGCGCCCAGACTTCCATCTCTCCGAAGCGTTGACCGCCGAACTGTGCCTTGCCTCCCAGCGGCTGCTGCGTAATCAGCGAATACGGGCCGGTGGAGCGGGCGTGC
Organism: Dehalococcoidales bacterium; assembly: GCA_050014355.1. Classification (GTDB taxonomy): domain Bacteria; phylum Chloroflexota; class Dehalococcoidia; order Dehalococcoidales; family RBG-16-60-22; genus Fen-1077. The sequence goes on along the minus strand of JBEKDL010000054.1, from coordinate 12,519 downwards.
ACTTTATCTTCCACCAGATGGATAAGCTTCATCATGTAGATATTACCGACGGTTACCGGCTGGTCGAAAGGCTCGCCGGTGCGGCCATCGTGGAGAAATACTTTGCCGTAGGTGGGCGGCGCGAACCTGCCTTCGGCGTTGACCTTTTCCACGGTCTTTTTCAGCGCCTCCGGTGTAAGGTCATGGGCGGTGATGTTGAGCTCTTCAAGCCAGAGGCGTAAACCAATGTCCCTGGCCTTGCCCTTCACGGATTCATCAAAAACGGCTTTGCCGTGATAGCCCTGGCTGTCCACCCAGGCTATGGCCAGGTCCTTATTAAAAGGTTTTTTATCTTTGCCGGGCGTTGGGTCTACCGCGCCGGACTTCTGGACAATCCAGGTGCGGCACAGCCCGTCCTCGATATCGGTATCATCGGCGCCGTCGAAGACGGGGGTAAGCGCCCGGAAGCCGAGCGTCTGGGCAGCCCAGCCCAGGTGGGTCTCTAATACCTGGCCGATATTCATGCGCGAAGGCACGCCGATGGGGTCGAGGATGATATCGATGGGTGTGCCGTCGGGCAGGAAGGGCATATCTTCCTTGGGGGCGATGAGAGAGATGACGCCCTTATTGCCGTGGCGCCCGGCCAGTTTATCGCCGACGGATACCCGCCGCTTCTGGGCTATCCAGACCTGTACCCACTGATTGACGCCGGCGGGCAGGTCATCTCCCCCGTTTTTAATCTCCTTTTGCTCCTTCTGGCGGTTGTAAACCTTGACGTTGATTACCTTGCCCCATTCGCCGTGGGGGACACGCAGGGAGGTGTCCTTGACCTCTCTGGCCTTTTCACCGAAGATGGCGCGCAGGAGCTTTTCTTCAGCGGACAGCTCCGTTTCGCCCTTCGGGGTGATTTTGCCCACGAGCGTGTCATCCGGCCTGACCTCGGCGCCGATGCGGATAATGCCGCTTTCATCCAGCTCGCGCAGGCTCTCCTCGCCGACGTTGGGGATGTCCCGGGTGATTTCTTCCGGTCCCAGCTTGGTATCGCGGGACTCGACCTCATGCTTGTTGATGTGTATGGAGGTGAACATATCCTCTTCGACCATGCGGCTGGAGAGGATGATGGCATCTTCGAAGTTGTAACCTTCCCAGCTCATGAAAGCGACGGTCACGTTCTGTCCCAGGGCCAGTTCGCCGTTCTCCGTGGCGGAGCTATCGGCCAGCACCTGCCCGGCTTCGACGCTGTCGCCCCGGCTGACCAGGGGACGCTGGTTAATGCAGGTGCCCTGGTTGGTGCGCACGAACTTTTGAAGGGGATACTCTTTCTTCGTGCCGTCATCGTGCGTAACTACGACATGATACCTTGTATTGAGCTTGTCATCAATGCTGCCGGAAATTTCGGTCACCACGCCGGCTTTCTCGGCATAGACTATTTGCCGGCTATGTCTGGCGGCCTCCATTTCCATGCCGGTGGCTACCAATGGGGCCTCCGGGCGGAGCAAGGGCACCGCCTGCCGCTGCATGTTCGCTCCCATCAGGGCGCGGTTGGCATCGTTGTGCTCCAGGAAAGGCGTTAAAGCCGTGGCCACGCTGACCACCTGCTTGGGGGTAACGTCCATCAGCTCTATTTTTTCGGGCGCTTCCAGCAGGTAGCCATCGGCCAGCCTCGCCTCGATGCGTTTTTCTTTGAATTGGTTGTTCTCGTCCAGCGGGGCGTTGGCCTGGGCGATAGTATATTTATCTTCTTCATCCGCCGGGAGATAGATAATTTCGTTGGAGACAAAAGGCACTACCTTTATCTTCTTCGACTTCAGTATGGCCAGTTTTTCGGCTATCTGCGGCGTAATGACGTCGCCGGCGGCTATCAGGGTCTTGCCTTTTTCGTCCTTGATGTCTTCGGTAACCGTCCTGCCGGCGAGATGCTCGTCTTTGCTGCGAATCTCATTGAGTACCTTGCGATAGGGCGTTTCGATGAAGCCGTACTCGTTAACGATGCTGTAGGTCGCGAGTGAGCCGATAAGCCCGATGTTCGGTCCTTCCGGTGTCTCGATGGGACAGATGCGTCCGTAATGGGAGAAGTGGACGTCCCGCACCTCGAAGCCGGCACGCTCGCGGGAGAGACCGCCCGGGCCCATGGCGGAAAGGCGCCGCTTATGTGTCAGCTCCGCCAGAGGGTTGGTCTGGTCCATGAATTGCGAAAGCTGCGAACCGCCGAAAAATTCCCTCACGGCGGCAACGATAGGGCGTATATTGACCAGGGCACTTGGCGTGACCGCCTCGGTACCGATGATGCTCATACGCTCCCGGACGACCTGCTCCAGGCGCAGAAAACCGATGCGGAACTGGGTCTGGACAAGCTCGCCGACAGTGCGCACGCGGCGATTGCCGAGGTGGTCGATGTCGTCAACATGGTCGCGGCCATTGTTTATCTGGATAATGTGCCGTATCATCTCGATGATATCTTCTTTGGTAAGAGTGCGCTCCTTGAGGCTGACATTAAGGCCAAGGCGCTTGTTCAGCTTATAGCGGCCGACAGTGCCCAGGTCATAGCGTGCGGCATCGAAGAACAGGTTTTTAATCAGCTTCCGGGCGTTGTCCAGGGAAGGGAGCTCGCCGGGATGCAGCTTTTTATAGATATCAAGGAGGGCCTCTTTTTCATCTCTTATCAGGGGTTCGCGCTCCATGGTCGTAACGATAAAGCGGTATTCCGAGCCTTTCTCGTCTTTACTGAAAAGCTTAAGCAGCCCCTCGTCGCCGCCATAGCCGATAGCGCGCAGGAGGGTGGTGATAGGTATTTTGCGCTTGCCGTCGATTTTAGCCGAGATGACGTTCCGGTTGCTGGTCTCGAACTCCAGCCAGGCGCCGCGCGTGGGGATTAGTTTCGCTCCGCACAGGCGGCGGCCGGAAACGGGGTCTTCTTCGCCGGTGAAATAAACGCCGGGCGAGCGTAAAAGCTGGCTGACCACAACTCTTTCCGCGCCGCTGGTGATGAAAGTGCCTTTGGCGGTCATCAGCGGGATATCGCCGAAGAAAAGGTCCTGCTCTTTGATTTCCCCGGTCTCTTTAACGAGCAACCTGACCTTGACATAAAGGGGGGCGGAAAAGGTCTGGTCGCGTTCGTGGCATTCAGCCTCGGAGTGGCCCGGGCGGGGCTCGCGGAACTCGTAAGCGGCGAAGGTGAGCTCCAGCCGGTTGCCCGTCAGGTCTCTGATGGGGGAAATTTCTTCGAGCAGCTGTTTCAGTCCTTCTTCCTGGAATCTCTGGAAGGAATCAAGCTGGACTTTAATCAGGTTAGGGACATCCAGGATATTGGGCAGCCTGGCATAAGATTTCCTGGCGATGAGGGCTTTGGGTTTGGACGCATAGGTCGGTGGTTTAACAGCCATTTCTTCTCCTTAGATAAATGCCGCAATTTGAGTTGTGTTTTGCAGGCGCTCTCACTCAGAACAAAGACACGCATACACACGTGGCAATATTATGGATATCTACGTTCGGGAAGTCAAAATAAAAACACTTGGGGCATTATTACAAATATAAATCATAACATTATCGTCAATAGCTTGTCAAGTATTTTAGAAAAAATATTTTAAAAATAATATTTCAAAGCTAAAAGAGTTCGAAAGACTCTGTTACATAATATATAATACAAGATAATTATGAATAAAAGATTAACACGCACCCGGCTGATACTGGCAATTATCAGCACCGGCCTGGAGGAAGTAGCTGTCTGGGCTATCTGGACAAGGGTGCTGCCTGATTTCGGGATTGAATGGCCCTGGCAAATTTTAGTCGCGTTGATGATGGTCTGGGCGGCATTCGGTACGTGGCTTTTTATCTTTACCACGAATGTTCTAAAAAAACAGGCGCAAATCGGATTGACTTCGATGGTCGGCGTAACGGGCATTGCGGCTGGCCCGCTTAACCCGGACGGCCTGGTGAAAATCAAAGGCGAGCTCTGGCACGCGACCGCCGAAGGGGGGAAAATCGAAACAGGGGAGGAAGTTGTGGTGGTAAGCCAGAATGGTCTGAAGCTGTCCGTGCGCCGGGCGGATGGCGCCGATACTAAACATTAAAGAGAAAAGTAATCACGTCGCCGTCCTTGACGATATACTCCTTGCCTTCCAGGCGCAGCAGGCCTTTTTTCCGCGCCTCGGCGATGCTGCCGCATTTGATAAGGTCGTCCAGGGCGATATTTTCCGCGCGGATAAACCCTTTCTCCATGTCCGAATGTATTTTACCCGCAGCTTTCAGGGCGGTGGTATCTCTTTTCAGCGGCCATGCCCTGACCTCGTTCGGGCCGGCGGTAAAGAAAGTTATCAGGTCTGAAAGCTCGTAGGACATCTTAATTACGCGCTCGGCGCCCGGCTCGGTGATGCCGTAAACGGCGCGGATCTCCTTGGCGGCGCTTTCTTCGAGCTGCGCAATCTCCATCTCCAGCTTGCCGCAGAGCGTAATGACCCGGCAGCTCTGGCCGTTGAAAAGCGCGTTTAGCTCCTTCTCTATAGCCGCGGTCTGGGGCAGCTGGTCTTCGCCGATGTTTACAACGATGAGGAGCGGCTTGGCGGTAAGAAACTGGTAGCTGTTCACAATCCTGGAGGCGGCCGGTTCCAGCGGCAGCTCACGGATTGGCTTATCGTTTTCCAGGCTGGCCTTGAGGTGTAAAAGGATTTCTTTTTCCTGCATCGCGGCCTGGCGCTCCGGCTGTTTGGCGCCTTTTAAGGTTTCTTCTAGTCTTTGCAGCCTTCTCTCCATGATGGCCAGGTCGGAAAAGACAAGCTCAAGATTGAGCGTGCCGATGTCCCTTTTAACATCCAGGCTGCCATCGGGGTGGGGGAGGCTATCGTCCTTGAAAGCGCGGGCGACGCAGACCATGGTGTCCATGGTGCTAAGCTGGTTGAGCAGCCGGCCTCCCAGCCCCTTGTCCTCCGCCAGCGACTTCACGGAGGCCCCTATATCCATGTATTTGGCTTCGGCATAGACAACCCTGGGCGCGCCTATTATCTTTTCCAGTATCATGAGGCGGGGTTCGGGGACTTTGGCGACGCCGACGTGGGGTGCCAGACCATCCGTCGAACGAGAGGCGGTATCCGCCTTGCCGCCGGTTAAAGCGTTAAAGACGGTCGTCTTGCCGCTGCGGGGCAGGCCGATGATGCCGATGTTGGTGCTCATAGGAGTATCGTTTGCCGGCCAGGTGAGGCAGCTAGCGCCCTTTCTTAACTATGTCGCGGGCTCTTTTCAGGGCGAGGTCTCTTTCGTCGATGTTCAGCCGGTCGTTGGCAACCAGGTTCAGCAATACCAGCAGCGATTCATGGGAACCCATGTCTCCCAGCGTGTTGACAGCCTGAACCCTCATTTTGCTGGACATCTGCAAGTCCGTGGCGATGTTCGAAAGTTTTTTAAGCTCTTCGATTAGTGTTACATCCTGTTGCTCTTCTGGCATGGCAGTTCACCTCTCGATTTCGACAGTAGGTTTGTTATAAGTTTCCTTTGCGATTATTCCTTAAAGCGAGGGTTTTGTCAACCTTGTCATGGTAAATATGATATAATGACATCGCTAAAATTACCGCTGGTAAACCGGGGAGACACTGATTGCTGCACGTACTCGTGGGCGAAGATGATTTTTCCATCCGCCAGGCGCTCGGGGAAATAAAGAAGAGCATCGGCGATGCTACCGCGCTGATGACCAACACCACCATCCTCGATGGTCGGCAGGCAACCAGGGACCAGTTATCAAATGCCTGCGAGACGGTGCCTTTCCTGGCTGAAAAGCGCCTCGTGATTGTCGAAGGACTGCTGGGGCGCTTCGAGCCTGCCGGCCGGGCGGCGAAAAAGAAAGCGCCGCGCCAGGCCGACCAAACGGAAGAACACAAATTATTCGCCGATGCCATAAAAAGGCTGCCTCCCTTTACGGAGCTCGTGATAACAGGCGGCGATGTAAATCAGCGTAATCCGCTGCTGCTGGAGCTTTCTTCGTCGACCAAAGTAATGAACTTCCCGCTACTGAAAGGGACTCAATTGAGCCAGTGGGTGCAACGGCGGGTGGCTGGAGCGGGCGGCGGCATCACGCCGCAGGCTATAGCTTTGCTGGTGAGATTCGTAGGCAACGACCTGTGGACGATGGCCGGAGAAGTCGATAAACTGGCCCAGTACGCTGGCGGGCGGCGCATCGAGGAAGCAGACGTGAAAGCGGTGGTCAGCTACGCGCAGGAGGCTAACGTCTTTGCCATGGTGGATGCTATCCTGGAGTTCAGGGTGGGAGCAGCGCAGGGCCTTTTACAGCAGCTTTTCAAGCAGGGGAACGCGCCGGCCCAGCTGCTCACCATGCTGGACAGGCAGGTGAGAATCATCTTCCAGTGAGAATCATCTTCCAGGTTAAGGAAATGAGAGGCAGGGGAAAGACCCGGGGCGAAATCCAGAGCAAGCTTGGCCTGAATTCCGACTTTCTTTTGCGTAAAGCCTGGGAGCAGGCTGATAAATATTCCCTCGACAGATTGAAGGAAGTCTTTCACAAACTTTTAGAAGCCGATATGGCGATAAAAACGGGAAAAATGGAGGGTGAAATCGCCCTGGATATCCTGGTGGCGGAGCTGGGGCAAAAGGGCGCAGTTCCAACTTAAGGAATCAGAGGTAAATACTTCGGAGGTGATGATATCAATGCAAACGCCGGAGGAGCGCTATATTAAAGTCGGTAACATCAACACCCGCTACTGGATGGCTGGAGATAAGGGAACGGCCGTAGTTCTCGTCCATGGCCTGGGGGGCTCGATAGAGAACTGGGTAAAAAACATCGGACCCCTGGCAGAGCGTTGCCGAGTTTTCGTCCCCGATTTGAAGGGGTTCGGGCGTTCGGATAAAAACCCCCTTTTAAGTGACCTGAACGAACTGGTGCGGTTTATCGGTGATTTCATGGAAATCATGCATATCGAAAAGGCGAGTCTCGTGGGGAATTCGCTGGGAGGCGGACTTGTCTTACAGTTCGCCGTAAATTTCCCCCAAAAAGTGAATAAGCTCGTACTTGTAGACAACGCCGGCATGGGCAGCGCGGTAATCGTCGACTTTAAAGTGGTATCGATTCCCATCATCGGCGAACTACTATCGAAGACCAGCAAGAAAAGCACCGCCGGCCTCTGGCGGAAAATCGTTTTCGACCCTTCGCTGGTCACGGATGAGCTGGTGGAGCAGACTTACCAGCTGGCGATTCTGCCCGGTGCCAACAAGGCCCTTCTGGCCACCCTGCGCGCCGGAATCGGCTTCCGGGGGCAGCGCGCCAGTTTGACCCGCCCCCTGCTTGAAAGCGCGGCAAAGCTGGCCGTACCGACTCTGGTTGTCTGGGGGCAGCAAGACCGCATCATACCGGTGGCCCATGCGCAAATAGCGGTAAAAACCATCCCCGGCGCTAAGCTCCAGCTTTTCGACCGCTGTGGCCATATGCCGCAGCTGGAGCACCCCGATGAGTTCAATAAACTCGTACTGGAGTTTCTGGCAAGATAAATTAATAGCATGCAGAAAAAGTCAGATAGCGCCCCGGTCATTGCCGCAGATATCGGCGGGACAAAGATTTTAGCCGCGCTTTTTTCTGCCGGCGGTAAAATGCTGGCAAAAGATACCCGGCCCACGCTGGTGGAGGAAGGCGTTAGTCCAATCATCGAGCGCCTGGTTTCAGCTATCGACGGCCTGTGTAGACAAAACAATATCAAGCCCTCCGGGCTGGGTGGAATCGGAATCGCCTGCGCCGGGGGTATCGACACCGGGCAGGGGGTGGTGGTCACACCTTCGCCTAACATGCCCGGGTGGAAAGACATTCCGCTGGCGGATATTTTACGGGAAAGGTTCGGCGTTAAAATATATCTGGTCAACGATGCCAGCGCTGCCGCTTTAGGTGAACACCGCTTTGGTGCGGGAAAGGGTGTCAAAGACCTTGTTCTGCTTACGCTGGGCACCGGCATCGGCGGGGGCATCATCGCCGATGGCAGTCTTTACCTCGGCGCGGTGGGCGCCGCCGGAGAACTCGGCCACATGACTGTCGAAGACAGCGGGCCGGAATGCGGCTGCGGCAACCGGGGATGCCTGGAAATGCTCGCTTCCGGCACGGCTATTGCCCGGGAAGCGATAAAACGCATTAATCAGGGCGGGAAATCAGCGCTTGAGGGAATGGCAGGGGGCAAGATAGAAAATATTACGGCCGAAATGGTCGGCGCGGCCGCCCGCAGCGGCGATTCCCTGGCTAAGGAAGTTATCGCGCGGGCGGCATACTATCTGGGCGTCGGCCTGGTAAATATCGTCAATATCTTCAATCCGGAGATGGTTATCCTGGGTGGAGGGATGGCCGGGCTGGGAGACCTGCTTACCGGGCCGGGTAAATGCATGGTCGCGGAACGTGCCTTCTCCATATCGTCGCACGCTGTCCGTATTGTTACTGCGCAACTTGGCAATGAGGCTGGGGTCTATGGCGCGGCGGTTTTTGCCCGGGAAAAAATTCGGGGAGGGCGCCGTGAAAATACGTAAAGCGGTGATTACCGCGGCGGGCTGGGGCACGCGGTTTCTGCCCGTAACGCGCTCGCAGCCTAAAGAAATGCTGCCGCTGGTAGACCGGCCGCTGATTCAGTACGCGGTGGAGGAGGCGATTCAGGCCGGCATCGAGCAGGTTATCATGGTGACGGCGATGGGCAAGCGCGCTATCGAGGACTATTTCGATAGCGCCTTCGAGCTGGAATATTTCCTCGAGCGCAAGGGAGAAACTGCCTTGCTGAAACAGATGAAAGAAATTTCCGGCATGGTGAATATCTGCTATGTCCGCCAGAAAGACCAGCTCGGGCTGGGGAATGCCATTTATACGGCGAGAAATATCGTCGGCGATGAGCCTTTTGCCGTGATTCTTCCCGACGATATAATCCTGGGCGAAGCGGCGCCTCTCAAGCGCATGATGGAGATTTATCAAGAATATCGCGCGGGCGTGATTGCCGTGGAAGAGGTCGATAGAGAAGACACCTGCAAGTATGGTATTATCGAGCCCCGCCCTGTTTCCGCGCGTCTGTATGAAATTGTCGGCCTGGTCGAAAAGCCGGAACCGTCCCGGGCGCCCTCACGACTGGGCATCGTGGGCAGGTACATACTGCCATCGCGGATTTTCGATGTGCTGGAAAAAACCCCTCCCGATAGAGGAAATGAGGTCCAGCTGACCGACGCTCTCCAGCTGTTGCTCAAGCAGCAGAAGCTCTACGCCTGTGAGCTTGAGGGCGTACGTTATGACACCGGCACCCCGCTGGGCTGGCTCAAGGCGAACATAGAACTCGCTTTAAAGCGCGACGATTTCGGCCCGGAGCTGAAAAAATACCTGAAGGGACTGCTGTAATTAAAGAACTGTCATTATGAGGGCAAAGCCCGGAGCAACCCGTGATATTGTCCCATCGTTAAAGACGGATTGCTTCGCTACGCTCGCAACGACGCATAATTAAATTGGGTATTATTGCTCCTCATTGACATCAACCTCCCTGTAAACTTAAAATCATAGGTAATAATCCACCTTCTTTGTTGGAGTAATTTTGTGAATAGCGACGAAATACGTACAGCCTTCCTGAAGTTTTTCGAGGAGAAAGGGCATAAAGTCATCCCCGGCTCTTCGCTTATCCCTAAAGACGACCCCACCCTGCTCCTCACCACCGCAGGCATGGTGCAGATAAAGCCCTATTTCCTCGGCGAGGCGGAGCCGCCCAGCCGCCGCCTGGCCTCCTGCCAGAAATGCTTCCGCACGACGGATATAGAGTCGGTGGGTGATGACCGCCATCTGACTTTCTTTGAGATGCTGGGTAACTTCAGCGTCGGCGATTACTTCAAAAAAGAAGCGATTGCCTGGGCGTGGGAGTTCTTTACCGAGCGTATGGAAATTTCCCCCGAAAAGCTATGGATAACGATATATCTGGACGATGAAGAAGCCTTTAAATACTGGCGTGAAGTAGGCGTCCCGGCCGAAAAAATCGTCAGATGCGGGGAAAACGACAACTTCTGGGGCCCGGCCGGGAATTCCGGTCCCTGCGGCCCCTGCAGCGAAATCCACTATGACTTCGGGTTAGAGAATGGCTGCGGTAGGGCCGACTGCCAGCCTAACTGCGAGTGCGGGCGCTTTAAAGAGATATGGAACCTCGTCTTTACCCAGTATGACCAGGATGAAAAGGGCCACCGCGCACCGCTGCCGAAGCCGAATATCGATACCGGTATGGGCTTAGAGAGAATCGTCATGGTCATAGCAGGTGAGGATTCGGTTTATGAAACCGATGTCTTCGCGACCCTGCTGGATAGAGTAGCGGCGCTGACAGGCAAGAAATACGGCTTTGATAAAAACGATGATAACGCTATGCGGGTGGTAGCCGAGCACGGCCGCGCCCTGGCGTTCCTTATCGCCGACGGCGTTTTGCCGGATAACGAAGGGAGAGGCTACGTGTTGCGGCGGCTCTTGAGGCGGGGGGCGCTTTTCGGGCGGAGGCTGGGACTGGACAAACCGTTCCTCGCGGAAATAGCTAAAACCGCGATAAAGAAAATGGGCCATGTCTATCCTGAACTGAAACAGCGGCAGGACTTTATCGTCAAGGTGATTGAGATGGAAGAGAGCAGGTTCGAGGAAACGCTGAACACCGGGTTGGCCATTATCGACGAAATATTGTCGAAAAAAGCGGGGAAAAAGGCCGGGCAAATCTCTGGTATCGACGCCTTCAAGCTTTACGATACCTACGGCTTCCCCATCGAGCTGACGAAGGAAATCGTAAAAAAATCGGGTTTCACGGTGGATATGGCTGCCTTCGATAAAGAAATGGAAAAGCAACGCGAGCGGGCGCGGGCATCGCACAAGTTCGATACCGCCGCCGGCAGCGGCGCCGGTCTGGCGAAGCTGAACATTAAAGCCACAGAATTTACCGGCTATACCTGCTTTGAGCAAAAGTCAAAAATCGTCAAACTGCTGGTCGATGGCGTGGAGGCGGAGAAAATAGGGGTGGGGCAAAAAGCCGGTGTTATTCTCGATACTACCCCCTTCTATGCCGAGATGGGCGGCCAGGTGGGCGATACGGGTGAAATCAACGGCGCTAAAGGGAAATTTACGGTTACCGATACCGTACGCATCACGCCGGAAGTTGTCCTCCACCAGGGCGAGGTCACTGCGGGCACGCTGGCGAGCGGTGAAGAAGTGCAGGCGATGGTGGACATGGAGCGCCGGCTGGACATCGCGCGCAATCACACCGCAACACACCTTTTACAGGCGGCGCTACGGCAGGTGCTCGGCGGGCATATCCAGCAAAGGGGCTCGCTGGTATCCCCGGAGCGCTTGAGGTTCGACTTTTCGCACCTGGCAGCCATGACGCCGGGCGAGATAAAGTCGGTGCAGCGCATTGTTAATGAGAGGATACGGCAGAACCTGAAAGTGGCCGCTGAAGAGACGGCCTATAAAAAAGCCGTCGAGTCGGGCGCCACGGCGCTTTTCGATGAAAAGTACGGGGATATCGTGCGGGTAATGCGCATCGGCGCGCCGGCGGTCAGCGCCGAGCTTTGCGGCGGTACACATATTTCCTCGACCGGTGAAATCGGGTATTTTCAGATTATTAGCGAGGGCAGCATCGGCGCGGGGCTGCGACGTATCGAGGCTGTCACAGGGCGCGGCGCCGAGGCGTTCATTGACAAGCGTCTCTCCAGCCTAGAGAGCCTTGCACAATCCTTAGAAGTTTCACCGGAAGAAGTTGGGAGTAAGCTGGCTGACCTGTTATCAAAGATGGATAGGGAGAGTAAACTGGCAAAGTCTCTTGAGAGGGAAATCACTAAAGGTGAAGCCAAATCATTGCTGGACAAAGTAGAGGTAATCAACGGTATAAACGTGCTTTCGGCTAGGGTGTCATCGTCAAATATGCAGGTTATGCGGGAAATGGCTGATTTTATTAAAGACAAACTAAAGAGTGGAATAATAATTCTAGGTGCACTTAAAGAGGATGGTGCTGTGTTTGTTGCATCCATTACATCTGATTTACAGGAAAAGGGATATAGCGCCAAGGATATAATAAATGATATATCTAAAGTGACTAATGGTCGTGGTGGTGGTAGGGTGGACTTCGCCCAAGCAGGCGGTCGGGACAAAAGCAAGCTGGATGAAGCCCTGCGCCTGGTGAAAAGCCTGATTAAGTAGGTGGTTGGCATCGCACGCATCATGGGTCTTGATATCGGGGACAGCCGCATCGGGGTGGCTTTAAGCGACCCCCTCGGTATCCTGGCCAGCCCGTTGACCATTATCAGCCGCGCCGATGAACCGGCGGCCATTGCAAAGCTCGTTGATATCATCCGGGAAAAAGAAGTCGTTAAAGTTATCGCCGGCCTGCCGCTGAATATGGACGGCAGCCGGGGCAATCAGGCGGAAAAGACTGATACCTTCGTCACGGCGCTGGGCCGCTATATCCAGGTTCCCATCGAATATCGGGACGAGCGCCTTTCGACCATAAACGCCCGGGAGCTTATCCAGGGGGTCAGGAAGACCTACCGCGGCACCCGGTATGATGCAGCCGCGGCGGC
>JBEKDL010000053.1:0-15944 GCA_050014355.1 Dehalococcoidales bacterium | reverse complement strand
ATATAGATTACGCGGTAGCCTTTTTTTACCAGCATTTCGGTATATGCTTCTTTAAATCCGGCCTCCAGCTCTTTCCCGTCCGGCCCGATATAGGCGACCTTCACGCCGCCGGGGAAAAAGTCATTTTTCGCCGCGTAGATTTCCAGCCCCTTAATACGCTCAACACCCAGCTTTTTCAAAATAGCCTGGATATAAAAAAGCAGCCCGTTGCTGACGATAACGATTTTATAGCCCTTCCCAGCACAAAATTCAAGGAGCTCGCGGAAGCCGGGGCGTATTTTCACGCGCTCACTGGTCAATACCAGGTCGGTCATGGTTTTCCTATCGGCCTTCATCATGCCGAAGACTTTTTTATTGAAGGTCCCCACCGGTATTTTCCCTGATGTATACTCCTTAAGGTATTCCCGCCATTCGTTCCCCACGTACGTATCCAGCAGGAGAAAGCTAACGTCCTCCATTGTGACCGTGCCATCGAAGTCAATCTGAACGGCGGTTTTCATCGTCTTTAAAAATCTCCTTTATAATCGGCATTAGTTATTTCCAATATATCCGATGTAGCTTTGAGCGGTCAAGGGCTGGAACGAGTTCAATTCCGGTGTTAGAATAACGCGGGGAGATGCTATGGCGTATTACCTTATCGGCACGTCCGGCTGGCACTATGACGACTGGCGCGGCATTTTCTATCCTGAAAAGTTGCCCAAACGCCGCTGGCTGGAGTTTTACGCCAGCCACTTCAATACGCTGGAGCTGAACAACAGCTTTTACCGGCTCCCCTCGAAGGACGCTTTTAAAAACTGGTATCATACTTCACCGCCCGATTTTGTCTTTTCCGTCAAAGTCAGCCGCTTCATAACCCACGTCAAACGGCTCAAGGATTGCGCCGACGCGGTAGGCAACTTTATGTCAAGGGCGCGCCTGTTAAAAGAAAAACTGGGGCCTCTATTGTACCAGCTGCCGCCCGGTATGCGCCGTGACGATGAAAAACTGGCGATATTCCTGGCCGGGCTGCCCGGTGATTTAAAGCATGTCCTGGAATTCAGGCATGAGTCCTGGTTCGCGAAAGATGTTTTCAACCTGTTGCGCCGCTATCGCGCCGGCTTTTGTGTCTTTGATATGCCTTCACTGACCGCTCCCCTGCTCGCCACCACTGATTTTATTTACGTCCGCTTTCACGGCCGTCAGGGACTTTATTCCAGCCGCTATACCGACGATGAGATGGCTGACTGGGCAGAGAAAATACAGGGACTGGTTGGAAAAGTGGCCTCGGTGTATATCTACTTCAATAACGATTTCGCCGGCTACGCGCTGGAGAACGCGCGGGCCATCCGCGCTTTTATCGAGAAGTAGACAGTAGCCGTTACACGTGCAACTCGATGATGTCCCCGTCCTCCAGAACATGGTCGCGGCTGACCATGACGCCGTCGTGCTTGCCGGAGCCCCAGATACGTGCAAACTTCATCCTCTGGGCGAAGGACTTGTGTATCGAAGTGGCTGCCATTTCCAGGGTGCTGCCCTTCTCCAGCACGATGGGGTCGGTCATGTCCGGCTTGCCGCCCGGGGTCTTGGTATAAACGCGTATGACATCGAGTATCTCGAACAGCTTGCGCTTGAGCTCGTCCAGACTGCCGCTTATGGCAGATATCGCGACAGTAGGCAATTGGCCTTCAAAACGACTCTGTAAAGCCTGATAGTTCCTGCCGCCTTCGTCCAGGTCGGCCATGTTGCCCACGATAAGCGTTTTTTTGTAGGTCACCGGCGAGTTTTCATCGTCTGCGTCAGCCTGCGCCGGGCCGAGCCCTATCCTTTTCTCTTTAAGCAGTTTCACAATCGCATCAGCCGGGGTTACTGCATCCCCGGCGAGGCTCACCACAATCATCAGGATGTCCGCGCGCCGGATGATATTCAATAGCCACCACTCCGGCGGCTGCTCGCCGATGGGCGGCGTATCAATAAGCTGGAGCTGGATGTTCTCGAAAGTCATCATCCCCGGCATCGCGGTCTGTGTGGTGTAGGGGTAGGCCGCTACCACAGGCCTGGCGCTGGTGATGCTGGCCACGATTTGCGATTTTCCCGTGTTGGGCGGGCCGATGACCGCTACCTGGGCGGCGCCGGCCTTTTCAATCTTCATGGACATATGCGCCGTAGCCGCTTTCTTACCCAGCGAGTCCGTCAGCTTGGCTATCTTTGTTCGGAGCTCGGCCCGGAGGTGGTCTGTCCCTTTGTGCTTGGGCATGACCGCCAGCATTTCCTCGAGGCAGGCAATCTTTTCCTCGGTGGATTTGGCGTTGCGGAAATTTCTTTCGGCTTCAAGATATTGCGGCGTTAAATTGGCCGGCATGGCTACAAATACTCCTTTATCCTGGCGGCCTGCTCGAGGTTCATGCCCGTCGCGGCGGCCAGCTCTTCCGTGGAAGCCTCCCGGATTCTCTGGACGGAGCCGAAATGCCGGAGAAGGGCGCTTTTGCGCCGCGGCCCGATTCCCGGGACGCTGTCCAGCACAGAAGCGAATGTTTTCCGGCGGTGCACCGTGGTGAAATATCCCACGGCGAAGCGATGCGCCTCGTCCCGCAAGCGCTGTAAAAGCTGGAGGCCGGGGGAAGTGCGGGGCAGGACGACCGGGTCTTTACGCCCCGGCAGAAAAATCTCCTCGTTCTCCTTGGCAAGGCTGGCCAGCGGGACTTCCCGGCCTGTTTCCCGCAATATGGCCAGCGCGGCGTTAAGCTGCCCCTTGCCACCATCGATTAGAATGAGGTCGGGCAATATTGCCCAGGTATCAGATGTTTTGTCTCCATTCTCGGAGCTGCGCTTGAAGCGTCTCCGGAGGACTTCCTGGAGCATGGCGTAATCGTTGGCGCCTTCTATGGTCTTGATTTTAAAACGGCGGTAATGCGCCGGTTTCGGCCTGCCTTTTTCGAAGACGACCAGGCTGCCTACCGCCGAGCTTCCCTGGATATTGGAGATATCGTAAGCCTCCATGCGTTCCGGCGGGCTTTTTAAATCGAGCTCTTTTTCAATCTCGTCCAGGGCGGCATCCACCGATTTGCCCGCCGTCAGCTCTTTCAGCTTGAGCTGCTCCAGTCCCTGCCGCGCGTTTTCCGCGGCGATGTCGATGAGCTGCTTCCTGGCGCCCCGCCGCGGCACCAGTATAGCTACCCTGCCGCCCCGTTTACCCTTCAGCCATTCCCGGATGATGAGCTTATCTTCGACCGGGTGCTGGAGCAGGAGTAAGGGCGGTATCTGCGGCGATGATGAGTAGTACTGCTTCACGAAGCTGGTCATTATCTGGATAGGCTCTTCCTGGCGCGTGCCCTGGAGGAGGAATCCCTCCCGGCCGGTCAGCTTGCTGCCGCGGATGAAAAGAATCTGGACGTAGGCCTGGTCGCCTTCCTGGACGAAAGCGATGACATCCTCTTCTCCCCTGATCACGGCCGCAATCTTTTCTCCCTCGATGACGTCATGGATGGCCTGCAGGCGGTCGCGTAACAGGGCCGCTTTCTCGTATTCCATGGCTTCGGCGGCCCGGTCCATCTGCGCTTTAAACTCCCTGACGACCCTGTCCTGCTTCCCTTCCAGGAAAAGAATCACCTCTTTAATGGCCAGGGCGTATTCCTTGCGGCTCACGGCCCCGGCGCAGGGGCCGAGGCAGCGACCCAGGTGGTATTCCAGGCAGGGATGTTTGGCCTTGCCGTTGATGACCTTGGTGCAAATGCGTATCGGGAAAAGGCGCTGGAGAAGCCGCAATGTCCTTTTTACCGACTTCGGGCTGGCGAACGGCCCGAAATACCGTCCACCATCCTGCTCCATGCGCCGGGTGATGTAGATAGTAGGCCATTCTTCGGCGAGGTTTATTTTTAGGTAAGGGAAAGTCTTATCGTCCTTGAGGCGGACGTTGAAGCGGGGATGGTACTGCTTGATGAGGTTGTTTTCCAGGATGAGGGCTTCTTCTTCAGAAGTAGCGATAAAGAAGTCGATATCGGCAATCTCCGCCACCAAACGCGCGGTCTTTTCCGGCAGCTGCGGTGAGGCAACGAAGTAAGACCTGACGCGGTTATGGAGGTCGTTGGCCTTGCCTACGTAGAGTATGGCCTTGCCGGCATCCCGCATGAGATAAACGCCGGGAAGGTGCGGCATGCGTTTAAGTTGTTCCTGTACCAAACTGCTGACCAATGCCCTGCTCCCAGAAATATTCTAGCATAGCCGATATCGCGAGCAAAGAGGTCCGCGCATAGTCATGCCTACTATTCCGCAGGTTTTATTTATAAGAGGTGCTGCAACAGTATCCGCACGCCGATGAGTATCAGGATAATACCGCCGGCAATATCCGCCCATCTTTCTACCAGCGCCCCCACCCTTTTCCCGATAAAGTGACCGAGGATGGTGATAAAAAAGGTCGTCAGCCCGGTAGTAACAGCGGCAATAAAAATACCCACGTTCAGGAAGGCATAGCTCAATCCCGCCGCCAGGGCATCTATGCTCGTCGCCACGGATAGCGCCAGTAGCGTAAACCACCGGGTAATATCCCGATCGGTGCGTTCTTCTTTCTCGTGGAATGATTCCCAGACCATTCTCCCGCCGATAAATACCAGCAGTCCGAAAGCTATCCAGTGGTCATAGGAAGAAATAAAACCTACTATGGTACGCCCGCCCAGCCATCCGAGCGCCAGCATAACCGCCTGGAAAAGCCCGAACGAAAGCGGGAAACGGAATAGCCTGCGGAAAGACAGTGCCCGCTCGGAAATGCTGATGCTTACCGCGACGGCGAAACAGTCCGCCGAAAGACCGATGGCCGTCATGAGGATTGCAGTGAAACCCAGTTCGGACATTTATGAATTATCGCACAGGAAGACAGAGGATTTCAAAGCGGGTCACTTCCCCGCCGCTGGATTTCCGCTTGCGGGAATGACGGTGAAAAAATGGTCTCTAGGTAATCTTGATGAGGCCCTGCTTGATGGCCACCACCACAGCCTCCGTGCGGGCGTTGGCGTTAAGCTTACGCAGGATAGAGGTAACGTGGTTCTTAATCGTCTGCTCGCTGATTCCCAGCTCGGCGGCAATCTGTTTATTGAGGTACCCCTGCCCGATGTACTGCAGGATTTCAATTTCTCTCGGCGTCAGGGGAGAGATAAACGCTTCAGCTTCGCTACGGGAGGAGAGCTCCTGGAACTGCTGTAAAACATGTTCGGCTACCTTGGGGCGCGCGGTAAGCGCCTCGTTGATGGGGTGCTCGCCTTTGGCCACGCGCCTGACTGTTTCCGTGAGCTGCTGGCCGGTGACTTCCTTGCTCATATAGGCCGACGCCTGCGCTTTGAGCGCCAGGAAAAGCTGGTTATCCTCGGGATTAGAGGTAAGGAGCATCACGCCGATATTGGGCGAGCGCTGTCTTATTTTACGGGCGAGTTCCAGGCCGTTCTCTGCTTGGCCGTCAAGGTCCAGTAAAGCGACATCCGGCGGGAGGTTATCGATGGCTTTGAGGACATCGTCATTTATTGGAGTTGTGCCAACGATGAGTATATCTTCCGTGTCCGATAATGTTTGCTCCACCGCCTGCAGGAATAACGATTGCTGGCTGATGACGAAAACCTGTATTTTGTTGTTCTTACTGTTGTTAATCATCGTCGTTCACAATCACAGTCTTTAAAAATTAGGCTGCGACTGTTTTCACCTCCTCGCCTTATTACTATCGTCCTGAAAACCTATTTTATCTATCGTAATGAACTGCTCAACAAGATACGGGTCGAACTGGGCACCGACTCCTTTTTGCAGCTCCTCGATAGCGTGTTTATGGTTCATCGTGCCGGAGTAAGAACGCTCTGAAGTCATCGCCACATACGCATCGGCGATGGCCAGAATACGGGCTTCCAATGGTATTTTATCGCCTTTTAAGGTTTCGGGATAGCCGGTGCCGTCGTATCTTTCATGGTGATGGAGTATTCCGTTAACACAGCAGGACAACTGGGGAATCCTCCCGGCGATTTCCGACCCCAGTTTCGGGTGGGATTTAATCAGTTCCCATTCCTCCGCCGTCAGTTCGGACGATTTATTAATTATCAGGTCGCTGATACCGATTTTTCCGATATCATGCAGTAAAGCGCAAGCCTCAAGACGGCACATTTCCGTTGAATCCAGTTTGAGCGCTTTGCCCAGGGCCAGGGCGTAATCGGTCACTCTCTTGGAATGATTAAAAGTATAATAGCTCCTGGCGTCCACGGTTTCCGCCAAGGCGCGGATAACTTCGAGTATTTTAATGTCAATACTGTTGTCAATATCCGTGGCCGCCCCGCTCATCTGTAAATTGACCAGCGCGCCGGAGGCCTGGCAGCTCTGGTTGCCGCCGCTCCGTTTAGCGCGATATAGCGTGACGTCTGCCGCGGCGATAATATCCGTATGGCTGATGCCGTCATCAGGCCAGCTTGCCAGCCCGATACTAATCGTCACGGGAATATCGCTGGAGCTGGTTTCTTCAGCAATTGTCCGGCGTACCCGTTCGGTCACCTGGAGGCCGGCGTCGATGGTCGTCTGCGGTAGCAGTATCGCAAACTCGTCTCCACCGTACCGGAAAGCGCGGTCAGCGGTCCTGATAGCGCTCTTGATGACAGTCCCGACCTGCCTCAACAGCTTATCACCCGCTGGATGGCCGAAGGTATCGTTATAGACTTTGAAAGAGTCAAGGTCGAGAATGGCTAAAGAGAAAACGCCCCCGTACCGGGAATGACGGCTTATTTCGTTATCAATCATCTCGTCCAGCGACCGGCGGTTAAGCAGGCTGGTGAGTTCATCAATGCGTGCCTTCTTTTCGGCTTTCGCGTAAAGCAAAGTGTTCTCCAGCGGCATCGCAATCTGGGAGGTAAGCTGTTCCAGCAGCTTGATATGCCGCTGGTTATAGGCATTCGCTCTTTTACTGGTGATGATAAGGCTGCCGATGGCTGCTCCCTTGGCTATGAGAGGGAGGTAGACGACGGTATGCAAGCCGCGCTGGTAAAAGTTCTCACCCGTCTTGAAATAGCGGCCCTGGGAAAGGTCTGATTCCACGAACACTTTCTTCTGGTTGATTACCCAGCCCGTGCCGGATTCTTCCAGAGGAATCCTCTCACCCACCTGGTAAGCCGAACCTTCTGCCGAAGACAATGCCACACAACAAAGGTCATTTTCATCAAGGAGAACAATCGCGGCCCATTCGATATCGATTACCTTTTTTAATTCTTCGATGAAGCTCCCGAATATCTCCTGAATATCCAGGCTGGAGGATAATATAAAGCTGGAATTATTGATTACCGATAGCTCCTCTTCACGCTCCCGGAGTTGCTCACGGAGGTATTCTTTTTCGATGCTGACAGCTACCCGGCTGGTAACGTCTTCGACAATTCCCAGGTCCTCAAGTGAAAACCTGCCAGCGTGCTTGTTCCCCAGCACCAGTATGGCAATCAAACGGTCGCGGCTTATCAGCGGCACGAACATCGATATCTCTTTCGATTCGATATCCTCCTTTTCTCTCGGCCACAAACCGAGGAAAGCGGGAAGAATGGTGAGATTTTCTCTGGTTAGAGTCTTTCTTTCCCTTTCCATATACCTTATAACCGGATTGCCCGCCCTCAATCTTAAATTAGCGAGACGGCCTTCTTTATCTTTAGGTTCTACGAACTGGGTGGTATAATCCCCGCTGCCGGTCTCGGGGAAAAGCAGGCTGGCCTGTTTAACATTAATGGCTTTGGTGAGCAATCCCAGTAATTCGCCGCCCTGCTCTTTCAGACTGAATATATTGTGTATTTTGCCGGTAAAATCGTTAAGTCTCTGATGATAATCGTAACTTGAGCCCTGGAAAGCGCGGTTCATGAGCTCAAACAGTTGTCCTTTTAATTTATAGATAAATATGGCCGAGCCAATCGCCAGAATCGTAGCTATCAGCGAGGCGGCCATGTCCAGTTGAAATTTAAAGATGCTGTGCAAAAAGATAAATACCAGCCAAAAGCTTAAAGCACCCACGATGCCGAGGCTGAACCAGGCCGTGCCACGCCGTATTACAATCTTAATATCCACCAGCTGGTGCCTGATGACGGCGTAGCTCAAAATAAAGGCGTTGAGAAGGTTGCCGTAGTGAGCTATGGGGAATTCTTTGGCCCAGGAAGGAATACTTAATATCGTAAACACAAGTAAAATAGAGATACACAGTGTCAAGGTCAGAAGCTGGTTATGTAACACTGGATTATTCGTATTCTTGAGCATTTTCCCAAATACAAAAAGATTCCGGACCGCCAACACCAGCAGTGGCAAGGCTACTAACACGATTCCTAGGCGATATGAACTACGAACGTATCCACTTTCAACGTAGACCCTACCTGTCACGTACCCCAGTGCAACAAGAATGCATATCGGAATCAAAGAGACATAAGCAAAAGTTAACCAGCGTCTTTGACCCTGCGGGTAAAAAGAGGATGCAAAGCAGTGAAATTGCACTACCGTTACGCAAAAGAGGATGACACTTATCTTGAAAAGAGCGGAACCTGTTCCTGGATACCAGTCACTGCGAAGAAGGAAAGTAATAAAACTCCAGGAAGTTGCCGACACTAGAAACAGAATGAATAAAAGGTGACGTCGCTGCCATGGACGGCTGCCGGCTGTGGTAATGAGTAGAGGTATATATGCTATCGTGGCAATTAAAGGCGCAATGGCATACACGTTCATAAAAAAATTATCAGACCAAATACGAACATTGTCAAGGGGGAACCAAAGTAAGCGAACCAACGTAAGGGAGACTAAAGTACTATTGAATAATGACTTTTTCCCGGTCAATCTTGGTGACTACTTTGGCTCCGGATTTAGTTACAATGATAGTCTCTTCATTCGCTGCCGTTAGTGTGTCGAGGACTTTTTTTGAGGGATTCACATGAAGCGGTTTAAGGTGAGCCGGGTCGGCGCCTTGAGACTTTTTTAAATTGTAATAATCGGCGAAAGTACCTTTAGGCAGGAATTCAATTTTAATGCTAAAATCTGCCATATCTGCCAAATCGTTATGCTGGGTAAATTCGGGGGATTTATTGTTATCTGGATTTATTAGCTTCTCGTATATTAAACTGGCCAAACCCTCCCGGCTGCCTTGATAGCCATTCTTTAGCTCAATACCAATGTTCAATACCAGGTTTTCTGCATCCTTATACGCTATCCAATCCTCGTAGGCGACCCCGGTGCTATCGATAGCCTGCCATATAATTTTTTCTGTAAGTATGACCACGTAGAAATCAATGAAGTCATCCACCCTTCTTTCAAATGCCATTTGCGGTATATCTATACCCAGTTTTTCGTTGCGGAGGGATGTTATCCTGACCATGTCTCCTATCCGGTACCGGACCATTGCGCCACCATGAAAATTGGTGATGACTATCTCATAGTTCTCTCCGGCCTTGACCTCATTGAGTAATAGCGTCTTCGGCTTATAGCTCGAATCCATTTGTAATTTTAGTTGTTCATCTTCCGCGATGAATTCAAGGAAATTAAGATTAGGGAAGAAGGACATGCCATCGTAGTCCCATGTCTGTGTGGCGATTACGCCGCCTTCGGTGCAGGAGTACAGGTCGAGGGGATATCTTCCCCAGAGCTCCTTGATTTTCTCTTTGTAGATAAGACTATCCACTCCACTACCGATGATACCTTTAATGTGCCACAGGTCTCTGGGCAACATGGGACGCCCTGCGAGCCGGCTTCTCATTTTGCCCCGGGCTAACCGCCATAGCGCCCCGGGCTCAAACAAGAATGGGCGTATATTAAATTTGTTAGAAGATTCACGTATCTTTTCACCCACATTCGCCAGTACCAGAGAAATCCCGAAAAAGTAATCGAACCCATGGGTCATAGCTTGCATTACGCCAAGTTTGATCCGGTCTTCAAACGATAATCCTTCGGCTTTCTCCAACGGCGGAAGGTATCTAAAAGGTGATTGAATTCTTAAAAGGTCCGCAAAAGTGCCGGATATATAAGGCCTGGGTGCCACGGCATACAATATATTTATTTTATCCGGGATATGTGACGTATCCTCCCAGGCCTCGCACCCTGAAAGAATACCGATGCCGTACAGCAATATACTTAATTGCTCCGCGTAGCTTGTTGACATTGGGACCCACTTGTGTTGATATTCACCGCTCCATCCGGAGCTATGCACCCACAACGCGGGTTTTTCCGGTAAAGCGTCCTCTCTTTTTTCAATCAGCTCCGGGCAATAGTCTTTATAGGTGGTCAGGGGCACCTGCCGCCGGAACTCTTCGACGGTCTGCGGCTTGGCCCCGCCCATAATTTTTTTACCAAGGGAGGATTTACTTAATAATTCCAGCTGCTCCAGTAAAAGACGTTCCTGGACATCCATGAATTCATCAATATTTAATTTGAGAAAACCGCAGCACATCTGCCAGAGTTCCTCGTTCCTGCCCTGCTTCAGAAGGTCCACCGCTCTCGGCATCTATCACCTCGCAAGCTAATTTGCCATAAAGTAAAATAGGGATACAGAAACAGACTAAGGCATAGCTAATAGCTTGGGAAGTGATAATCTTCTAGAACGCAGTTCTATTAGATACAAAAAGCGAGGAAAAAATCCGGCCGGCGATGTGGGATTGAATCGGGACTAGAACTTGTTGACATCTTCATCAAACGGATTAAGCGAATCAAGCTGCTCATTCAGGGCCTGGATATCCTCATTGTTTTTGCCCTGGCCCATGGCCATTCCGTAGCTGATGAAGAACTGGAGAAAGTTGTGTAAAAGCCCCGTCATCTGGCGGGCAAATTGCTGGAACTCTTCCATGGAGACGCTATCTCTCTTATCAAACTGCTCTTTTAGCTGGCACTGAATGAGGTAATTGACGAACTCGGTGCGGTTCATCTCGCCGCGGTTTTCATCAATCTGCTTGACGATATCTTCTTTAACCACCATGATTAAATCGTCTTCGTCCAGTACCAGCGTGCGTCTCATCGGAGTCTTTTATCCTTTTACTTGCCCTATCGTGTTCCGGGCCTATTAATTATTTATTATGAGTGTAACACCGTGTCATAAAAAACCGTATAAAAGTAATAAAAATATCATAAAGAAAATCTAAAGGTTTTATTAAGGGAAGGTAAGAAACAGGTATAAAAACGGCTGACGGATTATAAACTATTGGTTTGCAAGCAGATGCAAGTTAAGGCTGAAGCAATTAATTTTTCAGGGTAAGAAGTGGGCCCTGGTTGGTTATAAAGTCTGGCTCGGTTCCAGCATGGAAATGAGGTTATCGATGGCCTTGAGCAGTTTGAGGCCGCTATCAGTTACCTGGTAGGCTATCAATGTATTATCCATGTCCACTCGATGGATAAAACCCTGGTTGACGAGATAGTCCAGATACTTCTGTATCTGACTGAAGCTCATGTTGGCGGAATACATTATTTCCGTCTTGCCCGCGCCTTTTTCGCCCGCCCGGAGCATATCGGCGATTATTTTAATATCAGAACGCCGGCGGCTTATCCCCGGCCGGGGCTGTGGAGCTTTGATATCGGGCACAGATTGGGAATTTAGTCCCTCGTTCATACAGGACTATTGTACTGTCCCGAATCTAAAGTGTCAAATGGAAATATCAGAACAAACGCAGCCTAAATCTTGAAAACCGCGCGATACCAGTCGATAATATAGCTTCCCCAGAGCAGGGCCACGATAGGACCGATGCCCAGGAAAACGCCGTAAGGCATGACGTCTTTTCTCCCCTTCTTACGCAAAGCCAGCAGGAAGATGGCCGCCACGCCCCCGATGATTATCCCGATGAAAAGCGCCACCAGTGCTAAAGGCAGGCCGGTAGCCAGACCGATTAAAGTTACCAGCTTGATATCGCCCATGCCCAATCCCCTCGGATTGATAAGGAAAACGATAAAGAAGAAAACGAAACAGATAGCCGCGGCGATAAGCCCGCTTAAAATGCTTGGTTGCGGGACTAACTTGAGGTTGCCCAGTATTCCGGCACCCGGAAAGACGGAGTCAATCCCGAGTAAGATAAGTGCGACCACCGCCGCCGGATAGGTTATCTTATTCAAGATGAGCTTGTGTTCCAGGTCTATAAATATAACCACGATGAAAATACAGCTCCAGAAAGCTGTTAGACTGAAAGCAAAATAATCGGGTGGCGTAGCTAAAACGTATCGTAAGGAAGCCAGGAAGAAAATAAGTCCGGTTAGCCCTTCGACGATAATTACCCGGCGCGGAATCCGGGCCCCGCAATAGCGGCAGCGCCCGCGCAGCCATAAATAGCTCACCAGAGGAATATTGTCCCGGGCTGATAGTGTTTTCTGACATGAATCGCAGTGAGAGGGCGGTGAAATCAATGATTTACGCGCCGGCAGGCGGTCGATGCAGACATTCAGGAAACTGCCGATGGCCAGTCCCGCCAGGACGAAAATTATAGTTAATGAGATAGTCATCAAAATGCCTTCTGTCATTGCGAGACCATTCCCGAAGGGAAGGCGAAGCAATCCCTATTTAAGACTCAAGACAGTGATAGAGATTGCTTCGTCGTCCTTCTGCGGATTTTGACGTTTTTTATCAGGCCAGTCAACCATAGTCCCCTATTTTTTAAGCCATGGGAAGGCACCCCCCAAAGCGGGGGTTTTCTTTTATGCGAATTAAGGGAAGGCATTATCGTCACAAATGACGCAAATGAATAAGCTTTAAGTATCCGTTATGTTTTTAACGTATCTCACCTATGGCATGTTTGCATCTGGAGGAAAACAGGACTTTTGTCCCATTCGGGTTTGGGACTAATTGTCCATTGAAGTCAAATATGGTTGTGATAAGCTTTTAACTAGATACAAAAGAGAAAAATAAAAAGGAGGCGCCATTATGAAGAGGTTTTTCGGGAGTTTTCGCTACGGAGAGAAAGGGTTCACCCTTATCGAGCTGCTCGTCGTAGTAGCTATTCTGGGGGTACTCGCCGCAGTAGCCGTGCCGAACGTCGGTAAATTCATCGGCCGAGGAAAGACGGAATCAAGGGAAACGGAGTTGCACAATATCCAGACCGGTACAATGGCAATGATGGCAGATGCTGCCTCAGGCACACTGCTTACCCTTGGTACTGATACTTCTCCTCTACATGTGATCGACATGCACACGGTGACAGCACAAACAGCAAATTTGACCACTTTATTCCTTGATTCGTATCTTACTGGACTTGGAGATTCTCCCAGCACCACTGCAACCGAGACTGACGCTCCAAAGACAGGATGCAGCTATTCATTTGCTACGGATGGCACGGTCACGCAGTGGGATCCTGGTCATTAATACGTAGTATATAACAATATAAATTTGTTATCCAGATTCTAAAGCCTGCCAGCGATGTCCTTCCGGGATGTTGCTGGTAGGCTTTTTGTTGTCTAAAAACGGGCTGTCATTGCGAGGGAGCGTGAGTGACCGCGGCAATCCCCATCAATGCTTTAATTCCATCCGGGGATTGCTTCGCTACCCCGATTTTATACGTCCTGACAATGAATTTATTTAATGGAATGTCAGGTTTTTTTAACAACACTGGCAAACCTGCGTCATTTACGCATTGAGTCTTGAGCAACTTTGCACGAAGGTGGGGATTGCCGCGCCTTCGGCTCGCAATGACATACTGTTCCAGATGACAACTCCGGAAAACTTCGTCCTGGCGCGGGGTAGAATCCACCACCTTTCACACTGATGACCTCACCTGCCAACCGCCTATACGCTTGCAGAGAAGGGGAACTAAAAGGGGTTGAGGTTTAGACGCTTTCAATGGATGACAATTATCAGGCGGGGCTGAAAAAATGGTCGGGAAATTAAGGAATGGCCTTTTTCTGAAGTTCACAACGAAATAACTACGCTATTTGTGTGGAAAGGTTGATACCCTTGCCGTTATCTGTCTCGGCGTCTCTTTCGCCGGTTATCCTGGCGATTTCATCCCGGTCGTTACAGTATTCGAAGACCGTGTCGCGGCTGATTTGCCCGGCGCGGTAGAGCCTTACCAGCGCCTGGTCGAGCAGCTCCATGCCGTTATGTGTATTCATGCGGATGATGTTGGGCAGCTGGAAGCTCTTGCCTTCGCGGATGAGGTTCCTGACGGCGGCGCTGGCCAGCATCACTTCGATAGCGGCTACCCTGCTTTTACCATCGACTCTGGGCACCAGAGTCTGGCAGAAGATGGCCAGTATTAGGGATGCTAACCTCGTCTGCGCCAGGGGGCGTTCGTGGGGCGGGAACATGTTGATGACGCGCTCGACGGCCTGCGACGCGCTGGGGGCATGGCCGGTGGTCAGCACCAGGTGGCCGGTCTCCGCCACGGTCAGGGCTGTAGAAGCGGTCTCCAGGTCACGCATTTCGCCCACGAGGATAACATCGGGGTCCTGTCTTAAAACGTGACGTAGAGCTTCGGAAAACGAGAGCGTATCATAACCCAGTTCGCGCTGGGTGATGGTGCATTTCTTGTTTTCATAGGTGTACTCAATGGGGTCTTCAATCGTCACCACACGGCAGTTATCCGTCTGGTTGAGATACTCAATCATAGAGGCCAGGGTGGTGGACTTGCCGCTGCCCGTGGGCCCGCTGATGATAACCAACCCGCGCGGGCGCATGATGAGGTCTTTACATACTTTGGGCAGTCCCAAGTCCTCCGGGGTGGGTATCTTGCTCGGCAGCAAACGGGCGACCATGCTGGCCGTTCCGCGCTGTTTTGCCAGATTAAAACGTACCCGGCCAACATCAGGAATGGTCCTGCCGAAGTCAAGCTCGAGATTATTCTTAAAGTCGACCTTTTCTTTATCGGTCAGTAGCTTGTTCAAGCCCTGCTCGATATCTTCGTCGGTCAGGGCCGGCAGGTCGGTCGATGGCATCAGGTCGCCGTTGATGCGCATCAGCGGAGGGCTATAGACCACGATGTGGAGGTCGGAGGCGCCCTTCGACTTGGCTAATTGTAACAGCGCAATGAAATCGGTCATCATTTACCTGCCTTCAACCTCATAGTAAGCGAATAGTCCATAGCCAGCGTATCGTTTTCACTCGAATCTGCCACACTGGTGAGGTTAGAGATGGTTATCTCCTGGAATCTGCCGGTGCTGGTCAACTTGCGAACATACTGGAATACTTCCTGTTCGCTGCTGGCGCGTCCCTGTATCGTTACGCTCCCCGGTGTAAGCGACATAGTATAAAGGTCAAGGTCCTGTACCACGTTATTCACGGTGGCATTAAGGTCATCATTCATCTTGTTGCCTGTACCGGTAAGACTGTTCAAAGCGGCGGTGTAATTTGTTCGTGCTGCATCAAGAGCCGAAAGCTGGCTTTGCAGGGCCGCGATGCTGTTCGTCAGGTCCTTTTTCTGGGCTATCTTTTTATTGTACAACGCGTTATTTGAATTCAGTTCCGATTTAGTTGATTCAAGATTAGCCGCCGCGCCCCTGACAGTCATTCCAAGCATGATGAGCAGACCGACCGCCATGCCCGCCGCAGGTACAGCCATCAGTTTGTTAAAAGAAATCTGCTTCGGCTGATAAGGTTCGGGCAGAGTATTGAAATTGGGCGATAAAGGCATGGAGTCCTTTACGGATTCTTTGAGGGTAAGGCCTACATTAACCAGATGATGTGAAGGGTCAAGCTGTTTCAAACATTTCAGCGGTGAAATAAGTGGCGCTACTTTTAGTCCGAGCGCCTGCTCCAGGGAATCTAAGAGTTCGGTTTCATCGGCAATTTCGCCGGACACGAGCAACGTGGCGCCCGGCTGTATTTTTGTTTCGGCGTTGTTCGAGTTAAAGAACTGGATGGTCCTCTCAAGCTCATCCTTGACTATCACCAGTCTGTCCTTTAAAGACGGGGTCTCTTTAGCAAAAGGAACGGTGCGTATCGGTTGAGGGATGCTGTTCGTCATGACGATAATGTCAAACTCGCTCGATTGGACATCGACGATAATAGCGTTCGGCTCTTTCGCCAATCTCGCGAG
>JBEKDL010000052.1:0-12932 GCA_050014355.1 Dehalococcoidales bacterium | reverse complement strand
GCTACCTGGGGATGATGAGTGGCGAAATAACCGATGCCTGCCATCCCCACGTTGCCGTTGCACCACGGCTGTTTGGCCGCCCATTCCACCACTTCGTAGGCATCCCTGGCCTCCTGTGAACCCAGATAATTATAGGCCCCGCCGGACTTGCCGGTGCCCCGTACTGCTCCGACTATATACACGTAACCCCGCCGGACGAAGAAATCAATCGGCCCTGCCTCAACCGAAGCATCCGCAACACCCCGGACGCGCCGGCTCCTTGAGGCGGCCGGCCAGATGCGGTCGGACTGGATATCCTTATTGAAAGCGGACATCGCTACGAGCGCCGGGTATTTGCCCCGCCCCTCCGGGCGGAAAACGTCCACGCAGATTTTCACGCCATTACGCATCAGGACGAAAATATCGCGGTTGGCTACGATTTCATGTTCCCTTTTAGAAATCTGTTTATTACCAAAGATGGCGTCCATATTTATTCCTCCCCGGCTGTTATTAGGTGAGTGATTTGGATATTCTACATAGAAGTTCTATGCCACGTATTATACCACAACAGTCAGCGCTCGTAAAAAGCATTAACAGCTGCCGTTTTCTATACTTCAACGCTTGGCCGCCTTAAGCCTTTTCCTTAAGGCGGCGGTAGCTTTATAGTCGATTTCGATAGTTTCCGGATTTCCGGGGTCTTTTTGCCTCAATATCACCCCGTAGACATTTTTCGCTCTTTTAAGAGAGAGCAGTCCTTCGACGGCGTTAAACCTGACTTTTTCCGGCTGTCTATCCAGCGGGTCTCCCCACCCGCCCCCGCCGAAACACTCGGTAAAAAGAATGTCGCCGGGATATAGCTCGTAAAGGTCTACCGCCTTAATAGTTTCCTTGTTGCCGGCGGCCCGGAGGAGACGCAGGGTATTAAGCGGCAGGGGCGGCGCTCCCGCCACGCCGAAACAGGGATAGGTATCGCCGGAGACATCGCCGGTCTGGAGGAAAGTCCGCGAATTGTCAGGTGCAGTGCAGACGCGCTCGCCGTAAGTGCCCCTCGCCCCGATGAACTCACCCGCGCCTTCCGAATCCTTGAGGAGCTCGATGACGTCGAAGCGCACGGGGTAGGCCAGCTCCTGCTCTTCGACGGAGCCCCGCTTGACCATGCCGGAGGCGCCGCCGGAAACTACGCCATCCCATCCGTCATATCCCTTGACCGCGCCGCTGCCGCCTTCCTCGACGAAAGGGGCCTGGAAGTATTCGCGTGACCGTCCGGTGCGCGGATCAACGGTCGGCAGCCGCCCGGAGGCGTTGCAGGCGAAATGCTTGCTCCAATCGCCCATAGCGCGTTCGGGAATGGCCTGCGCCAGAGCGTGGCTGCAGGCCTCCGTTATTTGCGTGCCGCAGGCGCAGCCGCAGCCGCCGTAAGTGTGCGGGCGGGTGGGATTAACCACCTTGCCGGGAGGAGCAATGATATGTACCGGCAGTGTCGAGCCGTGATTATGCGGTATGGTGGCATCGAATACCCAGAAGATAGCCTGGAAGGTGCAGGCATAGGTAATGCCCAGCGGCGCGTTAACGAATTCGACCTGGTCATCGCTGTCCGAATAGTCAAAGGTCATTTCATCCCCTTTGACGGTCAGCTTAACCCTGACAAAGACCTGTTTATCCGGCGTAGTGCCGTCCCAGTCCACCGCCGATTCGCCATAGTAGACGCCGTCCGGTATCTGCCTTATCTGGTCTCGCGTGGCCTTTTCGTCCCTGCGGAACATTTCCCGAATACAGGCCCTTACCTCGTTTAACCCGTGTTTGTCAATCAAGTTGCAGACATCATCCTGCATTTTCAGCAGCGAACTCCTGACGAGTTCGAAGTCCGCCCAGACGGGCGCCGGCGTGCGGTTATTATTGAGGATAAGCTCGCGGACATCCGCGTTCAGCACGCCCTTTTTAAAAATTTTAACCGGCGGAATGTTGAGGCCTTCACCGTAGCAGTCGTAAGTCCCCGGGAAGTAACCGCCCTGGTAAGCTCCGCCGCTGTCCAGCATGTGCCCCCGGAAATGACCGTAGCATACGAGCTCGTTCCTGTAATAGATGGGCACTACCGTCGTCCAGTCAAGCAGGTGACCGCTCTGGATGATGTGGGCGTCGTTGCCCAGCACCGTATCGCCGGGGTCGAGCCTGCCGAACTTTTCCAGGATATGTTTCTGGGGAATTTCCGCTACCAATGTATGGTGCGGCAGGAAATCGGCCGTGCAAATCAGGTCGCCCTCAGGGGTAAGCAGGGCCGGGCCAAGGTCGCGGGCGAGCGCCATGAGCGGACTCTGAGCCGAGTACATGACCCTTTCGCCGCATACCTGAATCATGGTTACCAGGCGGTTCCACACTACCGGCAGGGTAGCCGGGTCAACCCGGGTTATCTCTCGCTTTTTAGCCATGCCGACTCTCCTTTTCCCTGTTCCGCTAAATAGTAACGTAGTTACCGCAGGGGTCGACGCGCATTTTAAATCCTGGCGGGATGACGACGGTAGTCATCTTTTCCTCAACGATGCAGGGACCTTCCAGCACGTTGCCGGCCAGCAGTTTATCACCATGATAAATGCGCGCAGGTTTAAATTCTCCGTACTCTTCGAAATAAGCATTACGTTTACCCTTTAAAGCAGCCGAGGCGTCCGCCGTCCCGCGCTTAATCTTTTTAATGGAAATACCGGGCATTTTCCCGATGGCCGTCAGGCCGAACTTCATAAACTCCAGGGGGTACTTTTCATTGCAGGAGCCGAACAGCTCCTTATGACGGCGATGGAAATTGGCGATTCCTTCGGCGATAGCCTGTTTCGTGATAGGACCGTTCGGCCAGGGGACTTCGAGGTCGCGGAACTGGCCGTAATAGCGTATCCGCAGCGTGCGCGTTAACGTCCGCTGGCTTTCGGGAAAGCCTTCTTTTTCCAGCAGCTGCGTCCCTTCTCTCTCCATTTCTTTATAAATCCTTTTTACCGCATTCAGGTCCAGGTCAGACGCCAGTGAACTGTAATGGCGCAGGAAATCATGCCTGACGTCCACGCCAAGCATGCCCAGGGAAGTGTAGACCGGGGCATATTTAGGGATGATTACCCGCTTCATATCCAGCTCATCGGCGATGCGCAGCGCGCAGACCGGCCCGGCGGCGCCGCCGGCGCAAAGGGTAAATTCGTGGGGGTTGTAGCCCTTGGTGGTAAAGGCGTGGGAAATGCCGCTCGCCGTTACCGAGTTGCTTACCTTATACATCGCAGCGGCGGACTTTACGACATCCAGTCCGAGTTTATCGGCCACCTTTTCCTTGATAGCCTTCTCGGCCAGGTTTCTCCTTAATTTTTTTTCGCCACCCAGGAAAAAGTCCGGTTCGAGATACCCCAGCACCACCGCCGCATCGGTCAGCGTCGCTTCGGTACCGCCCTGGCCGTAGCAGGCCGGCCCAGGACTGGCCCCGGCGCTTTTAGGCCCGACATGCAGTGTATCGCCCAGGTCGAACCAGGCCACGCTGCCACCGCCAGCGCCGAGCGTATCGACTTCAACGACAGGTAAAGAGAACCGGTGATTGGCAACGACGTTCTCGTTTTTGACCATAGACCGGCCGTTTTCGACAATAGCAATGTCCAAGCTCGTGCCGCCCATGTCCAGCGTAAGCAGGTCTTTCGCACCGTGCAGTCCGCCGGCGACCAGGGCGGCGGCGGGCAGGGCTCCCTGACCCGGCATGACCAGCGTGCACGGTTTTTGCAGGGCGACATCCGCCGTTTCCATACCGCCGTTATTTTGTATGAAATAAAGTTGCCCTTTGAAACCGCTGCGCTTTAACGATTTTTGCAGCGATTCGATGTATCCGGCCATGACCGGGCGGATGTAAGCATCGATGACGGCGGTGCTGAAGCGCTCATATTCCCCGGCGGTTGATAACACTTCGTGGGAGAGCGTCACCAGGGCCTCGGGATATTCTTCCCTGATAATTTCCCGGACTCTTTTTTCGTGTCCGGGGTTTAAAAAAGAAAATATCAGGGTCACCACGATGCTGGTGACACCCATTTTCTTGAGGTAAGCGACGGCTCCACGCACGCTGGCCTCGTCCAACGTTCTCACGACTTCTCCCCTGCCGTCCACCCTTTCCTCCACCTCGACGCGCAGGTGCCGCGGCACCAGGGGCTCGGGAAACGGTTGCCTCCAGTCCCACATATTGTCCTTCCGGACCCGCCGCAGCTGGATGGTATCCTTGTGCCCCCTGGTGGATATAATCCCTATCCTCGGGCCGGAACGCGCCGCGATGGTGAGATTAGCCTGCATGGTACCGTGGACGATGGCCGCAGTCTCGCTCAAGAACTTTTTCCGGTTGATGTTTAATTGCTTGGCTATTCCATCCAGGCAGTTAAAGATGCCTTGTTGCAAGTCCTGCGGAGTGGTGCGGGACTTGTCAATAATCATCATCCCTTTATCATCGAGCGCAATAGCGTCGGTAAAAGTGCCGCCGGTGTCGATACCTACCCGGTAACTCATTCAGCCTCTTTTCTCCGTTTTGCGGCGTTTATTTCCGTCACGAGCCTCCGGGCCATTCGCGCCGAAGGACAGGGATTTTTCAAAACAGCCGGAATAAGTTTTGATGTCAAGGTGGAGATTTTCAAATACTTTTTGCCGGATTGTCTCGAGTAGCGACTGTAATTGCCGGCGCTTTTCATCAGTCAGCACATCGATAATCGGGTAGAATGCCTCGAATTTGATGGATTGCAGGTATGCTTCGCGACCTTTCCTGGTCAGGCTTAACCTGATAATATTTTTACGCTTTTTATCCGGCGTCTTCTTCACCAGGCCCATCTTTTCCATGCGATTGATAAGGATGGTGATGGAGTTAGGCAGCCGGAACAGCCACCTCGAAAGTTCGGCCTGCGTAGCGTTATTGCCGAGGGAAAGGATGCAGACCAGCGCCCCCGCTTGCTCTGGCGTTAGATTGTATTTTTTCAGCTCGTATTCCCTGGCCCGGTGGATGGCATCGGCGGTGTAACGCAGCAGCTGAAATACGCGGTAATTTTCGACCATACTTTCATTTTCAGGAGAACATTTTGTATTCATAAACATCAAGTCACCTTTTCTCGGGATTATCAATTTATTATCATACCATATGCTGTCCAGTGCCCTCATCAATGAGGCCATTTCAAAGAGTGGCATACCTTGACTTATGTGTTATAATCTGAAAAGTAAAATTCTAAATAGAACATTTCTTCAGAGGAACAAAATGATTGCCGAACAGGTTGCCCGGTTCATCGCCGGATTGGCTCCGGAGAAAATACCGTTAAAAGCTTTCGAGGTCGCCCGGCGGGGCATCATGGATTTTACGGGAGTGGCTTTAGCCGGTTCCAGAGAAGAAACGGGCAAAATAATCGCGGGATGCATCCGGGAAATGGGTGCCGCTCCGGCATCGGGAGTTATCGGAAATAGTTTCCGTACCTCGCCCCACCTCGCGGCGCTGGCTAACGGTACGATGGGACACGCCCTGGACTACGACGATTTAAGCTTCACTTACGGTGCCCATCCATCGGTCACGCTAGCGCCGGTAGTCCTTGCCTTGGGCGAAAGCCTCGGCGCGGCGGGAAAAGAAGTCCTGGCGGCCTATATCGTCGGTTTTGAAGCGGGCGCCTGCATCAGCTCGCCTGTGGCGCAGAGACACTATCTGCGCGGGTGGCATTCCACGGGCACGGTCGGCGTGATGGGTGCGACGGCCGCGGCCGCCAGGCTGCTGAAGCTTGATATTCACCAGGTTATCATGGCTCTGGGGATGGCCGCCTCCATGGCGAGCGGGTTAAGGCAGAATTTCGGCACGATGACCAAACCATTCCATGCCGGACAGGCTGCCTCCAACGGGGTGCTGGCAGCCACCCTGGCGTTGCATGGCTTTACGGCTAACGAAAATGCAGTCGATGGCCCGCAGGGATACGCCAGAGTCCTGGGCTGCGACGATGATATTGACTGGGATAAAGCGGCGGCCAGCCTGGGAAAGACTTTCGTCATCACGAAAGGCATCGGTTTCAAGCCATATTCCTCCTGCGGCGGCACGCTGGGGGTGACCGATGCCACTATTTATCTAAGGAACCAGCATCATCCCGATGTTTCATCAATCGAAGAAATCATCCTGGGGGTAGGGCCTTTCGAAAACCGGTCGCTGATTCACCGGCCCCATCAAGGGCTGGAAGGCAAGTTCAGCCTGGAGTATTGCGTGAGCCGGGCACTGTGGGACGGCGCGCTGACATTGCGGGATTTTACCGACGAGCGCGTGAACCAGCCGGAAATTCAAAATCTCATGGGCCGCGTCAGGTGTGAAGAGCGTTATCCCATGGCAGTGATGGGGGCGGATTCCAGCGGCTTAAATCCGCAATCGGTGACCATCCGGATGAAGGACGGTCGGGAATATTCCCGCGAAACGCCTTTGGTCGCGGGCATGCCGGTGAGCTCCATGACCGATGTGCAGCTCGAGGCCAAGTTCCGCGACTGCGCCTCTCCGACGTTGAATAGTCAAAAAGCGGTAAAAGCGCTATCGATATTGAAAAACTTTAAAACGCTGCCGGACATCCGGGAGCTAATGAAAGTTATTTCAGGCGTTTAAATGGCGAGAAAAGATTATTTTTATAGTGTATAATTGGCCTGAAACCTGGTAACTTATTGATAGGATGTCAACCTATGGACGCCTTATTCGGTGACTGGAAGGTGTCGCCGCGAAAGTACGGAATCCTCACAGAAAATAGCGTCTCCGTCCTGATGAGGGACGGCGTTAAGCTGAACGTCAATATTTCCCGCCCCGCCGGCCGTGGCAGGTTCCCGGCGCTGGTCGGCCTGGCCCCTTTCCACCTTGACTACCAGGATGATTACATCTGGCCCTCCGCCGCGAGGAGCAGTCGCGTCCGGGGCGCGCCCAGTGTCAATATCGAGTCCGGACCCAGGGACTTTTTCGTGCGCCGCGGCTATGTGAAAGTGGTGGGCAGCTCGCGCGGTACAGGGAAATCAGGGGGTGTCTACCAGTATACCGGCGTCAAAGAGGTCGAAGATAACTGCGACCTCATCGAGTGGGTAGCCCGGCAGCCATGGTGCGACGGTAACGTGGGCATGGCGGGGATAGCTTATTACGCGGGACTGGAACCGCTCGTCGCGGCCATGCAGCCGCCCCACCTCAAAGCTATCGCGCCGCTGTTCTCTTTCTGGGATGATTACCGCTATTTCTGGTGGACCGGGGGCATCCTCGCCAGCGGTTTCCTCAAGTGGGTCAATAACCTGGTCAATAACGATATCCATACCGACCACTCCGTACTGCTCGATGAGCTCGGGGAGAAAAAGTTTAAGGAGGCTATCGGCAGTGCGCTGGGGGATAAAGATATCAGCGCCGACCCCGGCCTGGTGGAAATTTTGAAAAACCCTTTCAACACCGGAAACGCGTCGGTTATCGATATCCTGCTGCATCCCACCATCAGCCCTTACTGGGAAGAGCGCGGCGCTAAGATAGAGTTCGATAAGATTACCATTCCGGCCTATTTCGGCGCGGTGACGCACCGCCCCGGCGCAATGTACCACTGGCAGGAGCTCAAATGCCCTAAAAAGCTGGTTTGCGTGCCGCCTGCTTACGTCGACCGCCCTTTCTACCAGTTCGCCTGGGAGCTGCTGCGCTGGTTCGATTGCTGGCTGAAAGGCATGGATACCGGCATCATGGACGAGCCCGCGGTGAGGATATTCGTGCCGGGCGCTGACGAGTGGCTCAACGCGGCTGACTTCCCTGTGCCCGGGACAAAATATATCCCGTTCAATCTCCACGAAAACCGCAGCCTGTGTGAAATAGAGCCCTGGCCGGAAGCGGAATCGGCCTCTTATGACGACGGTCCGGCCGGCCGCGGCAGTCTTAAATATTACTCGGCGCCGATGGTGGAGAATACGGAAATCGTCGGCCTGGCGTCTCTTAATTTGTATGCCTCCTGCCGGGGGACGGACATGAACATCTTCGCCAGTCTATGGGATGCCGACACCGCCGGCAAAGAGACCTGCCAGGCAAGGGGATACCTGAAAGCCTCCCACCTGGAACTCGACCCCGCGCTTTCAAAACCCTTCCACCCCGTCCCCAAACATACCAAACCAGAACCGGTAGTGCCGGGGCAGGTATATGAGCTGAACATTGGCTTGTCTCCGGTGAGCAACCTCTTTAAAGCCGGGCATCATATCGTGCTCAAGATAAGCAGCGCCGATGACGACCCGGAGAACCTGTTCCAGGTCGGCATGTACCATCTTTGCAGCCAGACGCCTAACACGATTTCCATCTATCACAATGCGCGATATCCCTCGCACCTGCTCTTGCCGATTACCCGTGGTAATATCATCGGCACTTATGTCTCCGGTGGAGATATCAGTTTGAAGAGCCAGGAGTTTATGAAGCTGAAATAGCGAGCTTGCAGGCATATTAGGGATAATTGATTGGAAAAAGTAATCAGGGAACCCGCCCGTGAAGTTAAGGTATGCCATGAAGCTGACGTGGTGGTGGTGGGCGGGGGGACGGCCGGAATCGCGGCAGCCGTGGCGGCGGCGCGTAACGGCGCTAAGACCGTCCTTCTGGAAAGGTACGGTCACCTGGGAGGACTGGCATCCGGCGGGCTGGTGACGCTTATCATGCCGATGAGCGACGGCACGGACAAGACGCAAATCGCCGGGATTTGCCAGGAGATAGTCGATAGGCTGGATGCCACCGGCGCCGCGCTGCACCCGAAAATGAAAGACCTGGGCTCGAATGAAGCGCAACTGGTTAACTTCTGGAGAGACTATTCATTTTGCGTCATTGACGGCAAAATAAGATTGAGCGTTTTCATGGACCCGGAGGCACTGAAATGCGTCCTGAACGATATGGCCAGAGAGGCGGGCGTGAAGCTGCTGCTCCATTCTTTTGTCGTCAGGGCGCTCATAAATAAGAACTTAGTCCGGGGCGTCATCTTCGAAAGCAAGTCGGGCAGGCAGGCCGTACTGGGTAAAATCATTATCGATACCAGCGGCGATGGAGATGTCTTTGCCTCGGCCGGTGCTCCGTTCGAATCCGCCCGCGACCCCGCCGCGAGGTCCTCCAGGCTGGCGCTGGTCTTTCGCATCGGGAACATTAACCCGGAAAAGTTTTTTAGTTTCAGAAGAGCGAACCCCGGGGCTTATGGCGAGCTCGTGCGTGAACTGGAAAACCGACGCGGTTTCACGATGTTCATCCGGACCGCGCGCGAGGACACGATATGGGTGAACAACAGTATCCCGGATTTGAACGGCCTGGATGTTAACGACCTCACCTGGCTGGAGGTCGACGGGCGTAAGCGGATGCGCATTACCCTCGATTTCTTAAAAAAACGCCTGCCCGGGTTCGAGAACAGCTTTATCGTCGATACCGCATCGCAAATCGGCGTACGCTGCACCCGCAGATTAAGCGGCGAGCACGTTGTCACCGCGCAAGAGTTATATTCTGGTGTGGTTTTTCCGGATACTATCGCCATGGGCCCGGACTTCCGCCATCAGTTCTCGCCCGAACACCCGCACTGGCATATCCCGTATCGTTCGCTGCTGCCGCGCCGTGTGAAGAACATGCTGGTAGCGGGGCGCTGCCTGTCCGCGGACGTCGTCGCCAACGACCTGCTGGCGCCCATCCAGTACTGCTTCGCCACAGGCCAGGCGGCCGGAACGGCGGCGGCTTTAGCCGTTAAAGATAAGGTTAACCCCGCTGAAGTCGATATAAGAAAACTCCAGTCGAGTTTAAGCGGACAGAATGTGCCGCTGCCGGATGAAATCGTAAAAACATTAAATCAGAAGGTATACAATTAATGAAATACCCGGCACTTTTTAAACCCGTGCGTATCGGCGGTATAGAGCTTCGTAACCGCGTGGTCATGCCCCCGATGACCACCGGCTTTGCCAGTGATGGCTTCGTGACCGATACCATGGTAGATTATTATGCGGCCCGGGCTAAAGGGGGCGTCGGACTGGTTATCGTCGAGGACTGCATCGTGGAGACACCGCTCGGCAACCACGGCTATAATGATATCTTTATCGATGACGACAAATACGTTCCGGATTTGAGCCGCCTCGCCAGAGCG
The DNA here is from genome assembly GCA_050014355.1 of Dehalococcoidales bacterium. Classification (GTDB taxonomy): domain Bacteria; phylum Chloroflexota; class Dehalococcoidia; order Dehalococcoidales; family RBG-16-60-22; genus Fen-1077. Next base: position 2,853 of record JBEKDL010000052.1, on the reverse strand, counting down.
ATTAAGGGCAATGGCGCCGGAGCGGCCATTCAGCTGAATTTCTCCGGGCGTATGGGCGGTAAGCTCCGGGACGGTCGCTTAATGCTTACTGGCGGCCAGCGGCCCGTCGCGCCGTCCGCTATCGCCTTTCCGGCCGCCGGGTTTGTCGTCCCGCGGGAGCTGACGGTCGCTGAAATCGAGGCCATCGAAGACAAGTTTACTGAAGCTGCCCGCCGCGCGCGGGAGGCCGGTTTCGATATGATTAGCCTCCACTGCAGCCACCAGTTCCTCATCGAGCAGTTCCTCTCACCGCTTTCCAACAAGCGCGAGGACGCTTACGGCGGCAGCCCAGACCGGCGTTTACGTTTTCTGCTGGAGATAATTCAAAAAGTCAGGCAAAAGACAGGCCAAGGCTTCCCCATTGTTTGCCGCGTCAGCGGGAAAGAGGTTTTGCCCGGCGGCCTGACGTCCGAAGATGCGTGTAAAATAGCGCAAAGTCTGGAAAAAGCGGGGGTTAATGGGCTTAATGTATCCCACGGCGCTAATCCCGCCGGGATTACACCGCGCACGATAGCGCCGCTGACCGCCGCGCCCAAGAAGAACAGCCGCGGTGAGCTGGTGCCGCTGGCCGCCGCGATAAAGAGAGTTGTAACGATACCGGTGATGACCGTGGGCCGCATCATCATGCCGCCAATGGCTGAAGAGATAATCGGACAGGGCAAGGCCGACCTGGTTTGTATCGGCAAAGGGCTGATTGCCGACCCGGAATGGCCGGTAAAAGCGCGAGAGGGCAGGGAAGCGGAAATCAGGCACTGTATCGCCTGCGATTACTGTTTCATATCGGTGCAGGGGACGCCGCTGGCCTGCGCGGTCAACCCCGCCGTGGGCGCGGAGCGGGCCTTTAAGCTGGCGCCGGCAGCCAAATCTAAAAAAGTTTTCATCGCCGGCGGAGGCCCGGCCGGCCTGGAGGCAGCCCGTGTGGCCGCGTCGCGCGGACACAAAGTCGTTCTTTACGAGAAAAATAAGCTGGGCGGACAGCTCAACATGGCCCGTTTGTTGCCGGGCAAAGACGAATACGAGTTGTTTTTAAACTACCAGCAGGGACAAATGCTAAAGCTAAGTGTTAAAATAGAAAATCGTGAGCTCACCGGGGAAATTATCCGGAAGGAAAAGCCCGAGGCCGTTATCGTGGCCACCGGCGCCTTGCCCCGGAAACCGGAGCTACCGGGCATAGAAAGGGACAACGTGATTACGTCCTGGCAGGTGCTGGGCGGTGATATGCCCCGGGGGAAAAAGGTGGTGGTCATCGGCGGCAGGTCGGTGGGTGCCGAGACCGCTGAAATGCTTGCTTTGAACGATAATGTGGTTACTATTATAGAAAAAACCGGCGAGATTGCCGAAGACGCCGCCAATTTACCGTTTTACCACGCCGGGCTGCAACGCGCCCTGGAGACTCTGGGAGTAAAAATATTAGTCGAAACGACAGTTGAAGAAATTACGGAGCGCGGCGTAGTCGTGAGCGCCCGGGGCAGACGCCGCACCATCGGGGCGGATATGGTGGTCATCGCGCTGGGGACCGAACCGGACCATAAGCTGGCAGAAAATATAAAGGAGATGGGTGTGGAGCTTTATACGGCGGGCGACTGCGCCGGCGTCGGCGGGCTGGCTGATGCGGTAAAAGAGGGAGCACAGGCCGGAATGGCTTTATAGAAATTGATAAAATATTGAAAGGGAGGAAATCCAGACTATGGCTAAAAAATTACAGGGAAAATCGGCGGTGGTAACCGGGAGCGGCAGTCCGGTCGGCATTGGTAGGGCGGTGGCTATCGCGTTAGCCGCGGAAGGCGCCAGCGTGGTGGTCAATGATATCGGCAAGGACAAGGACGGCAACCGGGCCGCGGACAAAGTGGTCGCCGAGATAGTCAAGGCTAAAGGCAAAGCCGTGGCTAATTATGACAGTGTCGCCACGGTGCAGGGCGGCGAGAATATTATCAAAACTGCGCTTAGCAGCTTCGGGAAAATCGATATTCTCGTCAACTGCGCCGGCAACTTTTTACCCCGGCGTTTCGCGGAGACGACGGAGCAAGAATGGGACTCGATAATGAGTGTCCATATCAAGGGGCACTTCGCCTGCGCTAAAGCGGCCGTCCCGGAGATGATAAAACAGAAGAGCGGCCGGATAATTAACTTTTCTTCCCGCGGGGCTACGGTGGGGGGCGGCAGCACGGTCTACAGTACGGCCAAGGCGGGGATTCTGGGGTTTACCTCGGCTCTAGCCGCCGATTTACAGGAGTACGGCATCACGGTTAACGCCATATTGCCCAGCGCGGTCACCGAGCTCTTTCCCTGGCCGAAAAAACGGATGGAAGATAACCTTCCCGTCGCCTTTTCACTAGAGGCTGATTATGTGGCGCCGATGGTCGCCTACCTGGCCACGGACGAAGCCAGAAGTATCACCGGCCGGTATATTTACGCTTCCGGCGGAGACATCTGCATCTATCCCCAGCCGTTGAGATTACCGGCTGAATCGCCCATGTTCATCCGCAAAATGGGCAAATGGACGGTAGAGGAGCTTGCACAGGTTATCCCGTCATTGATGGGGCTGGCCTAGCATAAAAACATATTCTTCAGGTTTGCGAACCGGGTGTTTTTATCACGCGGCGCCGGGGAAAAGCGCCCCGGCAGTTGTATTATTGGTGGACATGTTCCATAATGATACATCGAAATATCAGGGAAAAGGTTTAGAGCTATGACTAGCAGGGTGTTGAAAAACGGGCGTTAAATCACTTATTTTCAATCCTTCTCACCTTTCTTGATGGTTTTAAGTCCTACTGCCTGGTTTCTGAAGCCTCCCGGAGAGGTTTTAGATAGCGC
>JBEKDL010000051.1:0-19865 GCA_050014355.1 Dehalococcoidales bacterium | reverse complement strand
GGAAGGCGGTTGCTCTCAAAAGTCCGCCGGTAGGTCGGGTCTAATTTGGCTTTCATGCCAGGAGCGAAGACTTCAAAGTGAATGTTTGTCATCATTTTCCGGCACCTCCTCCACATTTTCTTAAATGATATCCGTTCGTCCCCTAAAAACATATCCGTCATTAGTAATTTACCGCGGGGGTACTTTCACCCTATCCGGTAGCCTGACTTTCACGTCTCCATCAGCTAGTAAATTCCCACCGGCCGTACCATATATAAAAGCCAACACCCATGACAAAAATAAGGGGTAATAATTTACTAATTGGTACTATCTACCTATATCAATGCCCATGGTTACACCATAAAATAGATAGAGGGATAATCATGCATATTAACCATGGGCCTCGTCAGCGTGAGGCGGAATGGATATTGTCTTATGGCTAAACAGGACGCCGGGACAGAGCTTCAGCAGGACGAATTTTCCAGGATTTTTGACGAATACCGCGCCAAGATAGAAGAGATTACACGCCGGACCGAAAAGAATCTCAATTCTCTCGACGAAACTCCCCAGGATAAAGTCGCCCAAAAGATTGAACGCATCCAGGTGCTGGCGAGGTCGCCCCTGCCGGAAATGCCCGGCCATGATGGAAATCAGGAAAAAGCAGCATCAGCCCCGCCGGCTGAACCGGCCGGCGAACCCGAACCTGTCAATAGCGAAATGCTTATCAGGATAATTAATACTCCTGCACCGTCCCCTGAACCTGTCCAGAAGCCTGAACCAAATATAAATGTCTCTCAAATAAAGGCACCTGCACTTCCGCCTCCGCAGCCTGCCCCGGAGCAAAAAAACGAGACCGTGAATACACGGAACGAGGGCAGGCGGGTGGGCTTTGAGGGATATTCGGAAATTATTCAGGACGCCAAACGCGAGGCCAAGAAAATCATCGAAGAGGCGGAGGAAAGCGCTAAAAAGGAAGCCAGGAAAAGGACTCAATCCCAGATAGATAAAATCATCGAAAAAGCCAAAAAAGAATCCGAAGAGACTATCGAGCGCGCCAACCGTGACGCCGAAAAAGTCAGGGATGACGTTATCGCCGAATCGAAGCGGGAAGCTGATTTTATTATCCGGGACATCACCCAGAAATACCGCCAGGAGACCGAGGCGCTGTCGTCTCACGCGATGACTGAAGCCCAGGAAAAAGCCCAAAGGATGCTCGCGGATATTTCCGCCAGCACCGCGCAGGTAGGACAGCACCTTACAGAAATCGTCACCCGGGCCAGGAAAACGATAGACGAGCTGGAAACCAGCCTGCAGGCGGAAGCTATGGAACTGTCCAGGATTATCACCGAGACCCAGAGCAAGCTTGAAGAGGTCGGCAAGACCGTCAGGATAGAAAGGTCCGTGCCGCCGCCGGTGGTGAGGCAAACAGCCGCGCCGGGAGTCAACCCTACCTTGGCGGTACGCCTGATAGGCGAAAAATCAGCCGGGAATAACGGGACGGGCGTTCTCTTCAGCGGGCAGATGGAGATGAAGTCCGTATCGGCGGAGTTCGACTACCAGTACCTGAAAAAACTGAAAAAGTATCTCGTGCATATCGCGAATATCAAATACCTGCAGGAATACGCCTCGGAAAAAGAAATGTCGGTATTATTCGATATTCTTGAGCCGCTTCCGCTGTTCGATATCTTGAGCAATATTCCGATGGTGGACGAGGTTATTACCCGGGCTGACGACGATATCTGCCTGGTGTTCAAAAACTCGGAATAACCACCCTATTTCCCATTGTTTAGGCGTCGGGGCGGTCCGGCGGCCTGTCCTTCGGCGTCACGAGAAATAACGGCGCTCTGGCGGCGCGGAGAATTTCTTCGGCGACGCTGCCGTGCACCAGACGATGTACCCCGGAGTACGCATGCGTGGCCATGATAATAAGGTCGACATCGCTCTGGCTGACGTAATCGGTGATGGTTTTAGCCGGCCTGCCGACCGTTACCACACGGTTTATTTTAATGGCGGTTTCCTTGAACTGTCCGGCGATGTTATCGAGATAGCCCTCAGCCAGCTTGATGGCATCCCCTTCGATACGTTCTTTTTCTTGCGGCTCGACTTTATCTTCCAGGCCACCCGATATATGGAAAGGCTCGACGACGCGCAAAAGCACTATTTCATTAACGCTGGAGACCTCGGTGAACCATTTCACATAGGGAAGCACACATTCAGCCAGCTCCGAACCGTCCAGCGGGACAAGTATTTGCGTATACATATTATTTCCTCTCTGCTCTTTTAAGAAGGTGGTTCAAAAACTGCCTTAGATGCGAATTAATTATAGCATACCCATATTCTGAAAAAGACCTTAGTACCGCACTCTGTCGTCGCCCACGCGGCGGGTTATTTTCTCCTTGTCCAGATATTCGAGCAGCGCCTGGGCGTATTTACGGCTCGTGCCGAACATGTCCCTCACCTCCCCCAGTCCCACCCTGCCGTTTTCCCTGATTTTAGCGGTAATTTTTTCCACCATTTCCTGATAAGCTGCGGCGGAAAAGACGATATTATCGCTGACCTTGACCACCCTTCCCTGCCCGATAAGTATGTTGACCAGGTCGGGCTCCAGTATCAGCTCGGTGGGCGGCGCGTAAGGGTTGGCGGCCAGCGATTTCAAAAAAGCCTCGATTTTCGCCTGCTGTGCCGGGGTCAGTTGCACCTTATAGGAAGGCAGGCGGAGATGGCCCCCTTCCTCGACGATAGCCCCCTGTTTAATAAGGTCCGCCAGCGCCGTGTTTACGTAGCTGCCCAGCTTCAACCGGCTTCCCAGCTCTACTTTGGGCATGCCGGGACGGGCCGGATATTTCTGATGGTACTCCGCCAGTGTATCCGTCACCCTGGCGGATAGGCGCGCCCAACCCGCCGCGGTATAGAGCAACCGGCGCGCTCCTTCGCCCGGACCGGTGATTTTCCCTTCCAGGATAAGCGCGGTTATCGCCGTGTTAGCCGCTTCCGCCGCCAGGTTGGAGCGTGTTGCCAGGACGGTAAACTCCATCGGTTGCTGCGCCTCCAGCAGCGCCAGGATTGCCTCCTCGGAAGTGCCCCCCTCCCTGGCTTTTAGGTTCTCGATGACTTCAGGTCTAAAGCGCCGCAGCCTTTTAGCCTGGGTCTCTATGATAACACCTCCGCCCAGTGTTTCCATGGGCGAGCGGATAATATACCGGTCTCCTTTGATAGCCGCGACCGGGCTTTCCAGCCAGAGCTGCGCCCAGGTAGCGCCGCCCGGCTGGAGTTCATCCGCTTCCAGCAGGCGTACCCTGGCCATCGTCTCCGCCGCCAGCGTGTGAAAGCTGACCGTGGCGCTGTGCCGCAGGGGGTGTTTGAGATACGATATCAGATTCAGTTTAACCGTAAGCGTCCGCGCCGGGGTCAGCCAGCCGGGCCTGGTGACCACGTCGCCGCGCTTTAGCTGGGCGGTATTTACCCCTGCTAGGTTAGCTGCCACGCGGCTGCCGGGAGCGGCAACCTCGACTTTGGATTTGTGCGTTTGCAGGCCGCGGAGGCGGGACTTCAGGCTGGAGGGGACGATTTCCACCTCCTGGCCAGCCGTCAGTGAGCCGTCGATTAACGTGCCGGTGACCACTGTGCCGGCGCCGGCCATCGTAAAAATCCGGTCGATGGGGAGGCGGGGACGCCCCAGGTCTGGCCTGGGTTCGGTAAGGTCAAGCATCTTATCGATAGCGTTGATAAGTTCCGGCAGTCCCTCGCCCGTCAGAGCGGAAACGGCCAGGATGGGCGCCTGTGACAGCGCCGTATCTTTTATCAGCTCTTCAACTTCCAGCCTGGCCAGGCTCAACATATCGGCATCCACCAGGTCTTTTTTGGTAATCACCACCATCCCGCGGCGCACGCCGATGATATCAAGAATAGCAAGGTGTTCGCGGGTCTGGGGCATGACGCCCTCGTTGGCGGCCACGATAAGCAGCGCGAGGTCGATGCCGCCCACGCCGGCCAGCATGTTCTTGACAAAGCGCTCGTGCCCGGGAACATCGACGATACCAACCTCCCGCCCGGAAGGCAACTTGAGCCAGGCAAAGCCAAGCTCGATGGTCATGCCCCGCTCTTTTTCCTCGCGCAGGCGGTCGGGGTCTATCCCGGTGAGCGCCTTGACCAGCAGCGATTTGCCATGGTCTATATGGCCGGCCGTGCCCAGTACGTACATACCGCTCTCGCTATAATTAATGATGGAAAAGCCTGACGCCCGAAAAAGCCATCACCATACCGTAATCATCGCAGGCTTTAATGACTTCTTCATCGCGTATCGAGCCGCCGGGCTGGACGACGTAAGCCACGCCGCTTTCGTTAGCGCGGTCGATGGTGTCGCGGAAGGGTACCATGCCGTCCGACGACAGCGAGACGCGCTTGAGCTTTCTTAGCCAGTCGCGTTTTTGCGAGTAGGTGAGTTGCTCGGGCACTTTTTCTATCGCCGCTTCGATGTTTTTCTGCTCGAAAGCGTTCAGCCGTTCCTGGAGGTACAGGTCGATTGCGTTATTGCGCTCCGCCCGCCCGATTCCTTCGCGCCACTTAAAGCCGAGGATAGCCGGGTGCTGGCGCAGGTACCAGCGGTCGGCCTTTTCCGCCGCCAGGCGCGTGCAGTGAATGCGCGATTGCTGCCCCGCCCCGATACCGATGGCCTGGCCATCCACGGCGAAGCCGATGGTGTTCGACTGCGCATACTTAATCGTGGCGGTGCAGACGACGAGGTCCCGCACTGCGTCAGCCGGGAAATCCTTCTTTTTGGTGACGATATTTTTAAACAGTTCCGGGTTTACCACCAGGTTATTGCGTTTTTGTTCCAGCTGGATGCCGAAGACCTCGCGCGTTTCCGTCTCCTCCGGTTCGTAGTCGGTATCGATTTCCATGACCAGGTATTTGCCGCCCTTTTTCGCTTTGAGGATATCCAGCGCCGCTTTTTCATAGCCCGGCGCAATCACGCCGTCGGAGACTTCGCGGCTGATGAGCTTGGCCGTCGGCACATCGACCGTGTCGCTCAAGGCGGCGAAGTCACCATAGGAAGAAACACGGTCGGCGCCGCGCGCCCGGGCATAGGCCGCCATCAGGGGCGATTCCTCCATGTCATCGACGAAATAGGCCTTCTTAAGCATGTCATTCAGCGGTAGGCCTGCTGCTGCGCCGGCGGGACTGACATGCTTGAACGATGCCGCTGCTGGCATCTTCAGCACCTGTTTCAGCTCCCTGACCAGTTGCCACGAGTTGAGCGCGTCCAGCATGTTGATGTACCCCGGGGCACCATTAAGCACCCTGAAAGGTAGTTTGCCTTTTTTAGAGTATATCCTGGCGGGTTTCTGGTGCGGATTGAACCCGTAGCGGAGGATAATCTCGTTTTCACTCATGTCTTTGTCTCCTGTCTATAAAAATCTAACGCGTCAGACTCCTGATTTCTCGCAGCGCTTTAATGATAATTTTATCTTCTTCCGGCAGCACCGTGCGCGGGTCGAGGAGCAGCACATCCTTCTCAATCCGCCCGATGACCGGCACCTCGCGCAGGCGCAGCCGCCGGCCGATTGCCTGGGCGGTTTCTTTTTTACTTCCGCCGATAGCCAGGAGTCCGGTCGGTAGACTGCCGCCGGGCAGGCTCCCACCGCCCACCATGGTCTCGCCGGGGATGACGCGGGCCGTGCCGCCAAGCGCCTGCGACCACAAATTGGCCCTTTTTTCAATCTCCTCCAGCGGCGCGGCTATCATCCGCCAGACCGGGACTTTAGTCGTGGCTTCGCCTTTCAGGTAATGAATTACGGTGGCTATCAGTCCGGCCAGGCGCGTTTTGTCAATCCGCGCCGCCCGCGCCAGCGGGTGCTTCTTTAATTTTTCAATATACTGTTTTTCGCCGACGATGATGCCCGCCTGCGGCCCGCCCACGAGTTTATCGCCGGAGAAAAAGGTCAGCGCGGCGCCGGCCCGGACGCTCGCCTGCACCATCGGCTCCGGGGCCATTCCGTAAGCGGTGGTGTCTATCAAACACCCGCTGCCGATATCATCCATGACGATGATGTGATGTTTCCTGGCAGTTGCCACAAGGTAAACCCCACCAGGCGGAAATTGCTGGAATGCACCCGCATCAGGGCCGCGGTGCGGGGGGTTATCGCCTGCTCGTAGTCGGCGGCATAGGTGCGGTTGGTCGTCCCCACCTCTACCAGCTTCGCCCCGCTCTGGCGCATCACGTCCGGTATGCGGAAGCCCCCGCCGATTTCCACCGCCTGCCCGCGTGAGACAATCACTTCTTTTCTCTTAGCCAGGGTAGTCAACGCTAATAGGACCGCTGCAGCGTTGTTGTTCACCACGAGCGCCGCTTCGGCGCCGGTGAGCTGGCACAGCAGCCCCTCGATGTGAGCGTGGCGCGACCCCCTGGCGCCGCTTTCCAAATCGAACTCCAGGTTGGCATAGCCCCGGCTCACGGCATCCATCGCCGCCAGCGCCGCTTCGCTTAGCGGGGCGCGGCCGAGGTTGGTATGGATGATTACGCCGGAGGCGTTAATAACGCGGCGCAGTCCCGGCCTTTCCAGCGCCTCCAGGGCCCTTATTACCGAAGCCACGATATCTCCGGTTGGGGCGCACGGTTGGCCGTAGGCAATTGACTCCCTTTCCTGCTCCAGGCGCCGGCGGATAACGCTGACCAGCAGCTCGTGCGGATAGCCTTCCAGCCGGCTGATGCGCTCATCGGAAAGGACCTTGTCCACGGAAGGCAGATTGCGAAACCCGGTGTCCATCGTGACTATTCTACACAATAAAAGACCACAGTTCAAAGTTGACTTTAATCGCAGGCGATGTTAAACTTGATATTGTTTACCAATTTAGTCAACAATTACGTCAGGTGAGAAAATAAGGTATAATTTAGATGATGTTCGGGACAATAAGAGAAGACATCCAGACGATATTCAAGAAAGACCCGGCCGCCCGGAGCGTGCTGGAAGTCCTCACCTGCTACCCCGGCCTGCATGCCCTCTGGATGCACCGCACGGCGCATTTCCTCTGGCGCCACAACTTAAAGTTGCCGGGGCGGTTCCTCTCGCATATCAACCGCTTTCTCACCCAGATTGAAATCCACCCCGGTGCCTCTATCGGCCGCCGCCTCTTCATCGACCACGGCGCCGGCGTTCTTATCGGCGAGACGGCAGAAATCGGCGATGATGTCCTGATGTACAGCGGCGTGGTGCTGGGTGGCACCACCCTGGAGAAAAAGAAGCGCCACCCTACCATCGGCAATGGCGTCGAAATGGGTACCGGCGCTATCGCCCTCGGCCCGATTACCATCGGCGACGACGCCAGGATAGGCGCCGGCTCGGTCGTCATTAAGTCGGTACCGCCGGGGGTAACGGTCGTCGGCGTGCCCGGCAGAATCGTCACCAAAACGGAAAGACCAATTCTCGACCTGCAGCACGGCCGCCTGCCCGACCCCGTAGCCGAGGCCATCAGGCTGGTCTTGAAAGACCAGCAGCTCCTTGAAGAACGCCTGAAGAGGCTGGAAGAAGCCAGCAGCCTCCCCGTGCCAAGCAACGAGCTCGCGGGGGAGAGAAAAGCCATTGAAAAAGAGTTTTCCGAGGGCGAGGGGATTTAAGTGAAAATAGCGGTCGCCATGAGCGGCGGGGTGGATTCTTCGGTGGCCGCCGCCTTGCTAAAAGAACAAGGACACGAGGTTATCGGCCTGACGATGCAGCTGGTGACACCCAACACCGCCGACAATATTAATTACGCCCGCAAAGTGGCCGATAAGCTGGGGATACCTCATCATGTTATAGATTTCAGCGATGTGTTCGCCCGTGATATTATCGGGTATTTCTGCCAAGAATATAGCGCCGGCCGCACCCCGAACCCCTGTGTCCTCTGCAATAGACTCATCAAGTTCGGGGCGCTGTGGGAAAAGGCGGCGGCACTGGGCGCCGCTTACATCGCCACCGGCCATTATGCCCGCATCGAGCGCCACGGCAACAAAATCGCCCTGAAAAAGGGCGCCGATACGAAGAAAGACCAGTCCTATTTCCTCTGTCGGCTTACCCGGGAGCAGCTTCAGCGTACGCTGTTTCCTGTCGGTCACCTGACCAAGGCTGAAGTCAGGCAAATCGCCATGGAAAAAGGGCTGCCTGCCGCCTCAAGGCCGGAAAGCCAGGAAATTTGCTTTATCCCGGATAACGACCACCCCGGATTTGTTAAAAATTACCTGGCGCAGTCGCCCCTGCCGGGGCCGATACGGGACGGGCGAGGCAAACTGCTCGGCGAGCACCACGGCATCGCGGCCTATACTATCGGCCAGCGGCACGGGCTCGGCATCGCCGCTGCGGAACCTTTATATGTGACCGCCATAGAAGCCGACCGTAACGCGGTAGTCGTCGGAACGAAAACGGAGACCTACGCCACGGATTTGATTGCCGCCGACCTCAACTGGATAAACGGAAATATGCCCGAATTCCCGTTTAACCTTAAAGCGAAGGTCCGCTACCGCCACGCGGAGGCGCCCGTGTCTTTGCATCCGCTCGATGATCGTTACCTTTTAGTAAAATTCGCCGCGCCGCAGATGGCCATCACCCCCGGTCAGACAATCGCTTTTTACGAAGGCGATGCCGTCATCGGCGGCGGCACCATCTTAAAACAAGGAGACAAGCTATGACCAGCGTTGTCGCGGTCTGCACCAGTGAAAAGAAAGGCACGGTAAAAAAACCGGTGTCTGAAATCGTCGTCAAAGAAGAGTTCGGCGTCGTCGGTGATGCCCATGCCGATTGCCTTACGCACCGCCAGGTCAGCCTGCTGGCCATCGAGAGCATCGATAAAATGCGCGCCAAAGGCTTCGATTTAAATCCGGGCGATTTCGCCGAGAACATCACCACGCGCGGTATCGACCTGACCGCCCTGCCCATCGGTTCCCGGCTCCAGGTGGGCGGTGAAATCGTCCTCGAGATGACCCAGATTGGTAAAGAGTGCCACGCGGGATGTGAAATCCGCCGCCTGGTGGGCGATTGCATCATGCCGCGGGAAGGTGTTTTCACCAGAGTCATTCGCGGCGGCCGCGCTAAAGCCGGCGATACAATAAAGGTGGAGAAAAGCAAGGGTAAATAGCTGTCATTGCGAGGGGCGGGAGCGACGAAGCAATCCGTCCCTTTTCCAGTCCCGCTAATCAAAACCCAGGGGCGGGAGTATGGGGACGGTAAAAAGAGTGGATGATGAACAAATGGCCAGTCCAATTCTTAAAAAGGTAAATTTAATTCGCGCCAACGGCGCGTTTTCCCCCGCCTCCGAAAGAATCGTTAAAGAGACGGCCCTGACGATTAACGTCGATGGACGGCATTTCGCCACCGCGATGATTCTTGCCGCTTTAGAAAAAGAGTACGTCATCGGGCACCTTTACGCGCAGGGCGTCATCCGCCGCGCCGGTGATATCGCCTCGTTAACCATTAAAAATAACACCGCCGAAGTCGCGCTGGCGCCTGACGCGAAAAAAACCCCCGCACTTCAAGAGGTACGCTCCAATCTCAAAGTCCGCCACCAGGATATTTTAGATTGCGTCAGGGCGATATTGAAGTCGGAGGTGTTCACCGAGACCGAAGCCGTGCACTCCGCCGGGCTTTTCCTCGATGGCCTTGAGCCCGTGTGCATCGCCGAGGACCTGGGACGCCACCATGCGCTGGATAAAGTCATCGGCCGCGGCCTTTTACACGGCGTCGACTTCTCCCGGACGGTGGCCGCTTCCACGGGCCGGCAGCCCTCCGAGATGCTTTACAAGTGCCGTGCCGCCGGTATCCCCATCATCGCCACCAAGGGCGTGCCCACCGCCCTGGCCATAGGAATCGCGGAAAAAGCCGGTATCACTATCGCCGGGCTGGTCCGTGGAAGTACCATGATTATTTATTCTCATCCGGAAAGGGTTGCGTGATGCCGGAAAACGCCTCGGAAACTATCAAATGCTGGAAGCTGTCAGGCGGCCGCTTTTCTCCGGCGGAAACCGCCGTGATTATCGAAAAAGAGCTGCCGGTATATGTCAACGGGGCGCACCTTTTCACCGCTTCCATCACTCCGGGCATGGAAAAGGAGTTCGTGGCGGGCTACCTCTTCGGCCAGGGATTTATCAATAGCGCGCGGGAAATAAAATCGATAGAAATCGAAGGCGGCGGCACGAAAGTAGTCCTCGAAAAAGGACCAAAAGATACGCCCGCCCCGGTGAAAGCTAGTTACCGCATTGTTTCCGGGGGCGGCAAGACAGCTTATTTCGACGCCTCGACCCTGCCGAAGATTAAAAGCCGCATCCGACTGCCTAAAGCGGATATATTTAAAGCCATGAGCGCCCTTTTTGAACAGGCTATCCTCTACCGCGAGACGGAGGGCGTGCATGCCGCGGCGCTTTTTACGCCGGAAGTAAAGCCCGTCTGCGTCGTCGAGGACATCGGCCGGCACAATACCCTGGACAAGGCCATTGGCTACGCTTTATTGAACGGGATAGATTTGAACAATGTTTTTATGGTCTCCACCGGCCGCATGGCGTCGGAGATGGTAACGAAAATCTGCCGCGCCGGTATCCCGCTGGTCGCCACCAAGACCGCTGTAACCGATAAAGGTCTGGAAATCGGGAGAAAGTGCGGGCTGACCATCATCGGGTTCGTCCGCGACGTTGGGTCGAAAATCAATACGGATATGGAAGTCAGGGAATTTACTAAGGCGGAAATGAAGATTTACTGCGGCGCGGAGAGGGTAATTTGATTTTTTTGTCATTGCGAGGAACGATAGTGACGAAGCAATCCGTCCATCGTGCCCAATTGAAATAAAACGGATTGTTTCGCTCCGCTCGCAATGACAATGCGATAGAGATTTAAGGTATAATAAAATAAAACTTGCCCTCGGAGCACGTAATGGCTGAAAAAGCAATTGAAGAACGCATCCAGGAGCTGAAGAAAGCCAGGCACGCCGTCATCCTCTCCCATAACTACCAGCGCGGCGAAGTGCAGGACATCGCGGACTTCGTCGGCGATTCGCTGGAGCTTAGCCAGAAAGCGGCGCAGACACAGGCCGAGGTCATTGTCTTCTGTGGCGTGCACTTCATGGCCGAGACCGCCTTCATTCTCAACCCTCACCGGAAAGTCCTGCTGCCGGATGCCCATGCCGGCTGTCCCATGGCCAACATGATTACCGCCGAACAGCTCCGGCAAAAAAAGTCGGAAATGCCCGGCGTTACCGTGGTCACCTACATCAACTCCACCGCCGCGGTCAAGGCGGAATCGGACTACTGCTGCACTTCCGCCAACGGCGTCAAGGTCGTCCAGAGCATTAAGAGCGATAATATCCTTTTCGTCCCCGACCAGTATCTGGGCGACTTCATTTCCCGCCGCACCGGTAAAAAAATGGCGCTCTGGCCCGGCTATTGCCCCACCCACATGCGCATCCTGCCCGAGGATATCATCCGGCAGAAAAAAGAGCACCCCGGGGCTAAAGTCGTGGTGCACCCCGAATGCCGCCCCGAAGCTATTGCCCTGGCCGATGAAGCCGCGAGCACCAGCGGCATGGTACGCTATGCTGCCCGCCCGGACGTCCGGGAGCTGATTGTCGGCACCGAAGTGGAGCTTTTACACCGCCTCCATAAAGAAAATCCCGGCAAGAAGTTCTATCCCGTTTCAGATAAGGCCGTTTGCCCGAATATGAAGCTGATTACCCTCGAAAAGGTCTTGCAGTCCCTGGAGACAATGACGCCCGAGGTCAAGGTGCCGGAAGACATACGGGTTAAAGCTAAAGCGGCCGTCGACCGCATGCTGGCGATTGTGTAAATATGGAACAGACAGCTTACATCGTCGTTTTCATCACGACCAAGGACGCTGATGAAGCGGAGAAAATCGGTAAGACGCTGGTCAAGCGGCGCCAGGCGGCGTGTGTCAACATCGTGCCGGAGGTCAGCTCGCATTTCTGGTGGAAAGACAAGCTCAATGCCGCAAAGGAAAGCCTGCTTATCGTAAAAACGAAGGAATCGCTCCTGCCGGACATCATTAAATCGGTCAAAAAAGCGCACAGCTATTCTGTCCCGGAGATAATCGCCCTGCCCATCGTCGGCGGCAACCGGGACTACCTGGACTGGATTGATAGCGAGGTCTTATGATGGCGAAAGGCACACTTTCTAAGAAGGAATTGGTAAAATACGACCGCCAGATTATGATTCCCGGCTTCGGGGCGGAGGGACAGGCGAAGCTCAAGAAGGCGAAGGTCTTTATCGCCGGGGCGGGGGGACTCGGCTCGCCGATAGCCATCTATCTGGCTGCCGCGGGTATCGGTACGCTAAGGATTGCCGACTGCGACACCGTGGAACCGAGTAACCTGAACCGCCAGGTCCTGCACTGGGACGGCGATATCGGCGCCAAGAAAATAGCTTCGGCGGAGGCCAAGCTAAAAAAGTTCAACCCGGATGTCCGCATCGAGACCTGCGCGGAAAGGATTACGGAAACGAATGCCGCCGCGCTCGTCGGAGATGCCGACCTCATTGTCGATGCCATGGACAACCTGCCCACGCGCTATCTGCTTAATTTGACCGCGATTAAAAAGAACATACCGTTTTTCCACGGCGCCGTTTACGGCTTCGAGGGACGGGCTATGACCGTTATCCCGGGCAAGTCCGCCTGTTTCAATTGCCTCTACCACGGCGCTCTCGTCCCGCAGCAAAAGTTCCCGGTCATCGGCGTCGCGCCGGCAGTGATAGGTTGTATCCAGGCGACGGAGGTTATAAAATATATCGTAGGGATGGGTGAGCTTCTGACCAACCGGCTCCTCAACTACGACGGCCTGGCGATGAAGTTCACCGAGTTCAGTATCAAAAAAGATCCGGCATGCGCCCATTGCGGCAAACCGCGGGCAGGCAGGTAAAAATGAGCGTTGAAGTTGAAATTTCCTCGATTTTTGCCCGGTACACCGATGATCACACCAGTATGAAAATGGAGGGGAAAACGGTGGGCGAATGCCTCCGCGACCTGGCCCGGCAGTACCCGGAATTCGGGAAGATGATTCTCGATACAAACGGGGAACTGACGTCCTCTTTTGACGTTTTCATCAACGGCGAAAGCGCTTATCCCAACACGATGTCCCGCCCGGTCAAGGACGGCGATAAGCTCAACATCGTGCTTCTAGTCCACGGCGGTTGACGCCGCGTTAAATCTTGTCCCAGTCAAGCTCCAGCTTGCACTCCGGGCAGTCCTGCTTTACCGGCAACACAGCCCTGCAGCGCGGGCAAACGAACTTATCGCCAAGCTTTATCGGATGCTCATGAACGTTCTTGCCTTTTTTAACTTTAGCCATTCCCGACCTCCTAGTAATATTTCATAAAACGATTTATTTATTGATAGCGCCCCATTTCCTGTAAAGCGCGGTCCCAATCTATTTCTTTTTTACAGTTCGGACAACTTTGCCTGATAGGTATTTCAGTGCTGCATTCTTCACAGATATACTTGTCCTCGATTCTTTTAACCCCGTAGCTTTTTCTTTTGTTCTCTTTCTTCTTAAACATGTTCTCTCCCCGGTCTGACAACGAATACTATGTATCAGTTGACTAATATTTTAGCAGACGGGAGATAACAAAAGTCAAACAGGCGCCTGAAAGTTGTGTCATTTTTATTGAATTTATTGTCTTGATGTTAGCCACCTCCGCTTTTGCTCCACCCGGGTCACTTCATCGGTAGTCTCGTACCCGGCCACAAAATCCTCCCGCAGCGCGTTAAACGTGCCTTCGAGGACAGACTCCCGGATTTTCCGCATTAAGTTATTGATAAAGCGCAGGTTATGCACCGTAGCCAGCCGCAGCCCTAAAAGCTCCCCGGCGCGGAAGAGGTGGCTCAAATAAGCCGCGGAAAAGTTGCGGCAGGTATAGCAGTCACAATCGGGGTCCAGCGGGGCGTCCATCGTTTTGTATACCGCGTTGCGGATATTGACCCGACCTTGCCCGGTGAAGAGGGCGCCGTTGCGGGCGACGCGCGTCGGCAGGGCGCAATCGAAAATATCGATGCCCCACGCCACCCCTTCGATGATATCCTCCGGCGAACCGACGCCCATGAGATAGCGGGGTTTGTCCACCGGCAATAAAGCGACCGTCTCACTTAATATGGAAAGCGTGATTTCTTTAGGCTCGCCCACGCTCAACCCGCCGATGGCGTAACCGGGGAAATCCAGCCCCGTCAGGTGTTCCGCCGATTGCCTTCTTAATTCCGGGAACATCCCCCCCTGTACGATAGCATAGAGCGCCTGCCCTTTCTTTATATGTGCTTTAAGGCACCTCTCCGCCCAGCGGTGCGTCCTGTCCATCGCCTGCTTTACTTTTTCCCGGCTGTCCCCGTAGGCCGTGCACTCGTCCAGCGCCATGATAACGTCCGCGCCCAGGCTTTCTTGGTACTGCACCGCTTTTTCCGGCGTGATGAAATGCTCGCTGCCATCGATGTGAGAGCGGAAAGTGACACCTTCATCATCGATTTTGCGCAGGGGCGCCAGGCTGAAGACCTGGTAGCCGCCGCTGTCGGTCAGGATAGCGCCGTCCCAGGCCATGAACCTGTGCAGGCCGCCCATCTTTTCAATCACATCGATGCCCGGCCGCAGGTAGAGGTGATATGTATTGGCCAGTATCATGTTGAAACCCAGCTCTTTGATATCATCCGGGGTAAGGGTCTTGACGGTGGCCTGGCTGCCTACCGGCATAAAAACAGGCGTTGGTACCACGCCGTGGGCGGTTATAAGCTCGCCGGCGCGGGCGCTTCCGGAGGTCTTTAATAAATGAAAATGGTCCTGGGACATAAGTTTGTAAAAATCCCCTCTAATCTTCTAATTTTTGTTCTTTGGAATTATCTCGAAATACATCCTCATATTTCGGTAGCCAGTAAGAACCTTCCTTCTCACCCAACTTTTTTGTTTCTACTCCTAACAATACATACGTTCCTTCTTGATAATCCATATCTTCTGCAAAAGCCTGCCAAGAAATCTTACCCCACCTCTTTTTCTTAAGTTTAACTTGCAATTCCCAAACAACATCCGCACCCTTTCCCGCATAAATTATGCCTTTTGTTTCGTCCCACTGTAAGGTAGGAATATCTTCCCTTAATTCATCTATCCTATGATTTGGCCCAGATATAACCCTTTCAATATCAATATTTTCAAAACTTACAGCTATCCGTACATATTTTGCCGCTGCAAGGCCAAGATTGTAGACTATCAAACGTAAACTATATGATTGTCTTAACTTAAGCACTCCAGCAGCGCCTGAATCTTGTGCCTTTTTCAGTTCAGTCATCTCAAATTCTTCTGGATTAATAACGAGACATCGTAAAACAAGTTTTGGTTTTCTCCTTCTCCCAAAAAAATCAGCAATTTCTGTATGAGGCATCTCGTATTTTGTTGCGTTGAGACGGCGGTAATACTTTTTATTTTGTGCTTGATAAGGAGGGTTATCACCTTGAGGAACTTCGATTAGGTATATAGCCTGAGAATAATCATTAGGATTTCTTATTGGATAGATTCTTATTTCCGGTCTAGACGAACAACCAATATTATTGATTACGAGCTGCTCTACTCGCTCTTTAGTATAACTAGATCCAACAAATTCTAACTTGACTGGAAATATTTTGGTATTAATATTATTTTTCTTATTTTTATCGCTTTCGCATAAGCCTATTATTATTAATCCTCCATCGGCATTTAAAAATGCAGAAACCCATTCAGAAAGATCTACCGGCTTAGATAAAATGTCTGGTGATTTATATTCTAAGTTACGTGTTTCTTCACGTTTTTCATCAATGAGCTTTTGTAAGTCGGATACTTCAACTTTATCGGGAGGTTTAGAAAATATATCTTCAACAGCTCCCATTTATTACTCCAACAACTTATTGGCGATGATGCTCCGGTGCACTTCGGAAATTCCCACGTAAATCTCGGTCATCTTGGCGTCCCGGTAAAGCCTTTCCAGAGGCAGGGATTTTATCGTGCCGTGAGAACCGTGCACCTGCATGGCCAGGCGCGTTACCTCCACCGCCGCCTGTGAAGCGAAAAGTTTGGCCAGGGACGACTCATACTGGATGCTCTGCCCCCGGTCGCGTAAGAAAGCGGTACGGTAAACGAGCCAGCGCGCCGCCTCGATTTTCGAGGCCATCTCGGCCAGCATTTGCTGGATGGACTGCATCTTCGCAATCGGGCGTCCCTGCGCTTTCCTCTCCCGCGCGTACGCCAGTGCGATGTCCAAGGCCGCCTGCGCCACCGCCACCCCCTGCATCGCCACGCTCATCCGCTCCACGCTGATAGCTTCGAGGAGAATCTCGAAGCCCCGCCCTGGGTTCCCGATGAGGTTTTCCCCGGGCACGTAAACATCATCGAAATTAACTATCGATGTCCCCAGTCCGCGCAGTCCCATCGTTTCGAGGACTTCCTGCACCGCAAATCCCGGCGAGGCTGATTCCACGATAAAAGCGTTCAGCCCCTCCCCTTCCCGGCGGGCAAAAAGCAGCACCGCGTTAAGCGCCGTCGCCAGCGACATGAACTGTTTCTGCCCGTTAATAACGAAGCCCTTCCCGCTGCGGCGCGCCATAGTGGTCAGCGCTTTAGGGTCGGAGCCGGTCTCGCTCTCGGTAAAACCTATACCGCCGAGCCATTTCCCGCTGGCCAGCGGCGTCAGGAGGCGTTTTTTCTGCTCTTCATTGCCGAAACGGAAAATGCCTTCTTCCGGAACCGTGTTCACCGCCATGATAGCGCCCACGCTTACCGAGGCTTTACAGATTTGCTCCAGCGCCAGCACGAACCCGGTGTATCCGGCGCCGCTGCCGCCGTATTCCGCCGGATAGGGCAACCCCTGGAAGCCCCTTTTCCCCATCTCTTTCGCGAGGTCGGCAGGAAAGACATTGGTGCGGTCGATTTCCGCGGCCCGCGGCGCCACCTCTTTAGCGGCAAAGTCGGCGGCCAGCTTTTGGAGCATCTTTTCCGGTTCGGTCAGATTGAAGTCCATATCACCTCACGGATAGTTCAATTATACACAATATATTTAAGTCAGGCTAGGATTTGTATTTCCCGCTGGTACCGTATTAATATAGGGCAGTGAAAACAGAACTTAAAAATTTGCTCGCCGCGCGGCAGAAACAGCCCATCGACGACCCGGCGCGCGTACCCTCCGCCGTTTTAATCCCCCTGTATCAAGAGCAGGGTCAATACTATATCGTCTTTATCAAGCGCACGGACATTGTCAAGACGCACAAGGGACAGGTATCCTTCCCGGGCGGGGGAAGGGATAGTTGCGATAAAACGCTCCGGGATACCGCCATCCGCGAAGCCTGCGAGGAAATAGGACTTCGCGCCGAAGATATAGACGTCATTGGAGAGCTGGACGATGAGATAACGACCACCTCTAACTACATCGTGACACCGTTCGTCGCCATGATACCCTGGCCGTATAAATTCACGATAGAAAAAGCCGAGGTGGACGAGATAATCAGCGTGCCGGTTTCCGCGCTGCTGGACAGGGCAAACATTAGACCGGCTATCGAGACCCTCGATGGGGGCATCGTGGTCGACTCTTATAACTACCTTTACCAGGGAAAGATAATCTGGGGGGCTACCGCGCGGATACTGCAAAAGTTCCTGGAGATTTTTAAAGCGGCTATCTCCGGCTAAAGATATTCTTACCCGCCGGCCACCAGCGTGCAGTCCTTGAAAATGATGTTCTTGCCGTATCCGTCGTACCTGGCGCGCAGGGCGACCGCCTGTCCTTCGCCGAGGCGGCCTATCGGCCCGGCGGCTTCTTTGTCGAACTGGCAACGGGCGCTCCAGATGACCTTCCTCGCGCCGGTGAGTATCAGATACCGTATATCCAGATGGTCACGGATAAAGATTTTATTCACGATTCCTTTTACGATAAGCGTCTTATCTTTTAGCGCCTCGTTCGTGGCTATGTTGTCCGCCCGGAAGAGTGCGTCTATCTGGTCGATGGTCAGTTGGGTCCCGTCTTTAATCGATTCCAGTCTGGGCACGACGACTGGCTCTTCTTTGGGCTCCGGTCTGGGAGGCGGTGGTTCCATCCGCAGCGGGGGCACCTGCTTCGGCGCTGGTTGAGGGGCCGGTTCCGTTCTGGGGGCAGGTGGTGTTTCCATCCTGGGCAAAAGTACCGGCTCCGGCTTCGGGAAAATCGGCTCTGGCTTTGTCTTAGGCGCAGGCTCCGTCTTTGGCTTGGGTGCTGGTTCGAATTTCGGCTGCGGCGTAGGCGCGGGTTTTTCCGGTTCAGTCTCTCGCTTCTGCGGATAAGTCGGCCGGGGAGCTTTTTTTGATTTCCAGGGCGGTTCCTTCTTAGGCTCCGGTTCCGGCTCTGTCTCCACTTCTTCTTCAGTGAAGTTAAACTCCGATTCGGGCTCCGGACTAACCGACTTCCAGGAAGGGTTCCGCTCTTCCTGGAGCTCTTTATACGTCTTATCTATCTGTTTATAGTTTCCGTATAAAAGCGGATAGCCGCACCACTCGCAGACCCAGTCTTTCGTCCGCTGTGTACGGCGACCGCAGTTTGGACAAGCTGCCATATCAACCCTCCATTATAGATTACATGCGCCGAGGTAGCCTTGTCAATATGACCATCGGTACAAAGTAATTTGACCTATCCGGCCTACTTAATAATTCATTATTAACTTTCCTTATTATATATTGACAATTATCCTGATACCGGATATAATGAAATTAAGTATTATGGAGAGAAGATATGGCTGTTAAAGACTACTATGAGCTCCTGGGAATTAAAAAAGGCGCCACCGATAAGGACATCAAGCAGGCCTATCGCCGCCTGGCGCGCAAGTACCATCCCGACGTTAACCCCGGCGATAAAAACGCCGAGGCTAAATTCAAGGAGATCAACGCCGCTTACGAGGTCCTTGCCGATAAGGAGAAACGGGCCAAGTATGATAAGTACGGCGATAAATGGCAGTACGCCGACCAGTTTGAAAAGGCCGGTGGGCAGCCGCAATCGCGTTACTACGAGTATTCGCCCGGCGAAGACACCAGTTTTCGCTTCGGCGGGGACATTGGCGATATGGACAGCATCTTTGAAGAGCTGCTCCGTAGCGGGCGTCCCCGCGGTTCTTCCCGCCGCGCCCAATCGCGGCGCGGTCAGGACCTGGAAACGCCCGTCGAAGTAACACTGGAGGAAGCCTACAGCGGCACCAGCCGTACCATCAGCCTCCAGGTTGAAGAACCCTGCCCTACCTGCAAAGGCACCGGGAGGATTCAAAATGTGGCCTGCTCAACATGCCGCGGCGCTGGAGCGGTATCCAGCATCAAGCGGTTAGAGGTAAAAATCCCACCGGGCGTCAGCACCGGCTCCAGGGTACGTATCGCCGGCAAGGGGCAGCCCGGGTACGGCGGTGAAACCGGCGACCTTTACCTTGTCATCACCGTTCTGCCGCACAAGCTTTTCGAACGTGACGGCGACAACCTGAACGCCACCGTGACCGTGCCGCTTTCCATGGCTATCCTGGGCGGTGAAATTCAGGTGCCGACCCCGAAAGGTAAACTGGCTTTGAAAATCCCATCGGAGACACAGAACGGCCGGGTCTTCCGCCTTGCCGGACAGGGTATGCCCAGGCTGGGCACGTCCGCCCGGGGAGACTTGCTGGTTAAGGTAAACGTCGTTTTGCCTACCGGCCTGACGGAAAAAGAAAAGGAGCTTTTCAGGCAGCTGGGGAAAATCCGGCCGGCCTGAAGCTAAACGGGGGGTTATATGGACCGAGAAAAATTTGATACGGAACCACGCTACGTTATCAGCGTGGCGGCGCGGATGCTGGCGACGCAGACCTATACCCTGCGCTACTATGAAAAAGTCGGCATCATCGAGCCCCGACGCAGCCGGGGCAACGTCCGCCTGTACT
>JBEKDL010000050.1:0-14548 GCA_050014355.1 Dehalococcoidales bacterium | reverse complement strand
GGGTCAGGTGAAAATACAATCGGCCCTCCCGTGCCGATGACGCTTTTAACGCCGGTCAGGTCCTTGCCGTGCTGTATCAGCCTTTCCCCGGATGGGCCATAGATAATTTCAATCTTCCCGGCATGGCGTTCCACAGCGATTTCCACCATGAGGCGGGACAGCATCAGGTGGCAGGCGACCTCCTCTTTAGTGTGTGGGAGCTTCCCGCGGCGGAATTTTTCCACTATTTCGGCAAAGTGGGGCGCGGTCTCTCTTTCTCCGGCCAGCTCCAGCAGCCTGTCCAGGTTATATTTCAGCCCTAAGTCGCCTTCCACCGTCCTGTTCTCATAAGGCTCGGGCAGGCCGACCATCATAATGTCGGACTTTGCGGGACTCCCTTTAGCTATCGAGTGAACGTCGGTGGTCGCCCCGCCGGGGTCGATGACGATAAGCTCGCCGAGCCCCTTTTCGTCCCCCCACCCCCCGGAAATAAGCCTAGCGGCTTCCAGCACGGCGGAGGGCGTCGGCATGATGATGTCTTTAATAATGGCCCTGACTTTAGCGACGCCTTTAGCTTCGATGATGTTCTTCAGGAAAAGCTCGCGTATTTCTCTGTTGCAGGGCGCGGCGTCCAGCACGCCTATTTCCGGCATGACATTTTTGGTGTAAATCACCTTTTTGTTATTGTTATTGAAGATTGTCTTGAGCTTGTCGTGGGTGGTCTTGTTGCCGGCGACAATGATATTTTTTATCGTCCCGCCGGTCTGCGCCAGAAGGCGCGCGTTGTGGATGATAACCTGTTCGTCGCCGCCGTCCGTGCCGCCCGCCAGCAGAAGGATATCCGGCGCGATAACCTCAATCTCTGCTACTTCCTGCCGGTTGAGCTTATAGGAATATCCGCCGATGACCTTCGCCCCGGCCCCCAGCGCGGCCAGGCTGGCGGCTTTACTCGTAAGCTCTGGCACGAAGCCGCAGCAGACCATGCGCAGGCCGCCGGCGGCGCTGGAGCAGGCCAGGGCTTCGCTTTTCTCCGGACTGCCGATGCTGGTTTTTTCGCTGATTATTTTTAGGGCGTGTTCCAGCCCCAGCGTAATATCGGTTTCGACCGTGGAAGGGACGCGGGCGGTGGCGACAACCTCGATTGCCGTCAGGTCTACCGCCACGACCTTGGTAAAAGTGCTTCCGAAGTCGATAAGCAGTCTAATGTCATTCATCGGCATCAAATTAAAAACTATCCCGCTACATTTTACCTCTGGCCTTGAGGTCAGGCTTGAGGTCGGTCTCAATCACGGCCTGGATATCCGTCCCGGGCGGGTAGACGCGGTCGAAGCCGAGCTTCTTAAACCGCGGCTCGATTTCTTTCGGGTCGTACCTGCCGATGACCAGATTGCCGCCGATATACAGGAGTACATTTCCCAGCCCCGCCTCTTTCCGTTTCTCGTCGAATCCTTTTAAATCGAGCTCGGCCATGCCGTAGAGCGAGGTCATCAGAATGGCAGCGGCATTCGTTTCCTGGGCCGCGCTGATGAATTCTTCCGGCGTTACCTGCATGCCCAGTTCCACGACCTTAAAACCGGCGTCCCGCAAAGCGCGCGAGACGACTTTGGTGCCGATGACATGGGCATCCATCCCGACCGTTCCGGTGATGATTGTCGGCGTTTTTTTCATGGTAAATCCTTCTATCCCGTATCGGCAGGTCACTGGTCAAACGGGAGCAGACCGACTATTTTACCTTTGCTGAAGCTCCACAGGTCTCTGACGGCCGTATAGTAGTCCGCTTTGCGACCCTCCAGGCTTTCCCGCTCCGCTATTTTCCGGCGATGGAAGTCTTTTATCTCTTCGGGGATGGGGAGATTGCCGAACTCAAGGTAACGGCAAGCGCCCCGGACGTCCCTTACCCCGAGCACCTTGTCCCTGACGGTGATATTGGGACTCCACGGCGAATCGAGCACGCCGGACTCGACGGCCCGGATAGCGCCGGCGATGATATCGCCGTCACCGAGCTCCAGCACCCTGTCCATTATCGCCCTGACCTCCGTCTCCGTCACTTTTTCTTCGGTAGCCATATCTTTGATATCAATTTCAGTACGCTGTTCCCGCACGACGTCGAAAATCCACTTCGCCGCCCGGTAGCTCACGGCATTGGTGTCTTTGGTGGGCACGCCGGCTGCTTCATCGATGCTTCTTAAATCGACGGCGTTGCACCGGGACAGCGCGCCGACCATCGCCACGTAGCAGAGGTAGGCGAACGCGCCGCCCATGTCCATGGCGACGGGGAAAAGGGGGGTCTGGGCGGGACATGTACCGGTTATCATCGTGTCCCGGTAGCCGAACTTATCCAGGTACTCGCGGATAAGCCGCGGCGCCAGCTTTATCCAGGCCATATCCTGTGCCATGTTGCCCATGCAGTGCACGATGGGGTAAAGCGCTTTCTGCCCCTGCTCCGCCATTGTGACCGCCTCGATAATCATCGCGGCGATGTTGACGCTCAAGGGGAAAGGCCCGCCGGGCAGCCAGCCGTGAAGGTCAGTGCAGAGTATTACGCCTCTATCGGCATACCAGCCGGCGATGCGCTGGCCGTTCTGGCTTTTTTCGGCTAGTTCCCTGATGGTCATCTTCTTGGAATAGCTGCCCCAGGTAAGAAAAGTCATCCCTCCCTCGTAGGTTGTCAGGCCGGAAGCGATGGCGATTTCGCCGCCCGCTCCCCGCGGGCTGAAAGCGGCGTCCACGCTTTCCACGAGTTTACGCGTCTTTTTAACGCCCTGGTTGATGATGGGATACCCGTTCAGCAGCGCCTTTCCGGTGCGGTAGCACTCCTGGAGAATCCCCTCGACTTTTTCATACTGGCCGAGACGGGTGTAGCTATCGGTCGTGACCGGGATGAGCACCACGCCCGAGTCGCGCAGGCCCTGGCACAGCTCGATCATTTTTTCCAGGATAGGGGTGCCGGCGCGGGGGAAAACGCTCATCCGGCCTTCTTCGCGGAACTTGACCATGACCTTCCACCAGATTTTGCTGTCGGGCAGGCTTTTCTGGTAGGCTACCGCTTCATCGAAGTCGACTTCCTTGCCGGTTGGCCAGACATCCAGTGCTTCCCGTCTTTGTCTCATCAGCAGGTCATCGTCAATCTTTTTGTTGCTGATGGTGAGTTTTTTCATCGCGTTCCCCGCCTTTTTGAGGCCGATAGGAAGGTGGCTGACTGCGGCAGGCCGGGCTGACCACCGGCGACGTACAGTATCTGGCCGGTGACGTAGTCGGAAAGACCCGAGGCAAGGAACAGCGCCGGCCCGGCAATATCTTCCGCCGTGCCCATTCTCCCGAGGGGCACTTCCTTCCGGGCGAGCGCCTTGAAGAAGACCTGTTTTTCTTTCTGTGGCAGGTCCCGGGACAGCTGGTCCCAGAAGGGCGTCTCGATAGGGCCGGGGACGATGCAGTTGACATAAATATTATAAGGGGCCAGCTCAAAGGCCAGGTTAAATGTTAGCCCGATGACGCCGGCCTTGGCGGCGTGGTAAGCGAGTACCGAAACGGAAGGATGTAACGCGCCCATGGATGAAATAAAAACGATTTTACCGTACCCTTGCTTTTTCATGTAAGGCACTACCGCTCTGGTAACCAGGAAATGGCCTTTCAAATTCACCTCGATGGTCCTGTCCCATTCCGCCTCGGTAGAGGAGTCGAGGTCTCCGCCTCCTGCGCTCCCGGCGTTATTGATAAGAATATCTATCTTCCCGAACTTTTTTATCGCGCGGGCCACCATGGCGTTTACTTTAGCGCTCTGCGAGATATCGGTCTTAATCGCCAGGGACTCTCGCCCCAGCGCCCTGACCTGCGCGGCTACCTCGCTGGCGCTATCGCTGGATAAATCACCGACGATGATATCGCAGCCTTCCTGGGCAAACAGCAGGGCCATCGCTTTGCCCATCCCCCTGGCGCCGCCGGTAATGAGGGCGACCCTGTCTTTGAGCAACACTTTCCCTCTCCTTGATTTGCTGGACGATGGCGTTTTTCTGATTACTCACAGTATAATGCCTGATATTGCAGATGTAAACCCGTTGGCCGATAATTTAATCAGGGGATGTGCTTTTTTAAAAATAGTTGTATAATTGTCTCACTAAACCAGCAGATTTCCGCCAAAGGAGAATGTTATGATAGGAGTAACAGGTGCCAGTGGTGAGCTCGGGGG
The DNA here is from genome assembly GCA_050014355.1 of Dehalococcoidales bacterium. Lineage (GTDB taxonomy): Bacteria > Chloroflexota > Dehalococcoidia > Dehalococcoidales > RBG-16-60-22 > Fen-1077. Next base: position 10,383 of record JBEKDL010000050.1, on the reverse strand, counting down.
GCGGGTGGCTGCCCGCCTGGCCAAGATGGGTGTAAGGCAGAGGCTCATTGTCCGTAATCCAGATAAAACGCCGCGGTTGCCCGGCGCCGAGGTGGCGGTGGCCCCGGCCTACGGCGATGCAGCGGCCATGGGACGGGCGCTTCACGGCGTGGAGACGCTGTTTCTTGTTTCGGCGCATGATAAGTTCGGTGTAGACCAGAACGCTATCATGCACGGGAAAGCGCCCCCGGCTTATGACCGTCTGCGGGAGCAATGTACCGCCGCCGATGCCGCGGCGGCGATAGGGGTGCGGCGCATAGTTTACTTGTCGTTCATGAGCGCGGCGCCCGATGCTACCTTTATCCTGTCCCATGACCACTATTATACGGAAGAACATATCCGCCACATCGGGGTGGACTTCACCTTTTTGCGCATGAGCCTTTATACCGACCATGTGCCGGTGATTATCTCGGACGACGGCGTTATCCGCGGCCCGGGCGGCGAAGGCCGCGCTGCCTGGGTCACACGCGACGATATCGCCGAGGTGGCCGCCATCGTGCTTACTCAAGGCGGCGAACACGACGGGGAGACTTACGATGTCACCGGGCCGGAAGCACTCTCACTGACGGAGGCGGCCGAGAAACTTTCGTTTGCCACCGGACGGAAAATCACCTATCAAATGCAGACCCCGCACGAAGCCAGGTTAACGCGCACGACCAGCGGTATGGACAAGTTCGAGGCCGAGCGCCGGGCTAAAAACGGCACCGGCTTGAGCGACTATGACGTCGAGGTATTTGTCACACATTTCATGCAAATCGCCACCGGTGAACTGTCCGCGGTCAGTGACACGGTACCGAGACTGACCGGCCATAAGGCGCAGTCGCTTTCGGAATATTTGCAGAAACACCCGGAAAGCTATCAGCACCTTCTCGCACATAAATGATGATTTGCTGTGTCCGGAAAATGGTGTCGATAAGGCAGGTCTCGATTACGCTCGGGGATTTGCGTTAATCGTAGTGATGGCACTTGACCCAGTGCTGTGTCCCGACGGTGTGCAGCTCCGGGACCTCTTCCGCGCAGGTGTTCCCTGCCTCGGAGCAGCGCGTATGGAAACGGCACCCGAGCGGCGGGTTCAGCGGCGAAGGCATCTCGCCGGTCAATATTATCTGCTTTAGCTCCTGGTCTTCATCCTCGGGCAGCGTTAGCATTGAGGCGGATATCAAGGCCTTGGTGTACGGGTGTAACGGATTTTTAAAAAGCTCCTCGGTCTCACCGTATTCTACTATCTGCCCCAGGTACATAATAGCTACAGCATGGCTCATGTATCGCACGGTGGCCAGGTTATGGGCGATAACCAGATAGCTAAGATTATGCTTCACCTGGAGGTCCTTAAGCAGGTTCATAATCTGCGCCCGGATTGATACATCCAGGGCGGATACAGGCTCATCCAGCACCACCAGGCTCGGTTTCAGGGCTAAAGCGCGCGCCACCGCGATGCGCTGCCTTTGGCCCCCGCTGAACTCGTGCGGGTAGCGGTTAATATTTTCCCTGGCGATGCCTACCTGGTCCAGCAGCTCCAGCACCCTCTCGCGGTTCTGCTGTTTTGTCTGCTTGGTGTTTACCACCAGCGGCTCGGCGATGACGTCTCTTATCCGCATCCTCGGGTTCATGGAGCTCCAGGGATTTTGTTGTACTGCCTGTACCCTAGGGCGGTATCCAGTTTTTAATTGCGCCATTGACCACTTGGTGATGTCCGTGCCTTCAAAAATGATTGACCCGGAGGTCAAAGTTTCCTGCAACAGTACGGCCCTGGCGGTGGTCGTCTTCCCCGCCCCGGATTCGCCAACCAGGCTCATCGTCTTGCCGCGCTCAATCGTAAATGAAACGCCGTCTACCGCTCTGACCCAACCCACGATACGCTGGAGAAGGCCTTTGGTAACAGGGTAGTGCTTGACCAGGTCGCGCCCTTCTAATAATATATCCGCCATGGCTTAGCTGATCCTCCAGCAAGATACAGAATGGTCATCGCTTATTTTCACCTCGGGGGGTTGCTGCTTGCGGCAAATGTCCTGCGCCGCGGAACACCGGGGGCAGAACCGGCAGCCCGGAGGCAAATTCGCCATAGAAGGGGGCTGGCCTTCAATAGAGTAAAGGCGCTCGTCTTTCCGGTCCAGGCGTGGCACGGAATTTATCAGAGCAACAGTGTAAGGGTGCCTGGGCGCTTTAAATATTACGCTCGTGGGTGCCGTCTCGACAATCTTCCCGGCGTACATCACGCATACCCGGTGGCACATTTTAGCCACCACGCCGAAATCGTGGGTAATGAATATTATACCTACGTTGGTCTTTTGCTGGATATCTTTAAACAAGGCGATATACTGCGCCTGGATGGTGGCATCGAGAGCGGTCGTGGGCTCATCGGCGATGAGCAGGCGCGGGTGGCAGGACATCGCGATGGCTCCCACCACGCGTTGCCTCATGCCGCCGCTTAGCTGGAAAGGATAATCATTGAGGCGCATCTCCGGCGCCGGTATCTTTAATAGACGCAAGGCCGATATAACTTCCGGCTGAATCATGTCGTCAGGGAGGCCCTGATGCAGCCGTACTGACTCCGCTATCTGGTCGCCGATGGGGAAGACCGGGTTGAGCGAGGTCATCGGGTCCTGGAGAATCATGGAAATCATTTTCCCGCGGTAGGCCCTCATGTGGTTCTTGCTCAACTCAACCAGATTTACGCCCTGGAAGATAATTTTCCCGCCGATAATCCTGCCGGCCGGCTCGGGAAGCAGACGCAGAATTGATAGACCCGTCACTGTTTTCCCGCAGCCGGACTCGCCCACTATTCCCACCGTTTCTCCGTCTCGTACGTGGAAACTGACCCCATCCACCGCCTTAATCACGCCCTGCCGGGTGAAGAAAGCCGTTTGCAGGTCTTCAACTTTAAGGAGGAGTTCGCTCATAATTGCCTTAACCTCGGGTCAAGTTTATCGCGTATCCAATCGCCCAGGAAGTTCCCGGAGAGCACGACAAGCCCTATGGCGATTCCGGGGAAGAAGGATATCCACCAGGCCGTATCGATGACATTTCGCCCGTCGGATACCATCTGTCCCCAGGAAGCCGTAGGCGGCGGAATACCTGCCCCGAGATAGCTCAAAGCCGCCTCGGTGAGAATGACCAGACCCACCTGCATGGTGGCAAGAACTATCAGCGGGTTGACGACATTGGGGAAGATATGTACGCCCATAATGCGCAGGGGCGATGTCCCGATAATGCGCGCCTGTGTGACGAAATCCGCCTGGCGCAGGCGCAGCGTCTCACCGCGAATTAAACGCGCATAGGGCGCCCAACCCAATAGTGATATAGCAATGACTACCGTCCAAAAAGAAGGCCCCAGGATAACTGCCATCAGTAGGGCAATTAAAATGGCCGGGAAAGCCAGGCTCACGTCGGTGACACGCATTAAGAAGCTATCCCACCGCCCGCCTATGTAGCCGGAGAAAATGCCTACTATCGTGCCGATACTGGCGGTGATTAAAATGACCAGCATGGATACACTTAAAGATATCCTGGCGCCATAAATAACCCGGCTTAAAATGTCACGGCCGAAACCGTCTGTCCCGAGGAAGTGGGCCGTGCTGCCGCCGTGCGCAAAGAACGGTGGTAGGAGTCTGTCTTTCAAGGAGTTGACGGTGGGATTATACGGCGCCAACAACGGGGCGAAGATAGCGCATATTACCAATAAGGTTAATATCACCACCGGAATAATGAAATTCGGCTGCAAAATGACCGGACGGCTTTTTTTCCGGAGCGACTTATTGTCTATGGTAAAGTCTCGTATGGCGGCCATACTCACTCCCTAAGTGCGCTGGAACCTTATCTGCGGGTCAACGTAAGCATAAAGTATATCCACCAGCAGGTTAACCAGCAGGATAATAGTTGCCACCATGACGGTAACACCCTGCACCACCGGGAAATCACGTGCAATCATCCCGTTCCAGGCCAGTCTGCCGATGCCGGGCCAGTTAAAAACCGACTCGATGATGACGGCGCCCGAGATGAGGTTGGCGAAAAGCATACCAGCCGTGGTAAGCGGCGTTATCAGGGCATTTCTCAAGGCGTGCTTCCAGATAACGATTCTTTCCGGTAGTCCCTTGATTCTCGCCAGCTTAATATATTCCGTATCGAGGGTATCGAGCATGGCGGAACGTACCAGACGCGTCATGCCTGGCAATAGAAAGAAAGACAGCGTGCCCACCGGCAGCACATAGTTCGATATATGGGCCGTGCCGGCAACGGGAAGGACGTTCCAGACTACGGCAAACACCCAGATTGACATAATCGCAAGCCAGAAGCTTGGCATGGCTTGACCCAGGACGGCAATCAGCTTGACGATGTTATCAATCCACGAATCTCGCCGCGTGGCGGCTACCACCCCTAATATCAATGATATCCCCATTCCCACGACGAAGGCGGAGATGCCCAGTTTCAGGGAATAAGGCAATGATTCTGCTATCATCGAATTAACCGGCCTTAATTTGATATATGAATAGCCAAAATCACCGTGGGCTAGCCCTTTGATGAAAACCCAGTATTGTACCGGAAGGGATTTATCAAGGCCCAGAACTTGCCTGATATGCTGAATGTCCGCTTCAGTTGTGGTGGAGGTGCGCATCAGGTTCGTAGGGTCGCCGGATGCTCTTACCAGCAAAAATATTAAAAGAGAAATGCCTATCAGGGCTATAACGGTTTGCAACAACCGCATGACGATGAAACGCCCCATCGGTATCTCCCCTTGCTGATTAAGATAAAACGGACACCCCAGGTCTTAAGGCATATCATTTGCCATAACCCGGGGCATTTTCCTTATCTAATTTAAATGCTACACATATATAATCGTGCTGTCAAATAATTGTGTTTGTGATTGAGTCCGGCTATCTACTTCAACTATGTGACCGAACCGATTCTGCGTGAAAAGCAACAATTTTTGCCTGATAATACCGGGAAATTCCGGGGGGCGGCTAAGCGCCCCCCGGAGCTCCTTGGTTCAGATTAGTTTGATACTACTCTTATTTGCCCGCCGGATGCTGTATGCCGGAGAGTTGATAGTAGATACCTTCGGCATAGAAGGTGGTGAACTTGCCCAGGTTCGGCCCCACCACCATATACGTAGGCATTTCCAGCATGCCGACGTTGACCCACATGGTGTAGACGTAATTCTGGAAGGCGGTGTAGTCGGTCCTGGCCTGGGCCGGGTCGAGGTCGCTAACCACTTTGTTGTAGAGGTCCTGTGCCTTGGTATCGTTGGGACCACCGGTGCCATGTACGCCGGTCGGGGTGTACATGTTGGCGGAGTGATAAACGCTGTTGGCGTAAGTCCCATAGATCCAGGGGATGATAGCGCCGACGTTCTTGGCGGTCGGGGCCCTTGACCCCGTGAAGAACATGCCGGCATAGGTGATGGAATCGACGATATTTATCTTGGTCTGGATGCCGGCCGCATCCCAGTAGCCCTTGAGCAACTGTACGAAGTTGGCCTGATCGCCGGTCTGGGCGTATATCTGGATTACCGGGTCGGCGTAGGCAGCGGGATAGTTGGCGGCGGCGAGCAGCGACTTGGCTTTGGCCAGGTCGTAGGGGTCAGGCTGCCAGGACGGGTCCCAGCCCCAGCCGGTCGGGTCCATGAACCAGCGGCTGCCTGGTACGGCCAGACCTCTGTAGTAGGTACTGCACATCTCCTGGCGGTTGACGGAATAGGACATTGCCTGGCGGACTCTGATGTCCTTGGTCGGGCTGGTGGTCTCCCAGGTGCCGGGGAAGCTGATGTTAAACAGCGTAGCGAGGCTCTGGTATTGCAAGGTGTATCCGAGGCCTTTCAGCTCGACTATCCTGTCCGGGGAAAGACCGTAGGTGATATCAGCATCGCCGGACTTGAGCATGGCGACCCTGGTAGACTCTTCCGGTACCAGGTAGTCGATAATTGTCTTATATTGTGGTTTGATAGCGCCCCAGTAGCTGGTGTTAGCCTCCAGCGTGCAGCTCACCGAGTGCACCAGGCTCACGAACTTGTACGGGCCGGAGCCAATGGGGGCCTTGCGGAAAGCATCTGTCCCGCCGACCGAGTTGAAGTATTTCTGGGGCAGGATGCGCACGTAGGTGAAGGGTACGAGGAGCATCGGCTCCGGAGTCTGCATGTTGTAAACGAAGGTGTAATCATCGGGGGCTGATGTGGAAGCGAAGTTCCTCTGTAAATATGGCGACCACGGGTTGGTGGAAGTGGTGTTGGCAGAATCGTGCGAAGCAAACCGGTCGACGGAAAACTTCACGTCAGCTGCGGTAAGCGGGTCGCCATTGCTGAACTTGATTCCCTGATGGATTTTGAAAGTATACGTTTTACCATCGGCGCTTAATGTCCAGCTATCAGCTACCACGCCGATAACGTTGCCCTGCGGGTCAAACGTGACCAGCGGGTCGTAAATGGCCCAGCCCCAGAACGTCTCCCAGAAGTTTGGGTCAACTGATTCATAGGTAAAACCTGTCGTTCCTCCGCCCGAGGCAATCCTTAAAGTCCCGTAGGGTTGTACCGCGGCAGTTGTGGTGGTCGGCGCTGTTGTGGTGGTAGGCTTGGGTGCCGTTGTGGTCGTCGTAGGTGCTGTCGTGGTAGTGGTGGGTTTGGGTGCCGTTGTCGTCGTTGACGGGGTGGCGGTCGTTTTCGCGCAGCTGCTTATCAGCACACCGCCAATAACAACGAGACAGAGCATGATGAGAAGTAGGCTTCTCTTCATTATCGTTTGTGCCTCCTTTTATTATTAATTGATTATATTTTTTACGGATTTCCGGTTAAACACGCCGGCCTTCTTGCGCCACGGCAGCTTACCGTTTTTCCGGTAACATAGATAGAGAATTTACATATTATACGTTTTTCAGCTAACCCTCATTACGCGGTTGGCGCACTTTTGTTTGTGTTGGCTCATTATATATCCCTAAATTCAAATTGTCAACAAGAGGGTTTTTCAAATACTAAAAATCAAAATAAGTGAATATAAGTGAAAATGTGTTGATTTTGTTAACGTATTGTTTTATACTGTCATAGCTTGTTTGATTAATCTTTAAAAGGAGGTGAAAGCATAGCACATTCAAGATTACTTCCTCCCGTCTGAAAGGTTCCTACTCGCCGGTAAATTTTATATTTGTCATTCCTCAACCAGGTATTAAATTTGAAATTAGGAGGAGAAAATGCAAGTTGAAAGCAAGCCCAATCGGGCGAAGCTTCTTCTCTGGATTGCTCTTATATTAATCGTAGTTGGTGGCTTATTGGCCCACCTGGTCAACACCGACGGGGGTAACGTTAAAGTCCGGGACGTACGCTTTATGGGCACGAACGGCACATTGATGAGCGCCCTGCTCTATATACCAAATGGCGTCACGGCTAAAACTCCTGCCCCCGGCGTCCTTTGTATCCATGGATATTTTAACTCGCGCGAGCAGCAGGCCAGCTTCGCCATCGAGTTATCACGACGTGGCTACGTGGTACTTGCCCTTGATGAGACTGGCCACGGCTATTCGGCCCCGCCCGCTTTCGCCAATGCGTTTGGCGGCATGGACGGGCTTAAGTACCTATCTAGCCTGGATATTGTGGATAAAAACAACATCGGCCTCGAAGGCCACTCGATGGGCGGCTGGGCAGTCGGTATAGCGGCAGCCTATATGCCTACCAGTTATAAATCTATCGTTCTGGAAGGTTCAGGGACGGGCGGCATTTTTGGTGTTCCGGCCGGTAACACGACCTATCCCAAGAACCTGTGCGTGGTGCTTTCCAAGTGGGACGAGTTCTCTAAAACCATGTGGGGAAGCGTAGACCCGAAGGCGCCTGACCCCGTCGACATGAACGTGCCCGCGAATGTGGTCGATTCTGTCAGACTAAAAGCCCAATTCGGGACGACCTCTTCTGTCGTCGTGGGCAAAATCTATGGTTCGATTGCGAATGGTACTGCTCGTGTGCTTTATCAGCCGGCAGTTATCCACCCGGCTGACATGGAAGATACCGCCGCTGTCGGCTATGCAGTTGACTGGTTCCAGCAAACCCTGACGGGCGGCAAGCAAATTCCAGCTTCCCAGCAGATCTGGATGTGGAAAGAAATCGGTACTTTGATTGCCATGATTGGCATGATAATGCTGCTGTTCCCCGTCGGCAGCCTGCTGCTTGCCAATGTTCCTTTCTTCAAGGAACTGGAAGCGGCTCCAGGACCTCCTAAAACATCCTGCAAAGGCGTCTCATGGTGGATAGGAGCCGTTCTCTTCACCGGTATATCGGCAGCGGTCTACTTCTATTTTATAGGATTACCCGCCACCTGGAAGTTTACCGCCAGCAAATTGTTCCCCGAAGGCGTCACCAACCAGCTGATGATATGGGCATTGCTGCTTGGTGCTATTACCCTTGTGCTCTTCTTGTTATGGCAGTACGTCTTCAACCGTAAGGCCAAGTCTTCTGCTGCTGACTACGGCCTTAGCTGGGGCACCGGTTTCGGGGGCATCGGATGGGCAAAGATAGGGAAGTCTTTCCTGCTGGCGCTCACGGTTGGCTTCATCGCCTACCTGGCCGATGTGATATCGTCCTGGTTCTATGGGACCGATATCCGTTTCTGGGTCGTGACGTTTAAGCCGATGGACTCGCAACATTTCCTCATTTTCCTTAGGTACCTGATACCTTTCGCGGCATTCTTTATTGTTCTTTCCCTGGCCCTGCACGGCGAGGTGCGGCCGAGTAAAAAAGACGGCGCAGAATTCAGCCTGCGCAGCGAAATGCTGATTAACGTCGCTTTGATAATTTTCGGCTTCCTGGTTTTGCTGGCCATCCAGTACATCCCGTTAATCGCGGGCGGCACTCTGATGTGGCCTACCCAGTCGCTGCTTTCTTGTGTTATCTACCAGTTAGTGCCAATATTTGCGATTGTCGCCCTGGTAATGACCTACTTCTACCGTAAGACCGGGCACATCTACGCCGGCGCGTTCCTCATCGCGATGCTGGTAACCTGGAGTCTCACGGCCGGGCAGGTAGTTTCTGTCGCTTTCTAAACCAGTATTACTGTAAGCAACGGAAAGTTCGGCTGCTAGAAACATTAAAGGGCTGGGGCGGTCAATCCGTCCCGGCCCTTTTCATATCCGGAAAGCGGAAAAACTACTGCAAATGTTTCTGGAAAAACTCGACCAGCATTTGTGTCAGCTGTTGGGCCGTTGGCTGCATGTCGGGACTGCCTGCCAGCCCGTGCGTGCCGTTTTTAAAGACTACCAGTGTCGCCTCAACGCCGCCGGCGGTCAAACGCGCGTATAGCTCCTGTGATTGGCTTAACGGCACAACTGTATCGTGGTCACCCTGAAGGATAAGAAATGGCGGGTCGTCCCGGCTTATCCAGCTGATAGGGCTGGCCGTGACGAGGATTGGGCTCTTAGGGTCGCTCGTGCCGAAAACACTCTGCGCAACAACCTGTTGGCTTCCTGAAAAGAGGGCTGGCAAATCGGCCGGGCCGAACATATCCACGACCGCCTGGACGCGGCTGGAATACGCGGTATCAGGGCCGATGTCCCATCCCGCGCTCTGTTCGGTCACACCGAGCAGAGAGACCAGATGTCCGCCCGCCGAACCGCCGTAAGCCCCGATTTTATCCGTATCTATCCCGTATTCCAGGGCGTGTGCCCGCAGAAAACGCACGGCACATTTTACGTCTTCAATCATCGCCGGAAACTTAAATCGCGGGGCAAGACGGTAGTTTATCGGCGCGACAATAAAGCCTGCCGCCCTTAAAGCTGATACATCCTCGGAACCGGCGCCGGCCGCCTTATCGCCTGAAGTCCATCCTCCGCCGTGCACGTATAGAACGGCCGGTGTTTTACCGTTCATGTTATCAGGAAAATAAATATCCATCTGAAGACTGACATTATCGACGGTGTTGTAAGTGACGTTGTGCTTGATAGCACCAGATAAAGATGAATAAGATGTCTCCGGCGCAGTCGCTAGCGGCCTTTGCCCGCACCCTGAGGTTATAAACATCAGACCAAGGCCGAAACTGATAATCGTGGCAATGGCGTATCTGCGCAGCATCATTATTCTCACGCCAGCACTTTGAAAAATATTCTAGCATAAATCTGATTTAACATAAATCCGCGGCAGCGGATGGAGAGGAAAAATAAAACGGCATCTTTGGTGAGGGCTGGCTATTTAAATTAACCAGGACCCCGGGTATTAATAAGTCCCCTGGATTGACATGGCAATCAATCAGGTATCGGTGCTAGCAGGGTGCTGAAAAAGTCTCTTCCGGGTAACTGACTTTATGGGCGGAATATGGTAGATTAGAGCCAACGTAGTAAACGGAGGCTTAGATGAGAGGGAATTCAGAAATACAAGTAACG
>JBEKDL010000049.1:0-15123 GCA_050014355.1 Dehalococcoidales bacterium | reverse complement strand
CGCTATCTAAAACCTCTCCGGGAGGCTTCAGAAACCAGGCAGTAGGACTTAAAACCATCAAGAAAGGTGAGAAGGATTGAAAATAAGTGATTTAACGCCCGTTTTTCAACACCCTGCTAGGCTACATAAAGAAAACTATTCTAGGACGAGAAGGCTTGTCTTTACTCGCTACCTAAAAAAAGAATCTACCCGCATCTTGCCACAACAGTATTCTGCGCATTCCGTCATTAGTTGCACATTACATCGTTATGTGACTCTTGGTAATAAAAAGATGGAATGTGACTTTCAGCATGTTAGTCTTTTACCTACAGTGTCTGAGATAAGTGCGGCAGGTACCACTTTACACCGTTTCCGAATTTTGGGGGACCACCTCAAGCGGTTGACCTTAAGACCATGAGAGTGATTTAGTCATCGCCAATGACTTGGTGGACCACTTTGGGATAAGCCACAAAGTGCGAGGGCCAAGTGGCTTCCGATACCCACGGGCAGAGCCCGTGGCACTTTGTAACTCAAGCTTTGCTGCACGCCCTTCGGGCGGTTACGCATTCACCCACGGGCAAAGCCCGTGGAACCCTGCCCTTCGGGTTTATTGGAAAGCATCCCCTCAAGAACTGCGCAAAACGTCGTGAAGCTGCGTTAACGCCAGAGCGTGAAATAGTTCCATTCATCCACTTTCCTGCCGATCCAATTCTGAAAGGACGGTCCAGTTAGCTTGGGTTTTGGCGACATTTTGGCGACAAACTAAAAAGGACAGGATGTCACCAAAAGGCACTTTAGCTTCAAAACGGGGTTTTAGCAACTAACACAAAGGTTCTATTTTGTATCTAACGGCACACCACAGCATACCTAGCTTAGAATTACGAAACCGCTGCTCTACCCCTGAGCTACGCTGACATTAGCTCCAGGCCGCTTTTAGTTATTTTTATCATATCATCTGCCCCCTCGGCCTGACAAGGTTTGCCGGTGCTTATTCGCCATCTGGCAAATTTTCGCCAATTATCTAATATTTTGCTGCCTTTTTTATAGAATTTTTATGATTATTCAACAATCTATTTATTATTTTTATACGCATCTTTATAATCTACTGCTAGGCTGAAAAGAGAAAAATGGATACAGAGCGAAGCAGCAAAACCAAGAAGAGCACTGTCCTGATTATCGAGGATGACGCCGATATCCGGAACTTTATCGCCCGGGTGCTGGAGCTCGAGGGCTATAATGTGCTCACTGCCAGCGGTGGCGCCACAGGACTGGAAATCATAAAAGAAAAAACAATCAACCTGGTGCTGCTTGACTTACTCCTCCCCACCCTGGACGGATGGTCCATCCTGCGCGAAATAAAACGTAATCCGGAACTGGCGATAATACCCGTGGTCGTGCTCACGGCCATCGCAGAAACGTTACAGCGTAAAAAGACTTTGAGGATGGGCGCCGCGGGTTATCTCATCAAACCTTTGAGCGCCAGCGACTTGAGCCGTACCGTAGCCGATATTTTAGAGCAAACTGCTAGCGGGCAACCCATCGCATGGAAAGAGCCGGCATTGATTAAACCGGCCAAATAAAAGGGCTTAATCCGGCGCGCCAGACCCCTGCGGCGCCACGATTTCCTTAACCCGGCGCTGCAAAACGGCCCTTTCCAGCAGGACCCGGCGGCCGCACTTCAGACATTTTATACCGATATCCGCGCCGAGCCGGACCACCCGCCAGTCATAGCCGCCACAGGGGTGGACTTTCTTGAGCCGGACAACATCACCGAGCTTGATTTCCGGAACCATGATACGTCTTTACGAAGCAGACCCGGTCAGAAAATCATTAATCCTATCGCGTATTTCCAGGGCTGCTTTCCGTGCCGCCGCGGCAAAATCTTTCCCCTTCGAGGCGTACAATATCTGGCGTGAAGAGTTGATAATCGTCCTCTGCCGGCCGGCATCGACGCCGTACTTGACCGCCAGGGAAAGCTCGCCACCCTGCGCGCCTACCCCGGGCAGCAGGAGAGGCATCTCCGGATACCGCTCGCGGATGAGCTTCAGTTCTTCCGGATAGGTGGCCCCCACCACCAGTCCCAGGTTGCCGTGCTTGTTCCAGCCGTTGACCTTCTCCGCGACGATTTCAAAGAGCATCTTGTGTCCATTCCCGACCTTGCAGGAAAGCGATTGAAAGTCCATCGCGCCAGGGTTGGAGGTGCGGCAGAGGATAAAAACACCGCGTTCCCGGTAATTAATAAACGGCTCCAGGGAGTCGAAGCCGAGGTAAGGGCTGGCCGTCGTGGCATCGAAGTTATAGTAGTCGAAAAGGCTGCGGGCATAAGCGCCGGCCGTATTGCCGATATCGCCGCGCTTGGCATCGATGATAACCGGAATCTCATCGCCGATATATTCCCGGGTACGCTTCAGGGCTTCCAGGCCGGGATTTCCCTGGGCTTCATAGAAAGCGATATTCGGCTTGTAAGCGCAGACGAGGTCGGCGGTAGCATCGATAATCGCCCTGTTGAACTCGAAAATCCCTGTGCCTGCCGGCAACAGCGCCGGGTCAGTGTCCAGCCCCACGCAGAGCAGGCTCCGGTTTTTCCGGCTGGCTCGCGCCAGTTTTTCGATAAAGTTCATGCTTTGCTCATCGGCGAGGTCAGAGCTTCCGAAGGGAGCATGGTGGCGAGGATTTTTTCCATGGCCATGGTATGACAGCAAAGCCCCCACTGTGAGAAAAAGCGGCAGGTGCAGTGCCACTTGCCGTCCTTATATTCGGTCTCGTAAGTATCGTTTTCACCGCGGAATTTCACGGATAAAGTGTTGAAGGTAACACGTTCGGTTTCCTGGGCGTAACGTTTGGCTTTTTCGATTTTACCGATTAAACTCGATTGCATTAGCATCCGTTACCTCCTCAATTAAAAGAGCACCTGCCCTCGCGAGCCCGGTGCTCTCATTCTCGCCTTTGCGTAAACGACTGGATAGTCGAATTAGCAGTATCTCTCTCATTACCCTAAAATTTTACTCCCTTTTTTTTAATAAGTCCAGCCGTTATCCCAATACCAGCTATCCCTGAACTGCAATCAGTACGGACACCCTTGCTTTTCTCTGCTTTCTCTCTTATGATTGGAATGCCTGTACCGTATTCATTGACAGGTGGTAAAGCTAATCCTATAATTTTAGTTAAGGTGCTGTTTTGATTACTCCTATTAGAAAAAGCAGGATAGGCGTACTGACCGGCGGCGGCGATTGCGCCGGACTGAACCCTGCCCTGAAATGGGTGGTTAAGACAGCCATGGACGAGACCCTGGAATGGGAACGCGGCATACGCTATGAGGTCCTCGGTATAAGGGATGGGTGGAAAGGGCTAACCAGCGTCGACCTGGCCAGCCCGGATACCGAGGGCCATATTTCCCAGTTGAACCCGGAAATCGTCCGCACGTGGGACAGGTACGGCGGGACGATGCTGGGCACTTCACGTTTCAGCCCGTACGACCCCAAGAACGAATGCTCCAAACAGGTGATTGAAAACATCGAAAGACTCGGTCTGGAAGCCGTGATAGCCATCGGCGGTGACGGCACGCTGGCTATCGCCACCCGGCTGGCGAGGGAAGGCGTCAACGTTATCGGCATTCCCAAGACAATCGATAAAGACCTGCCCGAGACCGACTATACGCTGGGGTATGAGACCGCCCTGAATGTCATCGTGGAAGAGGTGGACCGTCTGCGGACGACCGCCGGCTCTCACAAGCGGATATTCGTCGTCGAAACGATGGGTCGGGAGGCCGGCTGGCTGGCGCTGGAGGGCGGTGAGGCCTGCGGAGCGTATATCATTTTAATCCCGGAATATGATTTCTCTCCGGACAGAATGAACGAACTCATCATTGAAGCGAGAAGGGCCGGCACCCGCTATGAAATTATCGTCGTCGCCGAGGGTGCCAAACAGGCTGGCGGGACGGAAGTCGTTAGAAAAGAAGGGGTGGACAGCTTCGGGCATAAAGCCCTGGGAGGCATCGGCGAGGTTTTAGCCCACCAGATAGAAGAAGGCACCAGGCTGGAAACCCGCAGTGTCGTATTAAGCCACCTGCAGCGCGGCGGCGCCCCATGCGCTTACGACCGCCGCATGGGAAGATACTTCGGTATCGCCGCCGTCGACCTCGTCGTCAATAAAAAATTTGGCAACATGGTGTGCGTCCAGAACGGCAGTATTTCTTATTGCCCACTGGAAAAAATCTACGGGCGTCTTAGCAGGGTCGATGCCGCTACGCAGTATGACTCCGATAGATATAATGGACGCCGCACAATTTTAAATGGGGAGAGGAAAAGTGCCAGAGCAAAAAAAAGCCAGAGAAAATTCTAACATCGATAACTTAATAGAACAGGCCGTCTTCGGGGCGGACGCCGCAACGAAGGACAAACAGCGCCGACTAATACGTGAGACCGCCCTTGCGCAGGGTATTTTCCCGGCCAGCATCCAGGGCCTTTACGAGGCCGCCGGCAAAGGTAAGTTTCACGGCCTCACTGTGCCCGCCATCAATATCCGCGGCATTACCTATGACGTGGCCAGGGCGGTAATCCGGGCGGCTATGAAAGATAACGTCGGCCCTTTTATCTTTGAAATCGCCCGCTCTGAAATCGGCTATACCGACCAATCCCCCGCAGAATATGCCACGTGCGTCCTCGCCGCCGCGGTGAAAGAAGGGTTTAAGCGGGCGGTCTTCATCCAGGGAGACCATTACCAGGTCAGGCGGGCCATGTACCGCGAGAACCCCGCGGCAGAGCTTAACGATATTAAAAAACTCATCAAGGATTCGGTAGAAGCCGGTTTCTATAATATCGATATCGATGCTTCTACACTGGTGGATATCAGCAAGACCGACCTTACGGAACAGCAGGAAAAGAACTCGCAGGTCACCGCAGAAATGACCCGCTACATCCGCTCCATCCAACCGGAAGGCGTGACTATATCCGTCGGCGGTGAAATCGGTGAAATAGGCAAGGGCAACAGCACGGTGGGCGACCTGAAGGCGTTTATGGACGGGTATCTCCGCCAGCTGCCGGAGAGCGTCAAAGGGATATCTAAAATCAGTGTGCAGACCGGGACGTCTCACGGCGGCGTCGTCCTGCCGGACGGTTCAATCGCGAAGGTCAGCATCGCGTTCGAGACCCTTAAAGAGTTATCGAACATGGCCCGGAAGGAATACGGGCTGGGCGGGGCGGTACAGCACGGCGCCTCAACCCTGCCGGATGAGGCCTTCGATATGTTCCCGAAGGTAGATACTCTCGAGGTTCACCTGGCCACGGGGTTCCAGAACATCATTTACGATAGTTCCCATTTCCCCAAAGAGCTGCTGGAACGGATAAACCGCCACCTGGATACCGCCTGCAACGACGAACGAAAAACCGGGGAAACTGAAGAGCAGTTCCTTTACAAGACGCGCAAGAAAGCCTTCGGCGATTTTAAGAAGGAGCTCTGGCGCCTGCCGGAGGACATCAACCGGCAGATAATGCAGGAACTGGAAGAGCGTTTCTCGCTAATTTTCCATAAGCTTAACGTCACCAATACCGTTAAACTGGTAGATAAACACATCAACAAACCAGCCAATAAATAGCGGCTTTCTCCTGTTTCAATCAAAATAAAAGGCTGGATACTCCCGCGGAGGAAATATCCAGCCTATCATCAACATCCCTTGAATATGGCTTTTATTTCTTGCCGATTCTGAACATCTTGGTGCCACAGGACGGGCAGACACCCTGGGTAGCCGGCTTGCCATTCTTCATGGTAATGGCTTTTGCACTGCTCATTTCTTTCTTGGAGCGGCACTTTACACAATATGCTTGCATGTCTCCTCCTTCCTAAAAGCAATCGTAATATACAATAAACCATTCTCACGCTCGATGTCAAGAGGAAACCACGTACGAATCGTACATTTTCGTGCCTGAATAGTAAAATTTTATATCTAAAAGACACCCGAAAACCAGGGCAATGTCTTTCGTACCCCTATTTTCGCCCCAGGACGTTTTCAGTACTAATATAACTATTCTTATGCTATAATTCTGTTTGGCTTTTCCCCGACTCTACCAACCTCCGCCCGAATCCATGCACCGGGCACGACCGGGCGTACCAAAGGATAGCAGCGTGAAAAAAGCAGTTTTTGTTGACGGCCAGCACGGCACTACCGGTCTGAAAATACGAGAGCGGTTGGCCGGAAGAAGTGATATTGAAGTTATCGAGATACCCGCGGAAAAGCGCAAAGACGCAGTAACCAGGAAAAAGCTGATAAACGAAGCGGATATCGTTTTTCTTTGCCTGCCGGATGATGCCGCGCGCGAATCCGTCAGTTTGATAACAAACAGCTCGCTGCGCGTGATAGACGGCTCGTCCGCTCACCGCGTGGAGGAAGGTTGGGTCTACGGTCTCCCCGAGCTTAAGAAAGAACAAAGGGCCCTGATTAAACATTCCTGGAGAATTACCGTGCCCGGCTGCCATGCTACCGGATTTGTGCTGATGCTTTACCCGCTGGTAGCTCAAGGTATCGTCGCGCCGGACTATCCGGTTACCTGCCACGCTATATCAGGGTACAGCGGCGGCGGTAAAGCCATGATTGCCGATTATGAGAGCCGGGGCGCACCGGACTACATCAAAAACCCCCGCTCGTATTCGCTCGCGTTAAATCACAAACACATTCCTGAAATGACCAAATATGCCGGTTTGGCCCGGCCGCCCATTTTCGCCCCTACCGTGGTTAATGTGTATAACGGAGAAATTATCTCCATCCCGCTCGTGGTGAGCTACCTGAAGAAGGGACTTTCCGCCGCGGATATCCGGGCGGTATTAGCGGAGTACTATGCCGGGGAACAGTTCGTTAAAGTAATGCCCTACCCCCCGGACGATTTCCTGAAGAACGGCTTTATGACCTTTTCAGACTGTAACGGCACAAATAATCTTGATATTTTCGTTTTCGGGAACAAGGAAAGGATTTTGCTTTCCTCACGGTTTGACAACCTGGGCAAAGGAGCTTCCGGCGCAGCCATCCAGAATATGAATATCGTGCTGGGCCTGCCGGAGACCACCGGGTTGGAAGCTGTTGCGGTTTAAACTTAGACGGTCTCTTTTTCTACCTTTTCCGTGTAAGCCGCCATCAGTTTCTTCGTGACCACGCCCGGCTTCCCGTTGCCAATAGTTATCAACCGCCCCGCCTCATCCCTGACCTCGACCAGGGGCATCACCTCAATCATGGCGTTGGTCATGAAAGCCTCGCTAAAGCGCCCCAGGTCTCCGGGGTCAATATCCCTTTCCTCGACGCTTATGCCCATCCCCGCCGCCATTTCCATGATTACCTCCCGCGTGACGCCCGGGATAATGCCGCTGTCAGACGCAGGCGTTAGCAGCTTTTCACCCTCGACAAAGAAGACATTGCTTCCTCCCCCCTCCGCGATATACCCCCCGTCGTTCAATAAGAGCGCTTCATCCATCCCCTTGGCGGCGGCTTCCATCCGCGCCATGACGTTCAGCAGGTAGTTAATCGACTTCATGCTCGATAATACGGACTGCCGCGTGCGTTTTACCGACGCGATACCGGCTTTGAAGCCTTCGTTATATTTCTGCGCCGAAAAAGGCGTGTAGGGCCGCGCGGTAACAAGCACCGTGGGCGTGCCGCCGGCGTCAACCCAGGGCAAAGCGTCCGAGGCGCCGTTGGTTACCGTCAGGCGCACGCGGGCGTCGGAAAGCTTATTTACTTTCAACGTGTCCCGGCAGATTCTCTCCAGGTCTAGGCCAGCTAGCTTCTCCCCCATTCCGATAACCTCCGCCGACTCGAGCAGCCGCTTGATATGCCGGTCCAATAAAAATAATTTCCCCCGGTATGCCCGCATCGTCTCAAACAGCCCGTAGCCGTAAAGGAAACCGTGGTCGGAGATGGACAGGTGCGCTTTAGAGCGAGGCACGAGCGAACCATTCAGGTAGATTAACTCTTTCATCTTATGTCCTCCCGGCCAACTCAAAAGTGAAAAGTCAAAAGTCAAAGCCATAACGTAAAACTTAAAAGTTCAGCTTTAACTTTTTAATTGTAGATTTGACTTTTGAGCTTTGAGTTTTGACTTCCTTAAATATGCATCTTTAGAAAATTAGCCAAAATATGGTGTCCCTCCGGCGTCATGATGGACTCCGGGTGGAACTGCACGCCTTCGACGGCGTTTTGAGGGTCTCTCACCCCCATAATCACCCCGTCCGCGGTCTTCGCCGATACTTCAAGAGTTGCCGGCACGGATGCGGCATCTATCACGAGGGAATGATAGCGTCCCCCCACCAGCGGCGAAGGCAGGCCGCGGAAAATAGTCCGGCCGTCATGGTAGATAACGGACTCTTTACCGTGCATGGGGAGCTCCGCGCGCCTGACCAGCCCGCCGTAAACGTAGCCGATGCACTGGTGCCCCAGGCACACACCCAGGATGGGAATCTTGCCTCGGAAATGCCGGATGACATCGTTGGAAATGCCGGCTTCCAGCGGCGTGCACGGGCCGGGCGAAATGATAATGTGACTGGGTGCTAGCGAAGCAATCTGCTCCAGCATGATGGCGTCGTTGCGGTAGACTACGGGCTCCTGCCCCAGTTCGCCCAGGTACTGCACCAGGTTATAGGTAAACGAATCGTAGTTGTCTATCAGCAAAATCACGGGACTGCCTCCGCACTATCGGGCGGGGTAAGGTCAAGGGCTTTCATCAGCGCCCGGCCTTTGTCCAGCGTCTCGATGTATTCCGACTCCGGTCTGGAGTCGTAGACGATAGCGCCGCCCATCTGGAAATAGGCTTTGCCGTCCTTGATTATTATCGTCCGGATAACGATGTCCAGGTCCATGTCCCCGCCGAAGCTCAAATAGCCCAGCGAGCCGGTGTAGATGCTGCGGCGCGTTGGCTCCAACTCATCGATAATCTCCATGGCGCGTACCTTGGGCGCGCCGGTGATGGAGCCGCCGGGGAAGGTGGCTTTCAGCAGGTCGATGCGGTCTTTGCCCTCTTTCAGTTGCCCTACCACCGTCGAGGTGAGGTGAAAAACGGTGGGGTATGTCTCCAGGATGGCCAGCTCGGTGACTTTCACCGTGCCGTAGCGGCAGACCCGGCCGATGTCGTTCCGCTCGAGGTCGACAATCATGGTGTTTTCGGCGCGGTCTTTGGCGCTCTTGAGCAGACTTTCCGCCAGCCTCTTATCTTCTTCAGGAGTCTTGCCGCGGGGCCTGGTGCCCTTGATGGGGCGCGTTTCCACCCAATCCCCCCGTAGCTTGAGAAAGCGCTCCGGCGAAGCGCCGACGATGCTGACGCCATCGAAGTTGAAATAGTTCGCAAAGGGCGCCGGGTTTATTTTGCGCAGCTTTTTATATAAATCGTAAGGCAGCATATTTAATTCGGTCTCGAACCGCTGTGAAAGGTTGACCTGGAAAATATCACCGGCGCAGATGTACTCGCGTGCCTTAGCCACCGCCTCCAGGTACGCCTGGTGCGTGAAATTGGCCTTGAGCGCGGCGCTCCCGGCAGAGGCGGCCGGGATTATTTCCGAGGGAGGCGCCGCCAACATGACCCGACTTCTTAGTTCCCGTAATCTTTCCGCGGCCCGGCGCAGCCTCTTTTTTTCATCGAGCTCCGGGAAACCGGTGGATACAATGAATGCTTTCTTCTCCGCATGGGCAAAGGCGACTACCGCGTCGTAGAAGGCGAGGTAGCACTCCGGGAGGTTCAAATCGTCCACCGCGCAAGTCGGCAGGCGCTCGATGAAGTGGCACAAATCGTAGCTGAAATACCCTACCGCGCCTCCGGTAAACGGCACATTTTCCCGGCTGCTATCGAGCGTATACGCCTTCAGCAGCTCGCCGAGAATATCGAAAGGATTGCCCCGCCTGACCTCCTCCTTCCCGTCTCTGATGAGGGACACGCTATCGCCGAGACTCCTCAATACCAGGAAGGGGTCGCTGCCCATGAATGAATAGCGCCCCAGCTTCTGCGCGTCCATGCCGCTATCGAGGAAAAAACTGAAAGGCCTCGGCGCGAACGCCTCGAAGCACCAGGCGGCGTCCGGCGCCATGAACAATTCTTCGACGAGGGGGTAACGGGCTGGCATAATTAATATTAGCTTCCTGAATAATTAAAAAAATGACACATGAGCATTATAGCGACAGTATAGCACCGTCGGCCTGGCTTTTTCCTGTTGCCTCTTTAACCCCGCTCTGCTATGCTGGAAAAAACATCATGTCAAACGAAAGCGCCAGCCGGTTCCGCCGCCGAGACTACGTTAAAATAACCATCTTCGGCTTTGCCATTACCGCTTTATGGCAGAGCCTGCACAGCATTATCCTGCCGCTGCGGCTGCTGGATATTGTCCCGGAAGCGCAAAAAAATACCTACCTGGGCCTGCTCACCCTTTCCGGACTGCTTGTAGCTACCTTCGTCCAGCCTATCGCCGGCGCCATCAGCGACCGCTCTTCATTTAAATGGGGCCGGCGGCGGCCTTATGTCCTGGCGGGGGGCATCATCGCACTGCTGGTGCTCCCGGGTATCGGCCTGGCGGGCAGCTTTGCCGCTATCTTCGCCGTCTACTGTCTGTTGCAGGCAGCCACCAATACCGCACAGGGCCCTTACCAGGCCTTTATCCCCGAGTGCGTACCGGAAAACAAGCACGGAGTGGCTTCGGGCGTCAAAGCGCTGCTGGAGGTAGTCGGCGGGGTATCGCTCGTGTACCTGGCCAGCATTTTCATGGACAGGTATTCCGCCGGGGAAGGCGCCCGGTGGCTATGGCTTGTCCTGGGCATACTCGCCGCTGTCCTGCTCGCGGCATTAATTGCCACCATAGTTCTGGTGAAAGAAGCCCCGGCCAGAACAAGCGGCCGCCGGACTTCTCTGGTGCCGGAGTTATTCCGAACGGTTAAAGAAGCTCTCGCTAACCGCGATATCGTGTGGTTCCTGGCTTCGCGCCTCCTCATTTACATGGCTTTTACCACTATCCAGCAGTTCGCCATGTACTATCTCCGCGATGTTATCGGCGTAGCCAATCCCGCCGAAGCCACGGCGCGTTTTTCTATATTCGCCGTGGCCGGCATGCTGGCGGTGGTCTGGCCCGCCGGCTACCTTTCGGATAAAATCGGGCGCAAGTCCATTTCCGCCGGGGCGGGGCTTATCGGGGCGGCAGGTATCGGGATTATCGCAGTTACACGCGAATACGGCGCCACGCTCTGGGCCGCCGTTATCATCGGCATGGCGATAGGGGCCTTTAACAGCGCCAACTGGGCTCTGGCGACCGACCTGGTAGCTAAAGGGGAGGAGGCTCGCTATCTGGGTATCGCCAATATGGCCACCACCGGCGGCGCCGCTTTCGCGCGCGTTATCGGCCCGGTCATCGACTTTTTTAACCACCGCAGCGCTTTATCAGGTTATAATGTCATGCTAATGGCCTGCGCGGCCTACTTCATTATCGGTGCGGGGCTGGTTTTTCAAATCAGGCGGCACAGGTCAGCCGAACCAGGGTAAAGCCTTTATCCCCATCGAGGTCAGGTACACCGCGAAGACATAAAAAATCGTCCGGCCCAGCCAGCAGGCGACGAAGAACCGCCAGACCGGCATGCGGAGAGCGCCCGCGATAATACCGACGACGTCAAAAGCAAACGGGAAAATTGCCATGATAAATACGGCCAGCCACCCCCACTTTTTCACCCAGCCTTCCACCCGGATGTAGACTTTACTCCTCGCCAGCAGGCCACGGCCGCTGCGCCCGGCGAGATAGCCTGTCATCTCACCGAAGGCCGCCCCGAAGCCGCCGGCTACCCCCACGAGCCATGGCAGGGGTAACGTCGCCCCTAGACCAATCATCACCGCCACGTTGCTGACTGGAAAAAGAATGGTGCCGTTGAGGACAACGCTAATAACAAAAGCGCCGGCGTAGCCGTAACGGCCGAGCTTGGTAAAGATATCCGGATCGTGCTTATAAACGAGAACGATGGCTAGCACAATGGCCACGGAAAACAGTAGCCCTGATAGCGGCACCAGCCTTTTTTTTAGCCAGGTCAGCGCGCTCATTCTTTCAGGATTGGCCGGGGGTTTTTCCGCCATATGCACCGTATTATACCATGCTGCTGTAGCTCTCGAGTAACCAAACTTGTATTTAAACCTTCAGACTGGTTATAATAAACGGTATCGGAAGGGAGGACGTAATATGCCGTCTTACGCCTTTTTTCAGAAGAAGTTTATCCCTCTGGAAGAAGCTAAAATAGGGATAATGACCCACGCTTTCCACTATGGCACCGCCATTTTCGAAGGGATACGCGGTAACTGGAATGCCGAGCGGAAACAGACCTACATCTTCCGCCAGAAAGAACACTACGAACGTTTGATTAACGGCTGCAAAGTGCTGAAAATCAATCTTGCCTATTCGATGGACGAGCTTTGCCAGAAGACCGTCGAGCTGGTGGCCAAATGCGGTTTCCAGGAAGATACTTACATCCGCCCTATGGCTTATACGAGTTCCCAGGCGCTGGGTGTGCGGCTCCACGACCTGGAGCATGATTTCTTCATATTCGCCTTCCCCTGGGGGCGTTATCTGGACGTGGACAAGGCAAGATGTGGCGTTTCGTCCTGGCGCCGGCCGGATGATAATGTTAACCCGCCTCAAGTGAAGTCTACCGGCATTTACATCAATAACGCCCTGGCGAAGACCGAAGCGATAGGTAATGGCTATGACGAGGCCATCATGCTGGCCCCGGACGGGTACATCTCCGAGGGAAGCGGCGAAAATATCTTCCTGGTGAAAGGCGGTAAACTAGTGACGCCGGCTGCCTATAATAACATCCTCATGGGCATCACGCGCCATACCGTCATCGAGCTGGCGAAGAACGAACTCGGCATCGAAACCATCGAACGCTCGATTGCCCGCAGCGAACTGTATACCGCTGATGAATGTTTCCTCACCGGCACCGCCGCCCACGTGACGCCGGTATGCGAAATCGACCGGCGCACCATCACCGATGGGGAAATCGGGCCGATTACCGCCAAGCTGCAGGAAATCTACGCCAGGGTAATCCGCGGCAACCACCCCAAGTACGCGCACTGGTGCACGCCGGTATATAAGAAGTAAGTGCAACTGTCATTGCGAGCGAAGCGTGGCAATCCCCATCTTTTAATTAAACCTAACTAGGGGATTGCTTCGCCTTCCCGCCTGCGTCGGGAATGGTCTCGCAATGACAATTAATTAGTGGTTAAATGCCCTCAGATTCGTTTTTCACCTCGGTTATTATTTCTTTTTGCTTGCTTCCTGGACTCTTGATATGCAGTATCTCTTCGCATCAGCGTTTTTCTCAGCTTCTGCCATATCCAGCAAGTCTTCTCTGGCTATTTCTCCGTAGGCAGCAATTGAATCGTAAATATTCATTCTTGCATCAGGGTCAGTTTCGTTTGTTGCCATGATTTTGAGTCTTTTTATTTCCGCCTTTAATGATTCGTATGACATTTCAACCCACCTCCAAAATATTGGCTATCTTAATTCACATAGCTACAAAACAACCCACCTTATTAACCTAGTGTACCAGGAGTCGAACCCTCTAACCTTAACTGCTACCCCACCTGCCTGATAACGCCGATAACCTTACCCTGAATTGCCACGTTTTCCGGCGCGGCGTAAAGCGGTTTCATCTGGGTATTGGCCGGCTGGAGGCGCACGCGCTCCGGCTCGATATAGACTTTTTTGAGGGTCACTTCCTTCTCCGCAAGTAGCCAGACCGCCGCCATTTCCCCGTTCTCCACCCGGTTGACCTGCTGCATCAGGACGATATCGCCATCGTTAATAAGGGCGTCAATCATGGATGTGCCCTTCACCCGCAGGGCATACACGTCTTCCCGGCCGCGGGTGAGCTCCGGCGGGACTGCCATTGTCTCCGAGACCGCCGCGACATCCCACGTATCGGGCCCGGGCACGGGAATCGGTTCGCCGGCGGCAATCGTGCCGATGATGGGCACCGCAACCATTGGCCCGCTATCTGGCGCTTTCGTGAGCAGCCGGATACCGCGCGATACCTCGGCATGGCGGCTGATTTGTCCTCTACTTTCCAGGATATTAAGATTGTAGTCCACCACCGATGTCGAGCTAATGCCGCATCCCGCCTGGATATCGCGTATCGAAGGCGGATAGCCTTTTTCGCTTATAAACCGGTCGATATAGCGAATAATACGCCGCTGTTTATCGGATAGCCTCTTCATGTCCTCTCCCGCTGACGATGCGCCTTATAACGAACACCTGTTCTATAATATAATAAATTTTACAGGCTGTCAATAGCGGCTATCCTGTTTTATTTAGATTATTAGATTGATTTTATTGAAAATCTATATCTATGGTACTAAGACTTCGATAATTTTTCGATTTTCATATTGACATTTAGTCATCAAGAGATTAAAATTTATTGTATAAATTACCTATATCTAAAGTTCTAGGACTACTTGTCAAGATACTTCCGCAGGAAGGAGGAACACGATGATTGCCTTGACTAAAAACCAACTCCTCGAAAGACTACTCGAACCCGAGCGCTCGAGGTTATTGAGCTTGGCTATTAATGAAGATATCCATAGTGTTTTTCCGATACGCCTTCCGGTACGGAAGCAAAAAGAAATTAATATAGACCTGACCGAAGATGTGCAAAAAATAGTTTTTAAAACACTTTTCCGCGTGACCGACCTGGTCTTCGATGAAACTTTAGATTAGCAGCCATCCTGCGGCTTTAGCCGTGAAGCACGGCAAATTATTTACAGCGAGAGCGGCCTTCGCCCTGGGATTAACAAAGCATCAGGGCAGGTAAGCCCCAAAACATCCTACTTATCGTTACCGTCACAAACATTGCCCTTCTGTCCCGCCGCGATTGTTTCCAGCGCCAGCTTGTCCATCTCCAGCTGGACGGGTATAGGATAATCGCCGGTAAAACAGGCCAGGCAGAAATTATCTTTCGGCAGGCCGATGGCCTTAATCAGCCCCCCGATGCTTAGATAGCCCAGGGTATCAGCGCCGATAAACTTGCAGATTTCGGGAATGCTTTTCTGGGCGGCTATGAGCTCCCGCCGCGTAGCCATGTCCACCCCGAAAAAGCAGGGATACCTGATGGGCGGCGCACAGATGCGCATATGGATTTCTTTCGCGCCC
>JBEKDL010000048.1:0-14668 GCA_050014355.1 Dehalococcoidales bacterium | reverse complement strand
ATCGGCAAAGGGACGAGCAAGCAGGATGTAACGCTGATTTGCAGCGATAACCATACGATGGTGCGCTTTAAGGTGGAAGCTTTTGACCTGGCCGATAAGGGCGATAGCCTGCCCTATTACCGTCGCGCGATGTCGATTCTCGCTAAAGTACAGAAAAAACCCGGTATCGCTATGGATAAAATACTGGGAGAGTTCTCGCCGGAAGAGATAAAAGGAATTTATCCCACTTTAGGCCAGAAGATAATCGCGGCGCTGGTCGGTGAGCTGGAGCTCATAGGCTACGTGGAAGTCAAAGACGAAAAAGTTACCGCCACCGATAAAGGGCTAAAAAAGCTGGCGAGCTATAAGAAAAGCCTGACAGCGGAGGAAAGAAAAGCGCTGAAGTTACAGTGATACAGGCAAGAGAAGACTATCATGAAAATAGATCAGTTAAGGAGGCAGAAAAATGGCGAATGGTAAAGGGAACGCGGCTGGAGCGGCGGGGGGTGTTATCTGGTTCATCGGCTGGCTGTTCACCATCGGTTACGTCAACCTGGTATGGTGGAAAATTATCCTGGGCATTGTGGTCTGGCCATATTTTCTAGGCGTGCACGTCGCGGGATAATATAAGACACATAACATTGTCATTGCGAGGAGTCCCGATAAAATCGGGACAACGTGGCAATCCCGTTCATTGAATTTAATCTATCTAAAGATTCCCGCGCCTCACTCTGGCGTCGGGATGGCTTGCAATGACTTCAGTATTTAATGTAAAGAAAAAGCGCCGGACTCTGAAAATATCAGAAATATCCGGCGCTTTATCTTTTCCACCCTGGATATTAACGCTTGGTATACTGCGGCGCTTTACGGGCCCGCTTGAGTCCCGGCTTCTTCCGCTCTTTGGCGCGGGCGTCACGCGTCAGCAGACCCTGCTGGCGCAGTACCGGCTTGAAGCGCTCATCGGCTTTTACCAGGGCGCGGGAGATGCCGTGGGCGATAGCCCCGCTCTGCCCGGTGATGCCGCCCCCCAGCACCTTGACCACCGCGTTATACTTGCCGGTGCTTTCGGTCGCGAGGAAAGGCTGCGTGATAAGGCGCTGGTGCTCCAGAGAGGGGAATCTCTCTTCCAGGGGCATCCCGTCCACGATGATGGCGCCGTTCCCGGCTGTCAGCCTGACACGCGCTACCGCCGTCTTCCGGCGGCCTGTCCCGTAAAAATAGCTCTGTTTATCCATAGAATCCCTGTCCCCTTATTTCGCTGTCTCTTTGACGCTTGCTTTTTTAGTCTTAGTCCGGCCGGGTTGCTCGGCGCCGGCGTAAACGCGTAGTCTTTTTTTCATGACGCTGCCCAGGCGGGTGTGGGGCAGCATTCCTTCCACGGCGTACTGGATAGCCCGGGTGGGATGTTCGACCATCATTTTTCCCAGCGTGATGCTCTTGAGCCCGCCGGGATAGTTCGAGTGCCGGTAATAGACCTTCTGCTCGGCTTTGCGGCCGGTAAAATGGACCTTGCCGGCATTGATGACCACCACGAAATCACCGATATCCTGCGCCGGGGAATAGGTGGGCTTGTGCTTCCCCATCAGCAGCCTGGCTATCTGGCTGGAAAGCCTGCCCAGCGTCTGGTCAGCGGCGTCGATGACGTGCCGGCCGTGCTTGATTTCCGCCAATTTCGCGGTATAAGTTTTCATTTCGCATCTCCCTCAAAGGGACCCGGATAGTCCACCCGCACCAGGCAAAGTCCGTCGGCCGGGGCGGTAGGCCCGGCAAGGCCGGGGGTTTTAGCGGCGACGAGGCCAAGAAACTCTTCGACCGTCATCCTTCCCTGTCCGACCTTGATTAACGAACCGACGGTATTACGCACCTGGTGGGGCAGAAAGGAGTTGGCAACCATCTCCAGAACAATCATGTCCCCATCTCGTGTTATTTCGGCTTTAAATACGTCCCGCACCGTTCTCTTTTGACGGGCGGTCTCAGCGCTGGAAACGAAGGATGCAAAGTCATGCCGCCCGATTAAGGACCGGCACGCCTGCTGCATCGCTTCCAAATCCAGTTCACCGGTGACCCGGCAGGAAAACCCCTGCCTCATCGGTGAGCGTGTGGCGCTGTTAAGTATGTAATATTTGTAGGTCCGCTTGACCGCCCGGCGCCGGACATCGAAATCATCCTCCGCCTGGAAGGATTCCTTCACGGCGATATCGCCGGGCAGGTAGTGGTTCAATCCGTTGATAAAAGCGTCCAGCGGCAGGACAGAATCCGTCCGGAAGCCGACCACCTGGCCAGCGGCGTGCACCCCGGCATCGGTCCGGCTGGCCATCTTAATCCTGATTTTCTCTCCGGTAAGCTTCTGCAAAGCTTTCTCTATCTCCCCCTGGACAGTCGGCGCGTTGGCCTGGTATTGCGAGCCGTGGTAGTTCGCGCCGTTATATTCCAGGATAAGTACCACTTTTATGCCGGTTGCCAGGCCCGTAACCATGATAATCCTTCGCCCGCAGGCTATTTCACCAGCTCTATCTGGGCCATGCGGGCGCCATCACCCAGCCTGGGCTCCAGCTTGGTAAGGCGGGTATAGCCGCCCGGACGTTCCTTATACCTGGGTCCCAGCTCGGAAAACACCTTCGCGGCCACTTTTTCATCGGTGATAAACGCCAGCGCCTGGCGGTAGGAACTAAGCCCGCTCTTTTTTCCCAGAGTTATCATCTTCTCGGCCATACCGCGTATTTCCTTGGCCTTGGCCTCGGTGGTGACGATTTTCTCATGTTTTAAGAGGTCGGTGACCAGGTTGCGGTACAGCGCTTTACGATGTCCGCTGGCCCGGCTCATGCCTCTTCCGGCTATTTTGTGCCTCATGTTTCTGGTTCTCCGTATCAGGTATTATTTAATTTCGTTTTCTTCGGGTGCTTCAGCTTCTTTAGCCGCGGCGGCACTGGAGGCTTTGCTCCGGGCTTTGGCTTTAGGCTGTGCTTCGGGCGTTTCTTCGGGCACGGTCTCGGTCTTGGGGTTAAGCGATAGCCCTATGGCGGTGAGACGGTCTTCTATCTCCTGGTAGGACTTCTGACCGAAATTACGCAGCTTGAGCAGCTCTTTCGTCCCCTTGGCGACGAGCTCACCTACCGTGGTGATGTTGCTGCGCCGCAGGCAGTTCATCGTGCGCACGGAAAGGTCGAGTTGTTCTACCGGCATGTTGTACTTCTCATCGGGGATTGACAGGCGGATAGCGCGTTCTTCGGCCTTCATCTGGGAAATCTTGACGAACTCGACGAAAGGCGTGAACTGCTCGATTAAAATGGCCGCCGCGCGGCTCATGGCGTCCACCGGCGACATCGTGCCGTCGGTCCAGATTTCCAGGCGCAACCGCTCGCGGCTTGTCTCTCTTCCGAGGTGTGTCGGCTCGATAGCGTAATTGACCTTCCGTATCGGAGTGAAAATAGCATCCACAGGGATAGTGCCTACCGGGGTGTTGTCCGTAGACTCGGCAGGCCTGAACCCCGTACCGATTTCCACATCCATTTCCACGTAGAGACGGCTCTTGGGATTGTTCAGGGTAATCAGGCAGAGTTCCGGATTCATAATCTCGAAGTCGGCTGACGGCTTGATATCGGCGGCGCAAATCCGCCCTTCGCCCTCAATCTCCAGCGTCAGCGTGCCGCCGCGGTCGGAAAGGGGTTTAATCCTGACCTCCTTCAGGTTGAGCAGGAAGTCCATGACGTCTTCCTTGGCGTTGGGGATAACGGTGAACTCGTGCTGGACTCCTTCAATTCTTACTTGAGTGATGGCCGCGCCGGAGAGATAGCCGATGAGGACGCGGCGCAAGGAGTTACCCAGTGTGATGCCGAAGCCTTTTTCCAGCGGCTCGGCGACGAATCGTCCGAAGTTTTCCGTTTGTTCGGTACATTCGATATGTGGGACTAACAGTCCAGCCAATGGATTGCCTCCTTATATAAACCTAACGGGAATAGTACTCGGTTATCGCTTTAGCATCGAACGTGGCGCCGATTTGCTCCGGCGTGGGCATGGCCAGCACCTGCCCCGAGAGGTTCTGCCTGTCCAGGCTTAGCCAGCTCAAAACGGTCTTGCCTTCGATGTTTTCCGCCAGTGTTTTATAATACTCGGTCTTGCGGCTGCCTTCGCGCCAGCCGACGGCATCGCCTTCTTTAACCAGATAAGAAGGTATATTGGTCTTGTGCCCGTTCACCATGATGTGCCCGTGCCGCACCAGCTGGCGGGCCTGCTTGCGTGAATCGGCGAAGCCCAGCCGGTAGACAACGTTATCCAGCCGCCTTTCCAGCAGCACCAGGAGATTTTCATCGGTAATTCCTGTCTGTCTTTCCGCCAGGGCGAACGTCTTGCGGAACTGTCTTTCCAGGGTTCCGTAGGTAAAGCGCGCTTTCTGTTTTTCACGGAGCTGCAAGCCGCGGTCGGAGGTTCTCCGCCGCCGGCGTCCGGTCCCCTGTCCCGGCGGTTTATTGCGCTTATCGATTTCACATTTAGGCGTATAGCACCGGCTGCCTTTGAGGAAGAGCTTTTCCCCGCTGCGCCGGCATAAACGGCATACTGCGCCAGTATATCTTGCCATAATGTTCCCCTTTACACCCTTCTCCGCTTGGGAGGACGGCAGCCGCCGTGAGGTATCGGTGTGACATCTCTGATGCCGGTAATATAGAGGCCGGTGCCCTGCAGGGAGCGGATAGCCGCTTCACGGCCGCTGCCCGGACCTTTAATATATACCTCGACCTGGCGCAGACCGTGGACCATCGCTTTGCGGGCGGCATCGCGGGCCGCCATCTGCGCGGCGTAAGGAGTGCCTTTGCGCGAGCCTTTGAAGCCGGCCGTGCCGGAGCTTCCCCAGGCTAAAGCGTTCCCTTCCGGGTCAGTGAGCGTTACGATAGTGTTATTGAAGCTGGACTGAATATAAGCCTTCCCGGTAGGGACTGCCTTTCTTTCACGCTTCCTCGTCTTGGTTTTCTTCTTCTGTGGCACCCTTGCCTCCTTAGTAAGTCCTGACTACTTCTTAGCCGTGCCGCGCTTCTGGCCTCTGCCGGCTACCGTCTTACGCTGACCGCGCTTCGTACGGGCGTTGGTGCGCGTCCGCTGCCCTCTGACCGGAAGGCCGCGGCGGTGACGGCTGCCGCGGTAGCTCCCGATTTCAATCAGGCGCTTGATATTAAAGTTAATCTCTTTCCGCAGTTCGCCTTCAACGCGGTACTGTTTATCGATAATTTCGCGCAATCGGTTGACTTCTTCCTCGGTGAGGTCTTTGACCCTCACTTCCGGAGCAATCTTGGCCTTGGCCAGAATCGTCTGGCTTAAAGCCGGGCCGATTCCAAAGATATATTGCAGCGAGACCCAGGCCTGCTTGTTTACCGGTATGTCTACTCCAGCAACGCGTGGCATTTACAACCCTCCTTGTACCGATGAAACCATGTTTAACCCTGCCTCTGCTTGTGCTTGGGGTTTTCACAGATTATCCTGACGACCCCTCGCCGCTTAACGACTTTACACTTTTCACATCTTACTTTTACGGAAGCTTTTACTTTCATTCTCTAAAACCTTTATTTTACTTGAGTCGGTAGGTGATTCTGCCCCGGGTCAGGTCATAAGGAGAGAGCTCGATAAGTACCTTATCACCGGGCAGCACCCTGATATAATGCATTCTTATTTTGCCAGAAATATGGGCCAGCACCTGGTGCTTGTTAGGAAGCTCGACGCGGAACATCGCGTTAGGCAACGCCTCGATTACTGTCCCCTCGACTTCGATGGCCTCTTTCTTGGGCATAAACTTATCTGGTTAGTACCTCCGGTTCGCTATTATTAATCGCAATCGTATGTTCAAAATGGGCCGAAAGGCTGCCATCGGCCGTGAGCACCGTCCAGTGGTCATCGGCGACGCGGGTACGCCAATCTCCGGCGTTCAGCATGGGCTCCAGGGCGAGCGTCATACCATTTTTCAGCACCGGGCCTGTCCCCGGTTTGAGACCGTACGGCGGTTCGGTGCTGTTGGGTATTTGCGGGTCCTCGTGCATTTTCCGGCCGATACCGTGGCCGGTATATTCACGCACTACGGAATAGCCTCTCGACTCGGCATAGGTCTGGATGGCCGCGCAGACATCGCCGAGTTTTGCCCCGGCTTTGGCCGCGGCGATACCACTTTCCAGCGAGCCCCGCGTCGCCTCGATAAGGCGCATCGCCTCCGGGCTGACCTCCCCAACGGGCACCGTCGCGGCGGCGTCGCCGTGGAAACCATGGTATATCGCGCCGAAGTCCAGGGCTACCATGTCGCCGTTTTTCACGACCCTGTCCCCCGGAATCCCGTGGACAATCTCGTCATTGATGGACACGCAGACCGTAGCGGGGTAGCCCCGGTAGCCTTTAAACGAGGACTCGGCACCACGCTTTTTCAGTTCCCTCTCGGCGATGATATCTAGCTCTTTGGTTTTCATACCCGGTCTCAATTGGTCGGTCATTATTTTCAACACTTCCGCGACGATGTGTCCAGCCTGCCGCATTGCGGCTATCTCCTTTTCCGATTTTATTTCAATGCCCATCTCTCATCCCGGTTAACCTAGGGCGGCCAATATCCGCTGGTTAATCTCCGTAGCGTCCCCTTCCCCGTTTATCTCCAGCAGCTTGCCCGCCTTGTGATAATAATCGATGAGAGGCGATGTCTCCTTAAAATAGACCTCCAGTCTCTTTTTTACCGTTTCCGGCTTATCATCGGCGCGCTGGTAAAGCTCGCCGCCGCAGCGGTCGCACCTGCCCTTCACTTTAGGAGGAGAGTCCACCTGGTGATAGGGCGCCTGGCAGTCGCGGCAAATCCAGCGGCCGCCGAGCCTCTTTATAAGTTCTTCCTCCGATACTTTAATATATACTACCCGGTCAATGGCTCTGGACTGTTTGGCCATCGCTTTGTCCAGCGCCCTGGCCTGCTTTAAATTCCTGGGGAAGCCATCCAGAATCGCCCCGGCTTTTAGGTCCGGTCCCGCCAGCCTCTCCAGCACCATCTGTATCGTTATTTCATCGGGGACAAGCTGCCCCTTCTCCATGTAGGCTTTGGCCTTTTTGCCAAGAGCCGTCTCCTGCTGGAGCGCTTTCCGGAACAGGTCGCCGGAGGCCACCTGCACCAGCTTCATTTTCTCCGCCAGCATGACGGCCTGCGTGCCTTTCCCCGCCCCGGGTGCCCCCAGAAGAATAATATACACCTAAACTCCTATTTAATAAAGCCTTCGTAGCGCCGCATGACCAACTGGGCTTCGAGCTGCTTCATTGTGTCCAGAACAACACCTACCACAATCAACAAGCCCAAGCTGGAAAGCTGTATTTGCTGGACATTGGTGACCGTCCGCGCCAGGAAGGGCATCACCGCGACAAAAGCCAGGAAAAGCGCCCCCGCCCAGGTTATCCGGTTGATGACGTTGCTAAGATAAGTGGCGGTGTTCTTCCCGGGTCGTATCCCGGGGACAAAGCCGCCCTGTTTTTGCAGCGTGCCGGGCAGGTCCTGCTGCTGGTAGGTTACCGCGGTATAGAAAAAGGTAAAACCGACCGATAATATAAAGTATAAAATCCAGTAAAATGCTCCCACCGGCAGGGCGGTGCTCGGGTTGAACCATTGCGTAATGGTATGGGCGAAACCGCTTCCCTTATCAAAGTAGCTGGCGACGATGCCCGGGAAAAGTACGACCGACATGGAGAAGATGAGCGGTATCATGCCGGCGCTGTTGACGCGCATCGGGATATGCGTGGTGCCGGACTGGCGGTACATGCGGCCGCCGCGGAAAACGCTACGCGCGTACTGTACCGGGATACGACGGTGCGCCTCGGTAAAGATGACAATCAGTATTACCGTAGCCAGTGTGATTACAATATAGACGACCAGCCCCATGGGATTTCCCTTGGCCAGGAAGCCCTGCTGTATCAGTGTCGGGTACCCGGCGACAATACCTCCGAAGATGATAATCGAGATGCCGTTGCCGATGCCGTACTCGGTAATAAGCTCGCCCAGCCACACCAGGAAAATGGTGCCGGCGATTAGCGATAACACGATGGTGAAGGTAGCCAGGGTGTTAGAGGCGCTCACGGCGCCGGCCCGCTGGAGTATAACCAGCTGCCCGTAGCCGGAAAGCCCGGCCAGCGGCACCGTCAGCCAGTGGGTAATTAAATTGACCCGGTTCCGCCCGGACTCGCCCTCCTGCGAAAGCGCCTGTAGCGCAGGTATAACCGGAACCAGTAGTGTCATGATAATCGACGCGGTAATGTACGGATAAACGCCCATGGAGGCAACGCTGAACTGCCGCATGGCGCCGCCGCTGAACAGGTCGAGCATACCGAGCAAGGCATTGCTCTGGAATAGGTTCTTGAGCGCGGCGACGTTTACGCCCGGGAGAGGCACATGAGCGATAAAACGGAATGCCACCAGTATGCCCAGGGTAATCAAAATGCGCCGCCGAAGGTCGGGCAGGCTGAAGGCATCGAGCATGGCCTGTAGCAATCTTGGTCTACTGGGCCTTTGCTGCATGCTCTCCCTCCTCAACCTTGCCGCCGGCGGCTTCTATCTTGGCCTTAGCCGAAGCGGAAAATCTATTCGCCCGGACCGTGAGCGGGCGGTCGATTTCGCCATCGGCCAGGATTTTAATCGGACTGGTCGCTGATTTAATAAGACCCGCAGCCAGCATGGTTTCCCGGGTTACCTCGGCGCCGGATTCGAACGCGTTGAGCGCGCCGACGCTTACGATACAATATTCTATCCGGAAGATGTTGGTGAAACCGCGCTTCCGGGGCAGGCGCTTGATTAAAGGCAGCTGGCCGCCCTCAAAGCCGGGACGCACCTTATTGTTGCCGGCGCGGGCCTTCTGTCCTTTACAGCCGCGCCCGGAATAAGTGCCGTGGCCGCTGCCGTTGCCGCGGCCGACGCGCTTCCTGTTTTTCCGTGAGCCCGGTGCCGGGGCGATATTATTTAGTTTGAGCAACTTCTTCCTCCACTTTGACCAGGTGTCTGACCTTGATAATCATACCGCGCACGGATTTCGTATCTTCGTGGACGACGCTGTGGTTCAGCCGGTGCAGTCCCAGTGACCTTATGGTTAGCCTCTGGCTTTCAGGACAGCCGATATAGCTTTTGACCCAGGTGACCCTTATTTTAGCCACTTGCCGCCACCCCCTCCGCGCTGACCGTCGCCCGGCGCCTGGCTATTTCTTCCTTGGGGATTTTCAGCTCGCTAAGCGCCAACATTGTCGCCTTGGCGACGTTGATATGGTTGGAGTTGCCGAGCGATTTGGTTAGAATGTCTTTTATCCCGCTCGCTTCCACCACCGCCCGGACACTGCCGCCGGCGATGACACCGGTGCCCGGCATGGCCGGTTTCAATAATACGTCCGAAGCGCCGAAATGCGCCCTGATTTCATGAGGAATCGTGCCGCCCACCAGCGGCACCTTGATGATATTTTTCCTGGCCTGCGCGCCGCCTTTGCTTATCGCGGCGGGCACCTCGTTAGCCTTGCCGATGCCGAGACCGACATGCCCGGCGCCGTCACCGGTGACGACCAGGGCACTGAAGCGGAGGCGCTTGCCCCCTTTCATTACCTTGGCCACCCGGTTGACATCGATAAGCTTGTCGTTGAGGTTCAGGTCGGCCGCGTCAATATGACTGATTGCTTGCTTCATCCCGCTTGCCTCATCTTCTTTAGAACTTGAGCCCGCCCTTGCGCGCGGCATCGGCCAGCGCTTTAACGCGGCCCTGGTACTTAAAGCCGCCGCGGTCAAACGTTATCTGACTGATTCCCTTCTCTACGGCTCGTTTAGCGACCAGCAGGCCGACCAGTTCGGCCCGGCCGGTCTTTTTCTTGCCTTTAGAGTCTTTCTTGATTTCAGTGTCCAGTGTCGAGGCCGCGACCAGGGTGCTTCCCTTTTCGTCATCGACAACCTGCGCGTAAATATGGTTCAGGCTGCGGAAAACGCACAGGCGGGGCCTCCCGGCCGTGCCGCTAATCTTCTGCCTGACCCTGATATGTCTTCTCTGGCGCGCTTCTCGTGTATCTATTTTACTCATCTTTATTGCGTCCTACCAACCGCTTTACCGGCCTTGCCCGGCTTGAGATGGACAACCTCTCCGGCGTATCTGATACCCTTGCCCTTATAAACATCGCGCTTGCGGATGGCCCGGATTTCCGCCGCCATCTCGCCGACGACCTCTTTATCGATGCCGCTGACCTTAATCCGGTTATTGCCTTCCACGCCCAGCGCTATGCCGGGTAAAGGTTTGACTTCCACCGTGTGCGAGAACCCCAGGCGAAGCGTAAGGTTATTCCCGGTTTTCTCGGCGCGGAAGCCCACGCCGACTATTTCCAGTGTCTTCTCAAAGCCCTTGGACACCCCCTCGACCATGTTTGCCAGGAGGCTGCGTGTCAGGCCGTGAAAAGCACGGTGTTTTTTGCTGTCATCAGGCCGGGATACGAGCAGGCTATTGCCCTCCATTTTCACCGACATATCGGGGGGCAGTGTACGCTTAAGCTCGCCCCTGGGGCCTTTTATCGCGATAGAGTCCCCTTTGATATTCACCGTCACCCCGGACGGTATGGCTATTGGCAATTTTCCTATTCTAGACATTCATGTCACTCCAGGATTGGTTTACCAGACATAACATAACAGTTCGCCGCCGGTACTCTGGCGCCATGCCTGATGCCCGGTGCGGAGACCGCCAGGTGTGGAAATAATGGCGATACCCATGCCG
This sequence comes from Dehalococcoidales bacterium, assembly GCA_050014355.1. GTDB lineage: Bacteria > Chloroflexota > Dehalococcoidia > Dehalococcoidales > RBG-16-60-22 > Fen-1077. The sequence goes on along the minus strand of JBEKDL010000048.1, from coordinate 3,965 downwards.
CCGTAAACGCGGGGGATCTCCTTCTTTTGCACGTACACACGCAGCCCTGGTTTGCTGACTCTCTTAAGCCCGGAGATAGCCGGCCGGTTATTTTCCAGATACCGGAGCTGTATTTTAATCTCACGGTGCGGTTTGCCCTTGACCACCTCGTAGTCGATAATAAAGCCTTCCTCCTTGAGGATTTTGGCGATGGCCAGCTTCATCTTGGAAGCGGGCACGATGACGCTGTCGTGCTTCACCATTCCGGCATTCCGTATCCGGGTTAACAAATCGGCGATTGGGTCAGTAACTGTCATAACTGATATTTTCCTTCTTTAGCTACCAGCTAGATTTTCTTACTCCGGGGAGCTGCGCTTCGAGGGCTAGCGTCCGGAAGCATATCCGGCAGATGCCGAATTTACGTATGTAGGCGCGGGGCCGCCCGCAAAGTTTACACCGGTTATGCTTGCGTACCGGGTACTTGGGCGTGCGCTCCGATTTTAAAATCAACGATTTTTTAGCCATAGTTAGCTCGCTCCATCTTTGGCGAAGGGCATCCCCATCAGCTCGAGCAGGCGTCTGCCGTCTTCGTCATTCCTGGCGGTGGTGACAATTACTATTTCCATCCCCCGGATTTTATCCACTTTATCGTACTCGATTTCAGGGAACAGTATTTGCTCTTTAAATCCCATGGTATAATTACCGCGCCCGTCGAACGAGTCCGTCGGGACCCCCTGGAACTCGTGCATGCGTGGCAGCACCGCGTTCACCAGTTTATCGAAGAAGTGGTACATGCGCTCGCCGCGCAGCGTCACCTTCAGCCCGATGGGCATGCCGGCCCTTAGCCGGAAGTTGGCGATGGATTTCCTGGAGCGGGTAATCACCGGGTGTTGCCCGGCGATGGACGTCAGGTCGCCCTGGGCCGCTTCCAGCGCCTTGGCATTCGTTATCGCTTCGCCCAGGCCGATGTTGAGCACGATTTTTTCTAGGCGCGGCACCTGCATGATATTTTTATATCCGCAGAGCTCCATCAGGCGGGGCACGACCTCTTCGCTGTACCTGTCCTTAAGTCTCGCCATGTTATTCAATCACCTCGCGGCATACACGGCAGAATCTGACCTTCCGTCCGTCCTCCAGTGTTTTATAGCCGAGGCGGGCGGGTTTATTACATTTACCGCACAGCAGCATGACCTTGGAAACGGCTAGCGGCGCTTCGAGGTCGATGATGCCGGCCTGCCTGACCGCCCCCTTGGCTTTGGAATGCTTTTTCACGAAGTTTAGGCCTTCCACTATCACCTGCTCTTTGCGCGGATAGGCAAAGCGGACCTTGCCCTTTTTCCCCTTGTCTTTGCCGGCGATGACCAGCACGTTATCGTCTTTCCTGATTTTCATACCTTATCTGCCTTTACAGTACTTCGGGCGCCAGCGAAATAATCTTGGTGTAGTTTTTATCTCTTAGCTCCCTGGCTACCGGGCCAAAGATGCGAGTGCCTTTCGGGTTATTTTTTTCGGTCAGTATGACCGCGGCGTTTTCATCGAACCTGATATACGAGCCATCGTTGCGCCGGTACGGGTAGGCCTGGCGCACGACAATAGCGCGCACGATATCGCCCTTCTTGGTGGGCGCGTTGGGTATGGCCTTTTTCACCGAGGCCACGATGACATCGCCTATCCGGGCATATTTCCGGCGGCTGCCGCCGAGGACGTTGATGCACATGATTTCGCGCGCGCCGGTGTTATCGGCTACCTTGAGCATGGTCTGCATTTGAATCATTTCTGCTTCACCAAAATCCTAAGTCGTTATCTCACTGGGTTTAATGACCGCCACTTCTGCCTTGTTCATCACTTCCGCGATGCGCCATCTCTTGAGCCGGGAGATGGGGCGGGTTTCTACAATCATGACCGTATCGCCGGTCTTGCTCTGTTTCTTTTCATCGTGGACGTAATATTTTACGACCCTTCGGACGGTCTTGTGGTATACCGGATGGCGCCAGGGCGTATTCACGGCGACAATGACGGTCTTATTCATTTTATCGCCAATGACTTTGCCGACTCTGGTCTTGCGTTTTTCTTCCATAATGTCCCAACCTACCTTATACCCAGCTCTTTTTCCTTGAGAAGGGTCTCCAGACGAGCAATTTTCCGCTTCACCCTCCGCACCTCGCGGTGGTTCACCAGCTGCTTGGTGGCGAGGCGAAAGCGCAGGTTAAAAAGCTCCTGGTGGGTTTCTTCCAGATGCTTTTTCAGGTCATCGGCGCCGAGTTCTCTAAATTCTTTAAGTTTCGTATCCATAATTTTCCTACTTGGCCGGCTCGCTGGCGAGCGTACCGAAGGTTTCCCGGTAGACGAACTTGGTTTTTAGCGGCAGCTTGTGGGCGGCGAGGCGTATCGCCTCCCGGGCGACGCTTTCCGCCACCCCTGCCATTTCAAACATAATGCGGCCGGACCTGACCACGGACACCCAGTGGTCTGGTAGGCCTTTGCCGCTGCCCATGCGGGTCTCGGCGGGTTTTTTGCTGACGGGTTTATCCGGGAAAACACGTATCCATACCTTGCCGCCGCGGCGGATATGGCGCGTGATGGCACGCCGGGCTGCCTCCAGCTGGGCGGCGGTAATCCAGGCCGATTCCAAAGCCTGCATACCATAGTCGCCGAAGTCGACAGCATTGCCGGCCTGCGCCGTGCCGTTGCGCCGCCCTCTCTGCGACTTACGATATTTAACGCGCTTAGGCTGCTCCATCCTTAGCCTCTTTCTCTTTCTTCTTCGTCGGCTCTTTGGTCTTCTTTTCAATAGCCGGCTTTGGTTCTTTCACTTCAGCCGCGGGTTCCGCCTTTTTCCGCCGCTTCGGCGCTGCGGGTTCTGCTTCGGCTTTAGGCTCAACGGTCTTTTCTTCGGTTGCCTTGGCCTTAGCGGGTTTTTCCTCGGCTGCTTTGGCTTTAACAGCCTTTTCTACCGCTGCTTTGGGTTTAGCTGCCTTTTCCTCGACCTCTTTGGGTTCCGCGGGTTTTTCTTCGGCTGCTTTGGCTTTGACAGGTTTTTCTACCGCAGCTTTGGGTTTAGCCGCCTTTTCCACGGCTACTTCCGCTGCCGCCGGCTTTTCTTCAGCCTCTTTCACGACTTTTTTGGCCTTAGGTTTGGCCGGTTTAATCTCGGCTATTTCAGGTGCGGCTACCGCGGCCGCGGCCTCCGCCAGTTTTTCTTTAATCTGGGTTTCTACTATGGCCGGGGTGGCCTCTGGGGCCACTTCCGCTTTTTTAGCCTCGGCTTCAGGTACTACCAGTTCCGGAAGCACCTGTCCCTTATATATCCAGACCTTGACTCCGATGCGACCAAGTGTCGTATGCGCTTCAGTAAAGCCGTAATCGATATCGGCCCGGAGCGTGTGCAGAGGCACCTGTCCCTGGTGGGACGTCTGGCGGCGGGCGATTTCCGCGTTGGCCAGCCGGCCGGCACAGCTCACCTTGATACCTTTGGCGCCCGATTGAATGGTGCGGAAAATGGCCTGTTTCATAGCCCGCCGGTAAGCGACGCGCCGCACAATCTGGTCCGCCACCGAACGCGCCACGAGGTAAGCATCCAGCTCCGGCTGGCGGATTTCCTGGATGTTCAAACGTATCTTTTTCCCGATGAGGCCCTCGAGGTGCTGTCTCATTTCTTCGACTCTCTGGCCACCCCTCCCGATGACGATGCCGGGCCGGGCGGTATGCAAAGTAATGGTCACGTCCTTGGCCTGACGGTCAATTTCAATTAAAGAAATTGAGGCTTCCGGGTACTTATTTTTTATCTCTTCCCGGAGCTTATTGTCTTCCCTGACGAACTCGGCATAATGGGTATCGCTGTACCACTTGGACTGCCAGTCTTTGATGACACCAAGCCTGAAACCCGTCGGGTGAACTTTATGGCCCATTAACCCTCCTGCTCCGCGACGACGACAGTGATATGGCTGGAATGTTTCCGGATGGGGCTTACGCGCCCCCTCGACCGC
>JBEKDL010000047.1:0-14773 GCA_050014355.1 Dehalococcoidales bacterium | reverse complement strand
CGTGCAATAAACGCCGTGCCCAGATAACCTCGTCTCCACGCATCTATTCTACACCTCATATCGCCGCCTGTTCATTCACCCACGGGCAAAGCCCGTGGAACTCTGCCCTTCGGGTTATTAGAGAGACGTTTTAGCATGGTCATAATGCCTGCCCTTGATATTTCAAAGTTATCGTGAGTGCTAAACCACTGCTTCACAAGCCCGTTGCCTGCCAGAGCCTTACGGAATGTGTTACCCTTACCCAGGACAATGACAGTTCCCTCTTGCCAGTCAAAGTCTCGTTTGTTGATATTGGCAGCTTCACTTAGCCTTGTGCCTGAACACCAAAGGAAGCTAATCAAGGCTTTATCCCGTTCACAATGACAATGAGCTAATAAGTTATCAAGCTGCTCTTTTGACACAGCAGGCAATAGCTTCTTTTGAACTTTTGGTATAGGGACTTTATCAATAATCTTATCCTGAGTATTCCCATTCTAATATAGCCACAAGAGGAGAGTTTTAAGAGCTTGATAAAACCTGGCTTTACCATTACCACAAGTAAGGGACTTTAGATAGGTACTGACACCATCAGTAGTCAAAGGATAGCCAACAAAGTGAGTGAGGGTATATCGGTAAAATTCAATTGTCCTCTTGCTACAACCATCAGGACGAGAGGCTATAAACTTCTCTAAAAGTTCACAAGTAAATTGTGAACACTTTGAAGCTAAGTCTATGGTGGGCGGTAGAGGATTCGAACCACTGACCCCCTGCGTGTAAAGCAGGTGCTCTAACCAGCTGAGCTAACCGCCCGGATGGCGCGCTTGGCGGGGCTCGAACCCACGACCTGAGCCTCCGCAGGGCTCCGCTCTAATCCAACTGAGCTACAAGCGCGTTTTTCTGGTGCCGAGGGGGAGATTTGAACTCCCACGCCCTTTCGAACACTACGCCCTGAACGTAGCGCGTCTGCCATTCCGCCACCTCGGCCCGGACTATTCATTTTAACAGCTAACCCAATACTTTTTCAAGACTTTCATTAAAGATGGAAGACAAAGAAAGTGTGATTCGCCGCCGGCTTATTCAAAACCGTAAAAGGTGGCTATTTTCTCCAGGGGCTCACGGTCGGAGCGGAATTTGTTTCTCGTCTTGGCCATGTCCGGGTAACCGATGGCGATTCCCAGCGCCAGGAGCCTGTCTTCCGGTATCCCCAGCACTTTCCGTATAATGTCCGGATAGACCACGGCCTGGGCCTGGGCCACCGTCCCCAGGCCGTAGCTGGTGGCTAGCAGCATGATGTTTTCCACGACCAGACCGCAATCGAATAGCGGCCAGACATTAACCCCCTTGGCCTGGTAGACAAACGCCTTCCCCACGAGCAGGTAAATGCAGGCGGGCGCGCCGTAATGGTAGAAGTTATCCGAGCGGCGGCCTTTGAACTCCGCCTCGGACATAAAGGTCCTTTCTTTAGCCATAAGCCCCCTCATACGGGAGATATACGGCTCGGGGAACTCGTAAGGGCGGGCGACCTCGGACTTCGCTTCTATCTCACCCCTGTTGAGGAAGCCATCCTGGATTGCCTTGAGCTTTTCGCCAGCGGCCACGGCGAAGTCCCAGGGCTGTGTGTTCGCCCACGACGGCGCCCAGATAGCCTGCCCAATAATTTTTTTCAGCATGTCCAGAGGCACGGGGTCAGGTTTGAAAGCTCTGATGCTCTGCCTTTTCTTAATCGCGGTGACGATATCCATATTTTTAGCCTCCTTGACTTATCGAAGACTGGTATTCAGCTATACCGTCCGACCTACCTCGTAGCCGTCCCAGATGGCGCCCATGATATTCCGGGGGTCCCGGCAATCGCCGATAGAGTAAAACCTGGGGAAGCGCCCGTTCATATCCCTGGCCAGGGCGTTATCAGGTTTAAGGCCCGCGGCCAGCACCACGGTATCCGCTTTTACCGTCTTCTTAAGCCCGCCACGGGAGATAATAACGCCGGCTCCGGTGATTTCCAGGACGCGCGCGTCCGTCAGTACGTTTACTTTATGCAAAGCCAGCAAGTCGATGAGCATCAGGCGGTTCATCCGCGGCACCGAAACGCTACCTGCCATCAACTCCGGCAACATCTCGATGACAGTCACATTCTTCTTATTTTGCGCCAGCCACAGGGCGGTCTCACAGCCTACCAGTCCGCCGCCGAGCACGACCACTCTCTGACCGGCCTTTTTCCTGCCCAGCAGCAAGTCGGTGCACGTAACTACGTTAGCTTTATCGATACCGGGAACATCGGGAACGCTAGGTTTGGAACCCGTGGCCAGGATTACGGCATCCGGTTTCTCTTTAGCCAGGAGTGCCGCCGACGCTTCGGTTTCCATCTTTAAGGTCACACCGAGCTTTTCGAGCTGGTTTTTGTACCAGTCCAGTAAAGCCGCCACGTCGCTTTTAAAGCCCGGCACCGCCGCCTCGTTTAAATGACCGCCCAGCGTCTTACTTTTCTCATAGAGGACTACCCGGTGGCCCCTGGTCGCAGCGGCCCTAGCGGCCTCCATACCGGCCACGCCGCCGCCGGCAATCACAATTTTTTCAGGCTTATCGGCATGGGTAAGCTGGTAGTGCCTTTCCCTACCGCAGGCAGGGTTCACCGCGCAGCTTAAGGGCCTGCCGGATTGGAATCTCCAGATGCAGCCGTCATGGCAGCCGATGCACGGTCGGATATCTCCGGTACGCCCGGCAGATACCTTAACCGCCCAATAGGGGTCAGCCAGAAGACCCCGGCCCAGAGCGACCATATCGGCTTTACCTTCCGCAATGACTTTTTCCGCCAGCTCCGGGACCTCCAGCCTGCCTACCGCAATGACCGGTATTTTCACCGTTTGTTTGGCCAGCGCGGCCATACCTACCATACATCCGTGCTCCTGATATATCGGCGGGTGCGCCCAATACCAGCTATCATAGCAGCCGGCATCCACGTGCAATGCGTCGAAGCCGGCCTCTTCGAGTAGTCGGGCCATTTCCAGCCCTTCTTCGATGTCCCGCCCGGCCTCCTGGTAGCTTTCACCGGGGAGCGCCCCGGAGTTGAGCCCCTTGATATAGTGTTTCAGTCCAAAGCGGTACTGCACCGGAAAATCGGCCCCCGCACGCTTTTTGATAATATTCAAGACTTCGATGGGAAGCGTCAGCCTGCCGCGCAGGTCGCCGCCATATTTATCGGTCCGCCGGTTCCATATCGCAGTGGTAAACTGGTCGAAAAGGTACCCTTCATGGCCGTGAAGCTCGATGCCGTCCACGCCCGCGGCGGCCAGGATTGCGGCGGCATCGCCGAAAGCCGCCACGAGGGATTCAACTTCCTCGGTCTCCAGCGGCCGGCAAATAACCGACGGGTCAAGGTAATGAGGGACGGCCGAGGCCGAGACCGGCTGCCCCAGCCCCGGATAAAAGCCAACACGGCCGAAACCGGCCGTCAGCTGCACGAAGATTTTCGACCCCAGGGCATGGACGGCCTCGGACAGCTCGCCGAACGGCCCGAGGGAAAACCGGTCGATATAGTGCATCCTGCCCAGGTTCCGGAACTCGTCTCTGACGGCGAAAAGACCGGTGATGATGAGGCCGGTGCCGCCCCTGGCCCTTTCGATGTAATAGTCGATAGCGCGCGGCCCGGGGTTGCCATCGGGGTTGGTAAGGCCCACGATGCCCATCGGCGCCATAGCGATTCTGTTTTTAATAGTAACTCTGCCTATTTTTACCGGCTCGAACAATTTCGGGTAAAATACCATGGCTGGAAGCCCCTTTCATTTAATGAAGATTGAGCGATATGGTCAACAGTCGAATTCTAGATTAATTTTATCATTTTATCCGTAAATAAGATACCGCGCTACTCCGCGACTGGAAGGCAACGGGACCGTCAATCTGCTATAATACCCGTATAAAAGGCGTTCTTACCATGCTTGCAGTTGAAGTCAGCCACATTACGAAGTCCTTTGCGGAAAAGACCGTGGTCAATGATTTATCTTTCTCCGTGGAGCAGGGCGAGATATTCGGTCTCATCGGCCCTAACGGCGCAGGCAAGACCACCACTATCCGGATGATGATGGATATCATCAAACCAGACCACGGTTCGGTGACCATCCTCGGCGAAAAACTGGGTGAAGCCACCAAGAACAAGCTCGGCTACCTGCCCGAGGAAAGGGGACTGTATAAAAAGTTAAGCGTCCTCGAGTCCATCACCTACCTTGCGTCGCTCAAAGGCATGAACCGGCAGGCTATTTCAAAAAAAGCCAATCACCTGCTCACGCAAACAGGAATGCTGCCGCACCAGGGCAAAAAAATAGAGGAGTTGAGCAAGGGCATGGGACAGATTATCCAGTTTGTCATTACGATTATCCATGACCCGCAACTCGTCATCCTGGATGAACCCTTTGCCAGTCTCGACCCGGTCAATACCGAGCTATTGAAAGGAATGGTCGTCGACCTGAAAAATCAGGGCAAGTCCGTCATTTTGAGCACCCACCAGATGAACCAGGTCGAAGAGCTTTGCGACCGCATCCTGATGGTCAACAAAGGCCGTTCCGTCCTTTACGGGAACCTGGCGGAAATCAAGAAGAGGTATCAGGACAATTCGGTACTCCTGGATGCTGATGGGGAACCGGGGGATATACCGGGGGTCATCGGGAAGCGCGCCAACCGCGGCCACGTCGAACTGCTCCTGGATGAAAAGACGACCCCGCAGCAGCTCCTGGAGCGATTGGTAAGTCGCGGCCTGATAATCAAACGGTTTGAGATAGCCAGTCCTCCGCTTAACGAGATATTCCTGAAGGTGGTGGAGGCGGATAATGAGTAAGACATTATTGATAATAAACCACGAACTCCTCAACACGGTAAAGAGAACCGGTTTTATCATCCTGACCCTGGCGCTGCCGGTACTGGCCCTGCTGGGTATCGGCATCGGACACGTGATATCCGGGATGACCAGACCGCCGGCGGAAATTACTAATATCGGATATGTGGACGAGTCCGGGGGGTTCAGTCAGTTCACCACGCAGGGAAGCATCCAGTTCGTTCTTTACGATAGCGCGGCAGCCGCCACGCAGGCGCTGGTGGCCAAAGACATCGAAGAATACTTCGTCATTCCGGCGGACTATTCTTCAGTGGGAGTGGTCAGCCGGTTCACCACGCAACGGGAGGTCACGCCGCCGCCAGGCACCGTGGATGCGATGAAGAAATTCTTCACCAGCAATTTACTCACCGGCAAAGTAACCCCGCCGTCCATTACCCTGATTGAAGCGCCTTTGAACGTGGTCACCACCCGGCTCACCGAGACCGGTGCGGTCGCCTCGCAGCAGGGCGGGCTGACCAATCTTATCATCCCCGGGGTTTTTAGTCTGTTGTTGGCACTTTCACTTTCTTTCTCTTCGGCGTATGTAATACAGGGCCTCGGCGAGGAAAAGGAAAACCGCCTCATGGAGATTTTACTGTCTTCGGTCTCCACCCGGCAGCTCATCACTGGCAAGGTGCTGGGCATCGGAGCGGCCGGCCTGGCGCAGGTCATCGTATGGGTAATCTCGCTGCCTCTGCTTTTGAATCTTGCCTCGACCTCAATAGGCGGGTTTATCAGCATGATTCATATACCCGCTAATTTTCTGGTGCTGGGCATAGTATATTTCATACTGGGTTACCTGTTGTTTGCCGCGCTTTCGGCCAGCGTCGCCGCTATCAGCCCAACAACGCGCGACGCCCAAGGTCTTGCGGCTATTTTCAGCCTTTTCGCGATCGCCCCGTTCTGGTTCTACTCACCGCTTTTACTTTTCCCCAACAGTCCGGTATGGGTCTTTTTCAGCATCTTTCCTTTCTCCGCGCCGGTGGAGACCCTGCTGCGACTCGGCATGACGGGCGTTCCGGCCTGGCAGCTGGCCGCGAGCCTTACCGTACTCGTGCTATCCGTCATCGGGGGAATGGCGCTGGCCGCCAGGCTTTTGAGGACCTACCTGCTCATGTACGGCAAACGTCCCGCCCTGGCTGAAATCGTCCGCGGCCTGCGCACCCGGTAATTTTACATAACTTAGCCCGGGAACTTCCCTTTCGTTTTACCGCTTTTCTCTTTGTTCACGATTTATTTACGTTACAGGGTAGGAGTATTTATGCCTTGTTATTGTCCGCAATCGTATCATGGCTACAAATACCGGAAAGGCCAATCCGCAGATTATGGTAGAGGTCTGGTCCCAGCTAAAGCAGTATTTTACGATTGTGGAGTTCAAAAAAGGACTCGGCCTGCGCGTGGCTTACGTGGCGCTCCAGCTCGCCGATTTTCTGATGACGCTTTTCGCGGCCAACTCCGGCTTTAAAGAAATTAACCCGGTGATGCGCGGCATGCTCGGCTCACCACTGGAGCTGGTCACATTCAAGCTTATCGTCCCGCTGGCCATAGCGTGGCTGGTCCCAGCCAGGCTGCTTGTTCCGGCCCTGGTGCTGCTCCTGGCAATAATCGGTCTGAATGTCAAAGAGCTTATAGCCCTGATGGTCTGATATCAGTGCTTGCCGTGTCACCAAGTACCCTTAATCTCCTTAGCTTTAATATTAAATAGACTTCTTTACCAGTAACCAGCCCCATTTCTTGTGCCAAATCACTGTGCATCTCGGCCTTTACACTTAACTGGCCGATTTTCACGGTAAGCTTGGCCATGGAGGCGTTAGTGTCCACTCCGGTGATAACACCCAGGTACCGGTTAACCGCCGGACCGGGAGGTAAGACATCGGAAACATAAACGTCCCGGGGAGAAATGGCGATTTTTTCCATGTGGCCTTCATCGTGGGGGACAACGATGTGTATCCCGCCGCAATCGACTTCCATCAGACCGGGCACCAGTTGACGGCAGGAATCGCAATACAGGATATTCAGCGAGCCGATAAAATCGGAAACCACTTCGGTTCCCGGCGAAAAGAATATCTCCTGGGGTCTGCCTACCTGCTCGATACTTCCCTCATTCATGACAGCGATACGGTCCGCAAGCTCTTCGGCTTCGGAATGGTTATGGGTGATGTGGATGGTGGTAACGGCCAGTTCCTGATGAATCCGACGCAACTCCAGGCGGAGATAGTTGGATGTCTGTACGTCCAGGGCATTCAGCGGCTCGTCCATAAGCAGCAGCCCGGGTGAGGTCGCCAGGGCGCGGGCCAAGGCTACCCGTTGTTTTTCGCCGCCGCTCAAATTAAGCGTATCGCGGTCGAGCAGGTGGGTGATTCCGAGCAGTTCCGCCAGCATCAGCATACGCTGCCGGGCCTCGGCTTGGCGGCGTTTATCCCGCTTTAATCCGAATAAGATATTCTCCTGTACGTTGAGAAAGGGAAAGAGGACATAGTCCTGGGGGACATAGCCGATATTCCTTTCTTCCGGAGCCAGGTGCGTTACATTAGTTTTATCAAACCAGATTTCGCCTTTCCTGATTTTGTGAATTCCGGCCACACATTCCATGAGGACAGTCTTGCCGGCGCCTGACGGGCCCAGAATAACAAAATATTCCCTGTCCCAAATAGTCAGGTTCAGGTTTTGCAGTGAAAACTCGCCGATGTTGATGGAAAGGTCTTTTACTTCTATCATATAACGTACCTGCGGCCGGTAATCACGCGGATGAGCAGCAAAGCCGCCAGCGATATCACTACCAGTATTAATATCAGGGCTACCGCCTGTCCCGTATTAGCTGAAGCGAGATTGAGGTAGATAGATATCGGGAGAGTTTCCGTTTTCATGGCGGTCGCCCCGGCCAGCGTCACCGTAGCCCCGAATTCGCCCGCCGCCCTGGCCCACGTAAGTATCCCGGAGGCAATCAATCCGTTCCTGGACAGGGGCAGTATCACCCTGAAGAAAGCTTCCGGTTTACTGCATCCCAGGGTGCGGGCGACCTGTTCATAACGCATATCAATGCCGTCAAAAGTGGATTTTAAAAGGCGGATGGCCAAGGCGCTGATAATGGTAAACTGCGCCAGCACGATTCCCGGGACGGAAAAAACAAAGCGGACTACATGATTGTTGATGGCAGCGCCCAGGGGCGTGTTGAAAAAGACCAGTAAAGCGGCGCCCAGGGCAATCGGCGAGATGACGATCGGCAGGTCGAGCAGGCTATCCACCAGGCTTTTACCGAAAAAGTTATTTTTAGAGATAGCGTAGGCCACCGGGATAGCGACCGCTATCGCCAGAATGGTGGAGATGGTGGCGGTAATCAAGCTAAGTTTTACGGCGAAGAGCGTATCCGGCGCTACCAGAGCCGCACCGATGCTGCGCCAGCTGGTGTAGGTGAGCAGGGAAACGATAACGACGACGAAGAACAGCGCCAGTAAGGCCAGGACGCTGACGGTAGCCGCCCTGAAGACCCTATCGCCGCGAGCGCCATGAAAATATTTATGCATAGTTAACCGTCAATGTGATTTATTTTATCAGGGCTTTATACGAATCGGGAAGCTGATATTCCCCCCCAATTTTAGCGCCGGGAGTATACTTACGGGCTTCGGCTTCCGTGACATCATAACCCCACTTCTGGAAGATACCCTGCCCGGCTTTGGATGTCAGGAAGTCGATGAAGGCGGCGGCGGCTTCTTTTTCTCGAGAAAAGGTTGAAATAGCGGCCGGGATATAGGCCAGCCGGGGGAGCTGCTCCGGTTTCAGATAAACGGCATCGATATTTTCAGGGTTCCAGTAGTGAAAAACACTCCACCCCATTACGGCATCCACCGATTTAAGTGAAATCAGGCTGGCGGTGTTCTCACAACTGGCCGCCTGGGTAATTACATTCTTATAAACCTCCGGTAGAAGATGGTTGTAATCCAGGATTTCAACGGCATAGAGGCCCACGCATACGGTAGCTGGATTTCCGATACCGACGGTTATACCCGGTCTGGCCAGGTCGGCCAGCGAGTGGATATTTTTAGGATTGCCGTGCTGGACGCAGATAGCGGGGATAAGGTAAGCTACGATTTTGGCCGTCGCCGGGTCGGTGATATTTTTAGCATCGGATTTTACCATATAGTCCGGCGAACCGGGGATATACAAATCACCTGTTTTGGATAGCTCCATCTGGGAAAGCACCGTTCCCGAACCGCCGTAAGTGAGATAGACTTTAACTCCGGTCTGGCTTTCAAAAACCTTAGCTGCCTCATCCATAGGCGGTTTGCTGGCGCTGCCGACGAAGGCAGTGATTGTTTTTCCTGCTAATGGGGAGGCGGCAGGGGAGGGGGTAGTCACCGCTGCCGGAGCGGCTGAACCGCCACAACCAGCGATAAACAGAAAAGATAGAAGTATTGATAGCAGGACGGTGACAACAAGACAGATTTTTCTGAACAGGTTCATTTTCTCTCCTTTTCCGTTCCAGGAAGTAACGCCGTTTCCAGCGCTACTGTCGAGACTCGTCATCTACCGGCTGTTCTCCATATCCCGATACCAGCGGGATTTAGGTCGGACAGCTCCGGAGAAACTGGTCTATCTTAGCATAAAGGTTATATTGACGTCAATATTGCGTCGGGACTTTAAAAATTTATCCTGTTTTTTTCACGGGCGTTTTTTCATCGCCTTCTCTCTCGGCGGGACGGGTATGGGTCTTTTCTTTAATCGGCAGTCCAACCTTTTCTTCCAGGACGGCCTTGAATTTATCTTTGTTGGGGCAGGAGCCGACCAGGCAGGTGCTTAAGTGGATGACCTCGGCGCCTTTTTCCTTGAGCTTCATGCCCCTCTCCACGATTTTATCCAAGCGGTTACGCCCGGGGCAGCCGCCACAGGTATCAAAGCCGACCAGCTCGATAGTATCGTATTCGTCCATATACTTTGTTTTATCGCGTATGGCCGGGAAGCAGTTCCAGCCGGCGCAGCGCCTTGGACCTGGTGCAATCGCCAGTTCCTGGCAGCGAATGATGCCGATTTTCGTCATGAATATCTCCTCTCTGGTACGATTTCTCGAAGTTTGCTTATTATATAACGCCACTCGCGTTTACCGTCAATAAGTTCTTAAATCGCCCCGGTGTCTTTCAGCCGCTTGATTTCTTCAGGGGACATTTTTAACAGCCCTTGGAGCACCTCTCGCGTGTTTTCTCCCAGCTCCGGTGAGAAACCATCCGCTTTACAGGGCGTCCGGGAGAACTTGAAAGGAGAATTGACCACCTTAAAATCGCCGGCCTCCGGGTGATGGATATTGACAATCATGTCCCGCGCCGTTATCTGCGGGTCGGCAGCCACCTGCGCGATGTTGTTGACCGGGCCGCAGGGAATGCCGGCTTTGTCCAGCTCCTCCAGCCACGCGCCGGTTGTCCGGGTCTTGAATACGGCCGTTAAAATCGGCTCCAGTATATTGAAGTTCTGCGTGCGCGACCAGCCGTCAATAAACCGCGGGTCGTCGATAATATCGACGCGGTCGATGGCGGCACAGAAAAGAGGCCACTGGTCGTTAGCGCCGCCCCTCAAAGCCATCGCGATATACCCGTCTCTGGTCTGGAAAGCCTGGAAAGGCGTCATGACCGGGTGCCTCGTGCCGAGGGCGCGCGGTATCTCGCCGGTGTTCAGGTAGCGGGCGAAGGCATTTTCCTGGACGGTGATCTGGCAGTCCAGCATGCTGATATCGATGTACTGTCCCTGGCCGCTTTTATGGCGTTCCTCCAATGCGGCAAGGGCAGCGATGCAAAGGAACAGGCCGGCGGCGATATCCCCGTAAGACACACCCGGCCTGACCGGCGGACCGCCTTCCTCGCCGGTGATGCTCATCACGCCGCCCATCGCCTGGACAACGACATCGTAAGCCGGCTTTCCGGCGTAAGGGCCGTATTGCCCGAAGCCCGAACCCGATACGTAGATAATCCGGGGATTTACCTGTTTCATACGATCGTAGCCGAGGCCGAGCTTCTGCATCGTGCCGGGCTTGTAGTTCTCGACGAGTATATCGGCGGTCTTGACCAGTTTCAGCAGCACTTCCACTCCCTCCTTACTGGACAGATTCAGCGCGATACTCTTTTTACCCCGGTTGAGGCTTAAAAAATAGGTGCTTACTCCGTTGACCACAGGGCCGTTGCCCCGCGCGATATCGCCAATTTCCGGTCGCTCAATCTTGATAATTTCAGCGCCCATATCGCCAAGGAGCATCGTAGCAAAAGGTCCGAAAAGCACCTGCGTCAGGTCAATCACCCTGATTCCATCCAGCGGCCCCATGTCTTACCTCGCTTATTTGTTGCTTTGAGCAGTATTCCCGCACCATGGACACTTTAGGCGGCCCGTTAACCTTTGTCAAGCTGGATTGACAATCCCAATGGCTGAAATGTAGTATATTACCATACTTATCTTGTCTGCTTTAAAACGCTTTACCCTGACAATCATAAAGAAAGGCACTCATCGCTAAACATACCGGCGAAACCGTGCCTTTTTCTCTGTAAAAATGATGCCGATATTCCTGAAAAAGGAGCGCAAAGGTGAGCGGAATCAAACAAAAGCTGATTGAAATTGCTGGCAAGGGGAACGTGGTGGACGATACACAGACGCTGGAGGCTTACGCGCGAGACCAGAGCTTCGTCCTGCCGGTGAAACCGCACTGCGTGGTCAGGCCTAAAAACGCAGAGGAAGCGGCGGCGATAGTAAACTGGGCCAACAAGACACAAACCCCACTGGTGCCCGTAAGCTCCGGCGCGCCGCATTTCCGCGGCGATACCGTTCCGAGCGCACCGGGCGCGGTGGTGGTGGACATGAGCGGCATGAAGAAGATTATCAGAATCGACCGGCGTAGCCGAACAGCTATCATCGAGCCGGGCGTGACCTATCCCCAGCTTCAGCAGGCGCTTGCCGGGGAAGGAATGCGTGTTTCCATGCCGCTGGCGCCGCGGGCCAATAAGTCGGTCGTGGCGGCGCTTCTGGAGCGCGAGCCCACGCTTATCCCGAGATACCAGTGGCTGGCGTACGAGCCTTTACGAAATCTGGAGGTAATCTGGGGGAACGGAGAGAAGTTCCGCACCGGTGAGCCCGGCAACTGGAAGTCCATGGAGGATGCCTTTGAGAAAAAACAATCGCCGGCAGGGACAGGCGGGCCGGGGCAGCTGGACTACTGGCGGCTCGTTTCCGCGGCCCAGGGCAGCATGGGCATCGTGACCTGGGCAACCGTAAAATGCGAGCTGCTGCCCGAGATTTATAAACTCTTTTTCGTTACTTCTAAAAAACTCGACGACCTCTTGAGTTTCGTTTACAAGCTCCTCCGGTTCAGGTTCGGCGATGAGCTTTTAATAATGAATAATTTCAATCTGGCGGCTGTGCTCGGGGGCAAGCCCGATGCCGTCAGGGCGCGCGCCATGGAGCTGCCGGCCTGGTCGGTGCTGGTAACTATCGCCGGGCGCGAACGGCTCCCCAGGGAAAGGGTCGAGTTCCAGGAGAAAGACATCTCGGACATCGCGCAGCAGTTCGGCCTGAAGCTGGTGCCGGAAATCGCCGGGGCCCGGAACGGCGAGGTGATGAAAGCGGTGTTCAATCCCTCGGGCGAGCCTTACTGGAAACTCGGCTACCAGGGCGGCTGCCAAGATATTTTCTTCCTGACCACCCTCGATAAAACGCCAGGCTTCGTGAAAGCGATGTACTCGGTTGCTGAAGCCTGCCAGTACCCGGTCTCGGAAATAGGGGTATACCTTCAGCCGGTGCACCAGGGCGCCAGCTGCCATTGCGAGTTCCATCTCCCTTACAACCCGAAAAATAACACGGAAACAACCAGGATGCATGATTTCTTCGGCCGGGCCAGTGAAGAAATGCTCAAGCAGGGCGCCTATTTCTCGCGGCCTTACGGCATCTGGGCGAACATGGCCTATAACCGCGACGCGCAGACCACCTACGTTTTAAGAAAGCTCAAGGGCATATTCGACCCCAATAACGTGATGAACCCGGGCAAGCTCTGCTTCTAGGCGAAAAGTGACAAAGGAGGCATAGAGAAGTGGCTTTAGAAGATTATAAGTCCGATATGGAAAGGTGCAGCCAGTGCTCCTACTGCAAATTCATCCCGCTCGACCAGATAAAGAGCCGCCGGTTTTCCAAAGGCTGCCCCAGCATCGCCTACAACAATTTTAACGCGTACTCGGCGCGCGGCCGGTTCGCGGTGGCGCTTTCGCTCCTTAACAAGCGGAGTGAATATACCGAAAAAGTCCAGGATATCGTCTTTAAATGCGCGCTCTGCGGCTCCTGTGACGTGTCCGATAAAATCTGCCGCTACAACCTGGAGCCATTGCAGATGATGCACGAGCTACGCGCGCACCTGGTCGAAGACGGGCAATCGCTGCCGCAGCATGCGGCGGTCATCGACCATCTCCGTAAAGAAGATAACATGGTGATGGAGCCCCGGGCCAAGCGCGGCGATTGGGCGGAAGGGCTGAATGTAAAACACGTCCCCTCCGAGCCGGCGGAGGTGCTTTTCCACGCCGGCTGCCGGTACAGCTATGATAAAGAGCTCTGGCCTACCGCCAGGAACGCGGTCACCATTATAAAAGACACCGGCGTCGATATCGGTATTATGGGCAAGGACGAGTCCTGCTGCGGCGTCCGCGCTTATTACATGGGCTATAAAGATGATTTTGCCAAGCAAGCAAAGAAAGTCATTAAAGCCTGGAAAGCGGCGGGCGTAAAAACGGTCGTGACCTCCTGCGCGGACGGCTTCCACGCTTTCCTGCGCCTTTACCCGCAATTCGGGGCCGACTTTGAAGTGCTACATACGGTTCAGTACCTCGACCGCCTGATTAAGCAGGGCAAGATTAAGCTCATCAAGTCCGTTCCAATGCGCGTTACCTACCACGACCCCTGCCACCTGGGCCGGCAGGGCGAGCCTTATATCCCCTGGGAGGGCAGGGAAAAGAAAATCTTTAACCAGGTTGTGGTGTATGAGCCTAAAAAACCAAGATACAACGGCGCCTGGGGCGTTTACGAGCCGCCGCGGGATGTCCTGAAAAGCATACCCGGCCTGGAGCTGGTGGAGATGGAGAGAATCAAGGAGTACGCCTGGTGCTGCGGCGCGGGCGGTGGCGCGAAAGAGGCCTATCCGGATTTTTCCAGATGGACAGCCACCGAAAGGATAGAGGAAGCCAAGTCCACCGGCGCCGAAGCTATCGTCAGTGCGTGCGGGTGGTGCGAGAGGAACTTTATCGACGCTATCAGCGCGGCAGGCGATAAGATGCAGGTCTTCGACGTCGTAGACCTGGTCAAACAAGCGATGCAACCGAGGAGGCGATGAGAAATGGCGTTAAAAAAAGAAGTGTATCAGGCACTGGAAGACATCGTCGGCGCGAATAATATTTCCGATGACCCGGCGCTGCTGGACTCTTATCGCTACCCGCTGACCCATACCGCCATTCACCTGGGGCCTTATTACGGGGTATACACGCCACGAGGCGCAGCCGTCCTGCTTCCCGGCAGCACCGAGGAAGTCCAGGCTATCGTCAAGGTATGCAATAAATACAAGATTAAATTTAAGGCCTCCAGCACTTTCTGGTCAGCGATGGGCTATCCCTCGCATGATGGCGCCATCCAGCTGGACATGAGGCGCATGGACCGCATTCTGGAGATAGACGAAAAGAACATGTTCGCGGTTATTGAGCCCTATGTCATCGGAGCGGTACTCCAGGCCGAGGCGATGAAAGTGGGGCTGAACACGCACATCATCGGCGCCGGCTCAAGCTGCTCGCCCCTGGCCAGCGCCGCGGCGTTCGCGGGCGCGGGGCCGGCCGGCTCTTTCATGGGCGGCCACGGCGAGAACATGCTCGGCGTGGAATGGGTCATGCCCAATGGAGAAATTCTACGAACCGGCGCACTGGGCTCGAGGCT